>JAISME010000028.1 GCA_031276915.1 Zoogloeaceae bacterium
TTGAATGATTGCGAACAGCCTCCAACGCCTTGTATCGGCAAGACAGGGCAAAAACAGGTCGCGCGCCCGGCTACCAGGGCACGACGATGAGCACCTTGAGGTCGCGTTCGTCCTGGAACAGGTTCCTATAGCCAGTCCAGCCAGGCTGCCGAGTCCGGTTGTCGTAGCGTGTGTAGTGAAGCGTCAGGCGCGTATCCCTGAGTGGCCCGGAAAGTACGCGGTAGCCCAGGTCGACAGACCAGGCCGCTTCCCGCAGTTCCTCCCGGACACCGTAGACCTTGCCGTTCCAGCCGCGCGCAATGGAAACACCCGCGTGTACGCCAGATAGCCCAATGTCGTCCAGGGTGCGCGTCAGGCTGAAAAACACAGCGCTTTCGCGGTTGTGGTTCCAGTCCGAACGGTTGTCCCACCAAGGCTCGTAGGCGCCGTTCGCGCCGCCGTACCAGCCGGAGAGACGGTATACAAAATATCCCAGGTGCCGTGGCGCCCTGCTGGGCGCGCGGGTATGCGTGAATTCCGCCCTGAAGACATAGGGCGCGAATGTCCGGGAAAACGCCAGATAATGCTGGAAAGCCCAGTTTCCCGCGTAATGGTTGTTGGGGGAATCCGCGCCGTCGTGGTCCCCCATGACATAAAGCTGGTAGCTCAAGTAACGCGCGCCCGTCCTGTGCTTGAGTTTCAGGTGCGCGCTGCGCAAATAGCCCGGCGCTTCGCCATAGGCCACCTCCGCCGAAAAGGGACTGCCATTCGGGGCATAGCGCGCGCCCAACGACCAGAGATGGCCAACGCCACGGCGCTCGTTGTCGAGAAAGGCATAGGTCCCGCGATACCACGGCGCTTTGTAACGGGTCACGCAGGCGCCCGCCACGGAAAACGGACCGGAATCGACGCCACCTTCCACGCCCGCATAGGTGCCCGGCATCAACGACCAGTTGACTCCCAGCACACCGGGGCCGCCCGGCTGGAAATAGCCGAGCTTGCCCCACCAGTCGCCATGGTCGGTCACGTGGCGCAGCTTGAGATGGGCGCGGTACAAGGAAAACCCGCCACGGGCGTCCCGTCGCAGCCAATCCGCCGACCAGGGATTTCTCCAGGGGAAAAAGCTGATTTCATGGTCGGGACTCGCGCCGTTGGCAAGATCGGTTGTCGCAAAAATCCCCGCTTCCACGCCAATGACATTTTTCAGGAAATACGGCGTGCTGATGTCGACCTGGCCTTGCAGGGTGCGATGGTGCAGGTTGCCGCCGAAACGGTCCTCGTCGATCCGGTAGCGTTCCCGGTGGCGCTGGAAATACATGAGGCTGCCGGAAACCTTCGTCTGCGCAAGCGCCGTCCAGGCATCGTCCGCCGTTTCGGAATTCCGCGCGCCCGCGGACAACATGACGCACCCGCAAGCGAAAACGACGGCAAGGCGCAAGCGGGCGTCAGGCACGCGCCCCATCTTGCCGTTCGCCATCGCCGGAATCACGGGATCGCCCGTTCATGCGCAGGGCGTATTCCAGCATTTTCTCCCCCGGTAGCGGCGGACTATAGAAATACCCCTGGAAAATGTGGCAACCCAGCCTGTCGAGAACATCGATCTGCTCCTGGGTTTCGACGAACTCAACCACGATCCTGGTGTCCAGGGCGCGGCAGAGGTCGACAATGGTGGCGATGATTTCCACGCAGATCTGGCTGCTGGCGACATCCTTGCTCAGCGCCTTGTCGATCTTCAGGGTGTCGACCGGGAAATATTTCAGGTACACGAGGGAACTGTGCCCCATGCCGAAATCGTCGATGGAAATGGAAAAGCCCAGGTCATGGATCTGGCCCAGGATCAGGTTGTGCGGCGCATCCGGATCAAGTGCGGTGGATTCGGTCACTTCGATCCCGATCATCTTCCGCGTCAACCCATGCTTTTCAAGACACTGTGCCAACCTGCCCGGCAAGGTCACATCGTCCAGTTGCCGGATGGAAACGTTGACCGCCATCTTGAAACACGTGTCCAGCCCCGCCGCATGCCAGCGCGCGCGCTCGGCGCAGGCTTCGTTCAGCACCCGGAAGCCCAGGTCACGCATGAAATCGGCGTCTTCGGAAATGGCGACGATGATGGGCGCGGGAATCAGGCCGTATACCGGATGCCGCCAGCGCACCAACGCTTCTGCGCCGACCACCCGGCCCGCGCTGCCGTCGACCTGTGGCTGATATTCCAGATAGACGCCAGCGCCCGTCTTCAGGGCGACCTCCAGGTCGCGCGCCAGAATGCGCGCCAGCGCGCCGACTTCATCATCCCGATCCAGGCATTTCTTGCCGGAAGGCCCGACGGCGTTGCTGCAGGCAATTTCCAGCAGGTCGCGTTTCGCCCGCTTCTGCCGCTCTTCCTTGATCCGGTCGGAGACACTGACGAATGGCATGTAGATCAGCGTGCCGAGGATGATGTTGAAGATCTGCAGCAGGCTGCCCGCGATGTGGCCGGTGGAAAAATAGCCACCCAGAAGTGGCGGCGTCGTCCAGTCCAGCGCGGTCAGCGGCGGCGGCGCCAGACCGTAGCGAATCGCCGTGAAACTCGTCAGCGTCAGCGCCATCGGCACGAGAAGGAAGGGAATGAAGTAAATGGGGTTCAGGACGATCGGCAGGCCGAACAGCACGATTTCGTTGATGTTGAACATGCCCGGCACGAGTGAGACCCTGGCGAGCCGGCGATTGCCGCCATCGCGGCTGATCGCGAAAATGGCGAGCAGGAGGCAGACGGAAGCGCCCGCGCCGCCCATGAAGACAAAGGTATCCAGGAAATGCTTGGTGATGATGTGCGGCGGTGGCAGTCCCTGCGCCTGCGCCGCCAGGTTGCCCTGGGTCGCCGCCTCGAAGATGTCGCGCGTCAGGGGATCGAACACATTTGTGCCGTGCAGCCCGAAAAACCAGCAGACATGCGTGATGAACACATAGGCGATGCCGGTGTCGAGCATGTTCTGGAGCATGTCGAGCCGGAAGGGAAAAAGCAGCAGGCCATGGATGCACTCATGCACGGAAACGCCGGTAAGCGCGCGCGCGCCCAGATTGACGCCGGCGAACAACATGACGGTCAGGACGCCCGCGGCAAGACAGGAAAACGCCTGCGAGACCTGGACAATGCCGTCAGGATATATCCGCATTTGCAGGAAACGGACACGCACCAGCCTGAGGAAAATCCGGGTGGCGGTCACGCTCGCCAGAATGCCGACGAAGAGTCCCGGAACCCCCAGTTGCGCGACGAAATCATCGGACGGCAGCAACACCGCGAACGACGCCAGCGCGACGATGCCGGCCGTGACTGGATTGACGGGCGCAAGCGGCCGCCGCTGGTTGTGGTCGAGGACAAGGTTGCAACAGACGCCAAAGACCATCGGCAAGGACAGGATGCCGAAACTCCCCTGCCAGACCAATCCGAGAAACTGTTTCCATTGGGCGCCGAACAGGGTCCGCATGGCGTCCTGGTAAACCTGCACCGGCAGGTTGCTCATCAGGACAGCAAGCGCGCCCGCCACAACCAGGGGCAGGCACAACAGAAACCCGTTGCGAACAGCCTGCATCGTGGGACCGTAGGCCCAGGCCGGCGTCGCCAGGGCAAAAAGCTTGTCCATGATCCAGCCAATACCCTGGCCGGACCATGTCTGCGGCAAATCATTGCGCGGCTCGCTCATGTTTCAATCCACGCTCGTGACCGGGCGAAACAGCATGGAAGGGATTACACCTCTCCCAGGCCAGATGATCCCCTGAAGGGGGAGGTTTCCCACCGGAGTTTGTTTTCGATGAAAGTTCTGGCGCCTCGTCGCCGTATCCGGCGCGTTTCCAAGGGGTATTCTGGATTACCGGAAAACGGTTTTTCGCGCCGACGGGAAAGTTTATAGCGTAAACCGTTGTCGACCAATTTATTTCATGGACATAAAAGGGTTCCGGCATTCCTGGCAAGGGAGGCGGCGCCTGTCCTTGCCTGCTGGCGTTTTGCCGTTTCTTCCCACGCATGCTGTATCCTTTCGGCTGCCAACATTGGCTGGAGTTCGGAGCAAAAACAACATGATGGGACGTGTCGTCACCGGCGCCATTCTGGTCCTGGCCGGCCTGCTGCTGATTATCGCCAATCTCGGCGTCCTGCATCTGGACAGCGGACGCCTGCTGAACACCTGGTGGCCCCTGGGCCTCGTCCTCCTGGGCAGCCTGCTGATGACCATGAAAATCTATTTCCTGGGTGGCGCGCTGCTGTTCTACGGACTGCTGTTCCTGGCGATTAAGCTTGACCTGCTGCAAGCCCATGTCGTGCACGCGCTCATGGTCTGGTGGCCCCTGGGATTGCTGGTCATCGGCACGGTGCTGATCGTCAATCGAAGGGTCTGAGGCGCTCAATCCGGGCCAGGCGAAAAGCAGCATGCATGGTATGCTCGACATCGTGGATTGTTTGCCGGACAGTTCCACAAACAAACGGAACGCGACAATCAAATTCGTTTCACGCGCCTGTTCAAGCAGCGCCTTTCCCTGGTTTCGGTGATTAGCCATGTGGGTATTCAAGCTGATTGGAATCTTGTATCTCGCGGTTAACGCGCTCCTGATCGTGCGGCTTTTTTTCGTCCTGCGCGGCGCGAGGGCGCCTTTGGCGTTGCGTGTTTTCCTTTGTCTCGCCGCAATCGGGTTTTCCGTCGCCTTTCCCTTGTCGCGCGTGGTCGAGGGCAACGGCCCGTGGGTGCGGGCGTTCACGTTTGCGGGGACGATCTGGTTGGCTTTCGTCCTGCACGCGCTGCTCGCATGGCTGCTTGTCGGCCTGTTCCGGCTCTGCAACCGGTGTTTTCGCTGGCTAACCATTGCGCCGGAACGCCTTCCCCGCTGGCGCGTCGCCGTTTGCGGCGGTATTGCCTTGAGCGCGGCGCTGGCAACCGCATCGGGATGGGTAAACACGCAGTACCCGACAGTGCGCAACGTCACCTTGCGCGCGCCCGCCGGAATGGAACCCCTGCGCGTCGTCGCCCTTTCCGACACACATCTGGGCCGGCTCGTTTCACCATCGGATTTCTCCCGGCTTGTCGACCTGATCGAGCCCTTGCGGCCTGATCTCGTCCTGTTTGCAGGCGACATCCTGGATGACCATTACGGATTCGATCCCGTGGCAACCCGGCAAAGCCTGCAACGTCTCGCGCCGAAACTGGGCGTCTGGGGTGTGCTGGGCAATCACGAATACATCGCGGGCCAGGGCGATGCCAGCGTGCGACTGCTGGAAGAGGGTGGCATCCGCATCCTGCGTGACGCCTGGAATGACGTGGGCGAAAGAATCCTGCTGATCGGACGTGACGACCGGTCCGGGGAGCGCTTTTCTGGCCGGAAGCGAAAAACCATTCCCGAAATCCTGGCGAACCTTCCCGCGCGCCTGCGTGAAAGACCGCGCATCCTGCTCGACCATCAGCCATTTCACCTGGAAGAGGCCCAGGCCGCGAATGTCTTGTTGCAGATTTCCGGCCATACCCACAAAGGACAGTTGTTTCCCTTCAATTACGTGGTTGCGCTCATCTACGAAAATGCCTACGGATATTCCCGGCGTGACCGGACACACTATTGGGTCTCTTCCGGCGCGGGCACCTGGGGCCCAAGAAGCCGCACGACAGGCAGACCGGAGATTGTGGCGATCGACATGATCCCCCCGCCTGCCCGCTGAACCATTGGGATTTCCCCCGCGGGCGTTCAGTCGCGCCGCGTCCGGAACGCGGCGGCTCGGGGAAAAGGTCGCATGGCGCGTGCCGCGGGAATCTGTGCCCCCAGGCAAGGTTGGGCATGCTCCCATGAAAAAAGCAGGGACAAGCCCTGCTTTTTTGTGCCGGACGCTTTACTTGCGCTTGTCTTTCTTGTCCTGGGCCATGGCGTCGGATTCCGGCGCCGCATCGGGGGCGATGTCTCCTGCGGGATTCGCCTTGTCGGCGGGAACGCTGTCTCCAACGGGAGCGGCCTTGGAGTTCGCACGCTTATTGGGGAGCGGCTTTTGCCCCACGTCGGCGGGAAGGGTTTGGGGCGTCGCGGCCTTGTCGCGCTGGGGCTGGTTTTGCGCCTGAATGGCGACGCTGAAAACCAGGCCGAACACACCGGCCAGCAGAGTGAGGTACGAGGATTTTTTCATTTGTGTCGTCTCCTTTCCAATGAAGGAAAAGGCCCATTCCAGGCGGGAGTTCCGGTATTCCGGTATTCCGTCCGGAAGCGGACCGCGTATGCCTGACAGGCAGGCGGAGCCATTATAGTCAGAAGCGGCGGAGGGAAACCGGCATGGTGAAAAGCCGTGACATTCCGTTCCCTTTTCGGTCACATGCTTCCCAGAACCGTCAAGGCGGTCAACGTTCCGGCATCCACGCCTTCCACCCGCACCACCTTGCGGCGGGAAGCGTGTCCGCTCTTTATCGCCACGGCGCGCTTGGGCACGCCGAGCCAGGCGGCGAGCGCAGCCAGGAGCGCGACATTCGCCTTGCCGTCGACGGGAGGCGCGGCGAGACGGATCTTGAGCGCGTCGCCATGCCGTCCCGCCACTTCGTTCCTCGCCGCGCCAGGCTGCACATGCAGTGAGAGACAAAAGGCGTTCGCGCCGTCTGGCCGGAACCAGTCCGTCATGTCCGGGGCAGCACGATCAGGATGGCCTGCAGGCAGACCAGCGCGACGAGGGGCGAGAGATCAACCCCGGAAATGGGCGGGATCAGGCGACGCACGGGGGCGAGCAGCGGACGCGCCAGTTGTCGCAAGGGCTGCGCCAGGGGGCTGTAGGGATTCATCCAGGAAAGAATGGCGTCAAGCAGGATCACGCCCATGCACAGATAGACGACCATGTGCAGGAAAGCCAGAAACGTCAACCACAGGAGCAGCAGGACCCGGGTTCCGGTACAAGGCCCCACGCAAAGGAACCCGATCCGGTCAATGGCGAACAGCAGGCCGTGATACAGCAACAGCAGCAGGAAACAGGCGAAGAGCGAGGACCAGTCCAGCCCTCCGAACCCCGGAATGCCGCGACGCAGGGGATTGACGGCCCAGTCGGTCAGCTTGAAGACGAAACCACCCAACTGGTTGCCGAAGGAAATCCGCTGCCATTGCATGACGAACCGCAGAAGAAAAAATACGCAGAAAAAACTGACAGCGGTGTTGAGCAGATAGAGGAAAACGGTGACGAGGGGTTCCATCACGCGGCTCCCAGTTCGCGCGCCAGCGCGCGTCCGCGCGCTTCCGCCGCTTTTGCGCCCGCGATAATGCCCGCTGCCACGCCTTTTCGCGCCATGACTTCCAGCGCCGCCGCCGTAGTGCCGCCCCTGGAAGTGACGCGTTCACGCAATTCGGCCACCGGATCACCGGAAGCCGCGGCCAGTTTCGCCGCGCCCAGCGTGGTTTCGATCGCCAGCCTGCACGCCGCGTCCGGCGCCAGCCCCAGCTCGACGGCCGCCTGCTGCAAGGCTTCGATGAACAGGAAGAGATAGGCCGGGCCGCTGCCGGAAATGGCGGTGACGGCATCCATCAGGGTTTCATCCTCGATCCAGAGGGTGGCGCCCGTCGCGCCAAGAACGCGTTCGGCGACCAGGCGTTCGTTCAGGGCGACTTCCGGCAGCGCGCACAGTCCGGTCATGCCCGCGCCGACCAGAGCCGGGGTGTTGGGCATGGCGCGCACGACGCGCCGGTAGCCACCCAGCCAGCGGGAGAGCGTTTCCAGCGGCAGGCCAGCCGCGATGCTGAGCACGATCTGGTGCGTCAGCCGTCCGGCGATGGGGGAAAGCGCCGCGCGCATCTGTTGCGGCTTGACCGCCAGCGTCACGAGTCCGGATTCCGGAATTTCCGCATCCGCGGCTCCCGGCAAGCAGGTGACGCCGAATCTCGTCTCCAGTTCCTGTCTTTTTTCGGGCAGGGGCTCCACGACCTGAATGTCGCCTGGCGTGACCCCTTCTTTCAGGATGCCGCCGATCAGGGCTGTCGCCATGTTGCCGCCGCCGATGAAGATCGTTTTCATGGTGTGTTCCTTTCTCCAAAGATAGCCGTGCCCACGCGCACCAGGGTCGAGCCTTCGTGAATGGCCGCCGCAAGATCATGGGTCATACCCATGGACAGGGTGTCGAGCGCCAGTCCTTCGGCGCACAGTGTTTCCTGCAATTGCCGCAGGCGAGCGAACTGGGCGCGTTGCGCGTCAAATTCGTCTACCGGAACCGGAATCGCCATCAGGCCGCGCAGCCTGAGTCCGGGCAGGGCCGCGACCGCGCGGCAGAGCGCCGCCGCTTCGGCGGGCGCGCAGCCGCTCTTGCTGGCCTCGCCGGAAATGTTGACCTGCACGCAGACCTCCAGGGGCGGCAGCGCCGCCGGACGTTGACGGGAGAGCCGCTCGGCAACCCTGGGCCGGTCGACGGAATGCGCCCAGTCGAAACACTCGGCGACAAGCCGGGTCTTGTTGCCTTGCAGGGGACCGATGAAATGCCAGGCAAGCGGTGGGTATCCGGGCGGCAGCAGACCCTGCAACGCCGCGATTTTCCCAACGCCTTCCTGGACATAGTTCTCACCGAAATCCCGCTGCCCGCCCATGACAGCGGCCTCGAACACTTCGGCGGCGGGCCGGGTCTTGCTGACCGCCAGCAAGCGGATACCCTCCGGCGAACGCCCCGCGCGTCGCGCGGTTTGGGCAATGTTTGCACGAACCGCTTGCAGATTGTCCAGTATTGCGTTCATAATCATCCGGGATTTTCACACGATATTCCCACCAATTCTACGACACGAGGCTACTTCATGGATATTACGGAACTGTTGGCGTTCAGCGTCAAGAACCAGGCTTCCGACTTGCACCTTTCTTCCGGGCTGCCCCCACTGATCCGCGTGCATGGCGATGTGCGCAAGATCAACCTGCCGCCGATGGAGCACAGCGACGTGCACGCGATGGTGTACGAGATCATGAACGACGCCCAGCGCAAGACGTATGAAGACAGGCTGGAGTGCGATTTCTCCTTCGCCATTCCCAACCTCGCGCGTTTCCGGGTCAACGCCTTCGTTCAGGATCGCGGCGCGGGCGCGGTTTTCCGGACCATTCCCTCGCAGGTGCAAACACTGGAGGAACTGAAGTGTCCACCCATTTTCAAGAGCATCGCCGAGAATCCGCGCGGGATCGTCCTGGTCACCGGTCCGACGGGGTCGGGAAAATCCACCACGCTGTCAGCAATCATCAATCACATCAACATTAATTTTTACCGCCACATCCTGACGGTCGAGGACCCCATCGAGTTCGTGCATGATTCGCAGCGATGCCTCATCAACCAGCGGGAGGTCGGCACGCATACCCTGTCGTTCGACAACGCCCTGCGTTC
This sequence comes from Zoogloeaceae bacterium, assembly GCA_031276915.1. Classification (GTDB taxonomy): domain Bacteria; phylum Pseudomonadota; class Gammaproteobacteria; order Burkholderiales; family Rhodocyclaceae; genus Azovibrio. Next base: position 9,306 of record JAISME010000028.1, read on the forward strand.
GGCCCTGCGGGAAGACCCGGACGTGATCCTGGTGGGAGAAATGCGCGACCTGGAAACCATCCGGCTTGCCATGACAGCGGCGGAAACCGGCCACCTGGTGTTTGCCACACTGCATACTTCCTCGGCGGCCAAGACCATCGACCGGATCATCGACGTGTTTCCCGCGGCCGAAAAGGAAATGGTGCGCGCCATGCTGGCGGAATCCCTGTGCGCGGTCATTTCGCAGACGCTTCTGAAACTGAAGGATGGCCGTGGACGAACCGCCGCCTATGAAATCATGCTTGGCACGCATGCCATCCGCAACCTGATCCGGGAAAACAAGGTCGCCCAGATGTATTCCTCCATCCAGACCGGGCAGGCTCTGGGTATGCAGACACTGGACCAGTGCCTCATGGAAATGGTCAAGAGCAACGTCATTTCCCGGCAGGAAGCGCGCACGCGCGCTGTCGACCAAACCCTTTTCATGTAGAATCCTTCCCTTCTTTTCTTGGCAAGATCCGATTATGGAACGCGATCAGGCTCTCAATTTCATCAACGGGCTTTTGCGTTTGATGTCCACCAAAAACGCGTCCGATCTTTTCATCACGGCAGATTTTCCTCCAGCCCTGAAAATTGACGGGCGTATCATGCCCGTTTCCAATCAGGTGCTGACGATGCAGCATACGGCCAGCGTGGCGCAAGCCATCATGAACGATCGCCAGGCCACGGAATTCGAATCCTCAAAGGAATGCAATTTCGCCATTTCCCCGAAAGGAATCGGACGTTTCCGGGTCAGCGCCTTCATCCAGCAGGGGTGTACGGGAATGGTGATCCGCGTCATCAACACACACATTCCGACCCTGGACGATTTGCAGTTGCCGCCCGTGCTGAAGGAAATCGCCATGACCAAGCGCGGCCTCGTGGTGTTCGTGGGCGGCACCAGCACCGGCAAGACAACCTCGCTGGCGGCACTCATCAATTATCGCAACGAAAACAGCCGCGACCACATCATCGCGCTCGAGTCCCCGATCGAATATGTGCATGCGCACAAGAACTGCATCGTGACACAGCGGGAGATCGGCACTGACACGGAAGACTGGGAAATCGCCCTGAAGAACAGCCTGCGCCAGGCGCCGGACGTGATCCTGATTGGCGAAATCCGGGATCGCAAGACGATGGAGTATGCCATCACCTTCGCGGAAACCGGCCACCTGTGCCTGGCGACCCTGCACGCCAACAACGCCAACCAGGCAATCGACCGGATCGTGAACTTTTTCCCGGAAGAGCGGCGCGAGCAATTGCTGATGGACCTTTCCCTCAACCTGCGTGGTTTCATCTCCCAACGGTTGATTTCCCGCAAGAACAGAGCGGGACGTATCGCCGCCGTTGAGGTGCTGCTCAATTCACCGTTGATTGCCGATCTGATTTTCCGAAACGAGATTTACGAAATCAAGGAAATCATGAAGAAATCCCGCGAACTGGGCATGCAGACTTTCGACCAGGCGCTGTTCGATCTCTTCGAGGGCGACATGATTACCTACGAGGATGCGTTGCGCAACGCGGATTCGCCCAATGACCTGCGGTTACAGATCAAGCTGCAGAGCAAATATTCCTTCGACCACGATCTGACAGCCAAGCTTGGCCATCTGACCATCACGGAAGAAACGCCGGTGCAATCCCAGTCGAAGGCGTTGCCGCATACTGCGTCACAGGTATTGAGCCTGTCGTCACTGGGTTTGAAAGAATAACCGGTACGGCAGGGCGAAGGCGCGGCAAAAGGGCGCGCCTATTGCTGCGCTGTTTTCTGCCGTCTGGCGCTTCCCGCGACGATGGGAATTTCATACAGACGGCATTCCAGGGGACCATTGAACAAGGGTGTCTTGCGTTTGGGCGCGAGGCGCAGCAATCCGGGGAAGCGGACATCCGCCGTCAGCACGCAGGCTGTCCAGCCTGCAAAACAGTGTTTCAGCGTTTGACCCATGCGCGGATAAAGCGCGGCCAGTTGTTCGTCGCTGCCGATGCGCGCGCCGTAAGGCGGATTGACGACCAGAATGCCATGTGCCGCGGGCGCGACGCATTCCCGGAAATCGCGGCGGGCGACGTCGACCGCGCCTTCGAGACCAGCCATGCGCAGATTGTGGCGGGTTGCCTGTACTGCCCGCGCGTCGGCGTCGCTAGCCCAGATGGAAAGAAATGCCATATTTTCCCGCACCCGCGCCAAGGCGGTGGCGCGGACGGCATTCCATGTTTTGGACTGGAAGGACTTCAGGCATTCAAAACCGAACCGCGCCCGCTCCAGCCCCGGCGCGCGATCCAGGGCCATGCAGGCAGCCTCCAGGGCGAAGGTGCCACCACCGCACATAGGGTCGAGCAGGGGCATGCCCGGTTGCCAGCCAACGCATTTCAGGATGCCTGCCGCCAAATTTTCCTTCAGGGGAGCGTCTACGTTGGCATGCCGCAGGCCGCGTTGCCACAGGGGCGCGCCGGAAGTGTCCAGATAGAGTGTTGCGGCGCGCGCCGTCAGAAATGCCTGGATGCGAATGTCCGGCGCGCGCGTTTCAACATTGGGCCGCGCGCCCAGGTCAGCGCGGAAACGGTCGCAGATGGCATCCTTGATCTTCAGGGTAGCGAAATCGAGACTTTTCAGGGGCGAGCGGATCGCCGTAATCTGGACCCGGAAAGTACAGGAAAGATCGAAATGACCGGGCCAGTCCTGCGCCAGGGCCAGCCGGTAGAGGTCTTCCTCCCGCGCGTAGGGAGCATGCGCCAATTGCCAGAGGATACGGGTCGCGATGCGGGACTCCAGATTGGCCCGGTAACAGGCGCTCCAATCTCCGGAGAAGGCGACACCGCCGGGAACGGGACGCGGACCATGCGCGCCGACCGCGGCCAGTTCTTCAGCCAGTAACGTTTCCAGCCCGCGCGGGCAAGTGGCGAAAAAACGTTCCATGTGTCCTGTAAACAGCAATTTTCTTTTCGCGGAAACCGTGCATAATACGCCGTTTCCGGTCATGACGATTCAGGCGTTCACATGGCGACGCTCTCCCCCGCCGCCGCGTTGACGGCAATTCACACCATCCGGGACCACTTCGCCCGGCGCCTCGCCACCGGGCGTGAGACGCCGGAGGTTACGGCGGAACTCGCAAACGTGCTGGCCTTGCTGGAAACCGTCGATTTTTCCCGCGTTGATTCCGAACATCTCAGCGCCAGCGGTCATCCGGTCATCCAGCAATTGCGGCAGTTGGAGGAAAGGCGCGCGACATCGGCAACGCGGGCGATTTTCCAGGCATTCCAGCCTTATCTTGACGCGTTGCCCTGGCGCTACAGCTACACGCCCCGCCTGGATGCGCCGGACATCGGCACGCGCATGGCCTGGGCGGAGCTGGTCGGCCCGATTGCGCCGTTCAAAAGCAACACGGTTTGCCTGGGTTTGACCGCGATGGGTCCGGATCTGTTGTATCCGCTGCATACGCACCCGGCGGTGGAAACCTATCTCGTCGTTTCCGGCACGGCATCCTGGACCGCCACCGGAGTAACGCGGCAACATCCTCCCGGCGCCTTGATCGTGCATCCCGCGCATGTCGTCCACGCCATGCGGACGACGAATGAGCCCCTGCTTGCGGCCTATGCCTGGACGGGCGACGTGGAAACGCTCTCGTCCTATGTCTGAAATTATTTCATCCGCATCAAAAGCCCGCTTTTCATGACGAGATTGCGACAAAAGTTGACAATCAGGACAACGAAGCGGATGATGAATTCCGTGGCAGGGCCGTGGCGTAGATGATCATTAACTTGAGGCACTATGTTTCCAAGGATCCTGCCATTTTCTTGCCCGCTTTCTGGCAGTGGCCCGCATGGCGGGACCTATGTTCCCATACCCCTGATTTTTCGCAGCAGCGCGCTTGTGGATTGCGCATGGAGGAAGGGGATCGCATACACCCGCCCACCCCAGTTGCGCACCTCGGTCGCACCCACGATGCATTCCGGTTGCCAGTCTCCCCCCTTGACGAGGATATCCGGATGGCAGGCGAGAATGGCGGCAAGCGGAGTGTCCTCCCCGAACCAGGTCACGAGACTGACACTTTCCAGCGCGGCGACCACGGCCAGGCGGTCTTCCAGGTGGTTGATCGGGCGGTCCTCCCCCTTGCCCAGGCGTTTGACGGAAGCGTCGGAATTCAGGGCCACGATGAGGGAAGCGCCCATGGCGCGCGCCTGGGCGAGGCAGGTCGCGTGGCCTCGGTGCAGCAGGTCGAAGCAGCCATTGGTGAACACCCTGGGCGCGGGCAGCGTGGCCACGCGGTGAACCAAATCCGCGGGCGAACAGATTTTTTCCTCGAAAGCGAGTGTGTCATTCTTCATCGTAAAACCAATTCCGGTTTGAAGCCCCGTCCTCCGCAGGGTCGGTCGCCACGGTCGAAACATCTTTCCGGCGCGTGGAGAGCGACAGGCGCGGGCGCCTGTCGCTGATCCCCTGCCAATCTCGCCGTTTCACGAAGCAATCCGGATCGTGCCCGCATCCGGAAATGCCATCGAATCGCGCATCCAGTTCGTGCGCCAGATGTTTTCCATGACGGAGCAAGCGTATACCGCTCAATCGGTTCCCGGTCAATGGATGACTTCGTCTTTTTCGGGGCACGCTGTTTCACGGGTCATGCGCCTTTCGCTTGTTCGCGGGAAACCGTCATCCGCGAGGCCCCTTGTTTCACCTGGGGAAAACCGGGAGAATTTTGGGTTTCCACTTCCCCGGATTCTGACATGCCCGACACTTCGCAACCACATATCCCGGAAACGCAAAACGAGAACCACATCATGGCCGAGCGGCGGCAAAAACTTGCCGCCTGGCGGCGGGAAAACGGGGCGTATCCGAATGGTTTCCAGCGGGAAAACACTGCGGGCAAGCTGCACGCGCATTATGGCGACAAGGATGCGGAAACCCTGGAAGCCATGCCGGTCAAGGCGCGCGTGGCCGGGCGCATTCTCTTGAAGCGCGTGATGGGAAAAGCTTCCTTCGTCACGATCCAGGATTTGTCGGGCCGACTCCAGCTCTACATCAACCGGGATGGTGTCGGCGAAACCGTCTATGAGGCTTTCAAGCACTGGGACATTGGCGATATTGTTGGCGCGGAGGGAGCGCTGATGAAGACCCGCACCGGCGAGCTTTCTGTGAAAACGCATATGCTCAGGCTTCTCGCCAAATCGATCAGACCCCTGCCGGACAAGTTCCACGGTCTTACCGACATGGAACAGAAATACCGCCAGCGCTATGTCGATCTCATTGTCAACGAAGAAAGCCGCTTCGTTTTCACGGCGCGCAGCCGCATCCTCCAGGAAATCCGGCGTTACATGTGCGAGCGTGGTTTCATGGAAGTGGAAACGCCCATGCTGCATCCGATTCCCGGCGGAGCAGCCGCGAAGCCCTTCGCCACGCACCACAACGCGCTGGACATGCGGATGTTCCTGCGCATCGCGCCGGAACTCTACCTGAAACGGCTTGTGGTGGGCGGCTTTGAAAAGGTGTTCGAGCTCAACCGCAACTTCCGGAACGAGGGACTGTCACCCCGGCACAACCCGGAATTCACCATGCTGGAGTTCTACGAAGCCTATGCCGATTACAAAACCCTGATGGATTTCACCGAGGGTCTGCTGCGCCACGCCGCCCGCGAGGCGCTCGCCACCGAGATTTTCCGCTACCAGGACCGGGAACTGGATCTTTCGAAACCCTTCGCGCGCTTTTCCATCGTGGAGGCCATCCGGAAACACCATCCGGAATTCACCGCCGCCGAACTCGCGGACCCCGCCTGGCTGAAAGCGAAAATCCACGCGCTCGGGGAAACCGTCAAACCCGGCGGCACGGGTTCCCTGCAACTGCAACTTTTCGAAGCCTCGACCGAAAGCCTGCTTTGGGAACCAACATTCATCGTCGACTACCCGGTGGAGGTCTCACCCCTGGCGCGCGCCTCCGACGCCGATCCGGACATTGCCGAGCGTTTCGAACTTTTCATCGCGGGCCGCGAGATCGCCAATGGCTTTTCCGAACTGAACGACCCCGAAGACCAGGCCGAACGCTTCCGGGCGCAGGCCAGGGCCAAGGACGCCGGCGATGAGGAAGCCATGTACTACGACGCCGACTACATTCGCGCCCTGGAATACGGGCTTCCTCCCACCGGCGGCTGCGGTATCGGCATCGACCGGCTGGTCATGCTCCTGACCGACAGCCCGGCGATCCGGGACGTGATCCTGTTCCCGCAGATGCGGCGGGAAAACCTGGCATGACGCCTTTTCCCGACATGGATCTGACCGCTGATTTCTTCACGTTTTTCCATTTGCCCAAAAGATTCCGCACAGACCTCGCGGAACTGGACGCGCGCTACCGGGAAGTGCAACGCGCGGTGCATCCCGATCGTTTCGCGGCGGCGCGCGAACAGGAACGACGGCTTTCCATGCAATGGGCGGCGCGCGCCAATGAAGCGTACCGGACACTGAAAACGCCGCTCGCGCGGGCGCAATATCTGCTGCAACTGGCCGGATACGACACTGGCGTGGAAACGAATACCGCAATGGACCCCGCCTTCCTGATGGAGCAGATGGAATGGCGGGAAATGGTCATGACGGCCCGCGCGAATGGCGACCAGCAGGCGCTGGCACACCTGCGCGCGCGTCTGCGCGGCGATCTGGAAAACCATTACGACACCCTCTCGGCGCGCTTCGACGCCGGACCTGATTTCCCGGCTGCCGCCGAAGCCGTCCGTCGCCTGATGTTTCTGGAAAAACTTGCCGGGGAAATTGACGACGCCCTGGATGCGCTGGAAGACGGGATAGACCCATAACACGAACAGGAAGAATGGATTGCCCCGTCCGGCGCATCTTTCCTTCCAGGCACGACAGAGAAACGACATGGCCCTCTTCCAGATTTCGGAACCCGGTGAATCCACCCTGCCCCACGCGCGCCGATTGGCGGTGGGCATTGATCTTGGCACGACGAACTCCCTCGTCGCCACTGTGAAAAGCGGCATGGCCGTGGTGTTGAACGACGCGGAAGGCAGGCCGCTGCTCCCGTCCATCGTGCGCTATCCGCCGGATGGCCAGATCCAAGTGGGATACGAAGCCGGGGACTGGCAGGCCAGGGATCCGAAAAACACCGTTGTTTCCGTGAAACGCTTCATGGGCCGGGGCGTGAAAGACATTGCGCACGTGGAAACGCTTCCCTACGACTTCATTGAAGCGCCGGGCATGGTGCGGCTGAAAACCCGCGCGGGCGTCAAAAGCCCGGTGGAAATCTCTGCCGAAATCCTGAAAGCCGCGAAAACCCGCGCCGAGGCGCATCTGGGGGACGCGCTCACCGGCGCGGTGATTACCGTGCCCGCCTATTTCGACGACGCCCAGCGGCAGGCGACCAAGGACGCCGCCATGCTCGCGGGTCTCAACGTGCTCCGGCTTCTCAATGAACCCACGGCTGCCGCCATCGCCTACGGACTGGAAAACGCCGCCGAGGGCATTTACGCCGTCTATGACCTGGGTGGCGGCACCTTTGATATTTCCATCCTGAAGCTTTCCAGGGGCGTTTTCGAAGTGCTCGCCACCGGCGGCGATTCCGCGCTGGGCGGCGATGATTTCGACCAGCGCATCTTCTGCTGGGCGCTGGAAGCGGCCAAACTGCCGCCGCTCGCGCCCGGGGACGCCCGTCTCCTCATGACACGGGCGCGGGAAGCCAAGGAATACCTGAGCCATCACGACAAGGCGCCCCTCACCGCGAGGCTCGCGGGCGGCGCGATGGTGGACTTGACGCTGGACATCAGGACCTTCGCCGACATCACGGAAAACCTCGTCGCCAAGACCATGCGCGCGGTCAGGAAGGCGCTGCGCGACGCCGGACTGCAGCCCGGGGATGTCAAGGGCGTTGTCATGGTCGGCGGCTCCACCCGCATGCCGCAGGTGCAGCGGGCGGTAGCCAGCCACTTCGGACGCGCGCCGCTCAACAATCTCGATCCGGACAAGGTGGTGGCCCTGGGCGCGGCGACCCAGGCCAATCTCCTGGCCGGCAACCGGATCGGCGACGACTGGCTCCTGCTCGATGTGATCCCGCTCTCACTGGGTCTGGAGACCATGGGCGGGCTTACGGAAAAGATCATTCCGCGCAACGCCACCATCCCCACCGCCCGCGCGCAGGATTTCACCACCTTCAAGGACGGCCAGACGGCAATGGCGATTCATGTGGTGCAGGGCGAACGGGAAATGGTTTCCGATTGCCGCAGTCTCGCGCGCTTCGAACTCAGGGGCATTCCGCCAATGGTCGCCGGCGCCGCCAGAATCCGGGTCACGTTCCAGATTGACGCCGATGGCCTGCTCTCCGTTGCCGCCCGCGAACAGACGGCGGGTACGGAAGCGGGCATCACGGTAAAACCTTCCTATGGACTTTCCGACGACGAAATCGCCACCATGCTGAAGGATTCCCTTGCCCACGCCAGGGACGACGCCCAACGCCGCGCGTTGAAGGAAGCGCAGGTGGAGGGACAACGCCTCATCGAGGCAACCGAAGCCGCCCTGAAGGAAGACGCGCATCTCCTGAACGCCGGGGAGATCGCCCGCATCGAAACCGCCATCGCCAGGCTGCAAGCACTGATCCTGGGCGACAACCGCCGCCGGATCGACATGGCAATGGACGACCTCGCTTTCGAGACGCAGGAGTTCGCGCAGCGGCGCATGGACCGGAACATCCAGCGCGCGCTCTCGGGAAAGCGCGTGGACGA
>JAISME010000149.1 GCA_031276915.1 Zoogloeaceae bacterium
AAATCGCCGCCCGCAGGGAAATCGCCGCCCGCAGACTCGCTGGACAGTTAGCGGGAGCATCCTGTTCCCGTTCAGACACGGGGGAGCAGGATGCTTCCCCACTTTGCCGTTTCCCCCCACGGGAAAGCGCAAATCCGCGAATGACAAATCACCGTCCGCAGGGTTGCCGTCCGCAGGACCTCATCTTTTCCTTCCGGGTTTTCCGGGTTCTTCGCTTTTCCTCGTTTCACTACCCCGGTCGCGGGCGCGTGTCCTGGCATGCGTTCGCGGCTTTTTTGTTCTTCCTTCTTTTTCTTTCCAAAGGAGCATCATCATGAAACATCTTGTACACACCTTTCAACGTGGCTTCACGCTCATCGAATTGATGATCGTCGTCGCCATCATCGGCATCCTTGCCGCCATCGCGCTGCCCGCTTATCAGGTATACACCATTCGCGCCTATGTGGCTGAAGGACTCAACCTCGCGGGAAAGGCCAAGATGGTCGTTACGGAGACAATCGCCAGCGGCAACGCGGCAAACATCACGGTTGCGTACCCCGGCACCGGAAAACCGCCAAAAGGCAGCTATCCGGATTTTGAATTCAAGTCCACCGGCGCGGTGGAAAAAATAATAATCAATGCTCCGAACATGGTGGCGTATGTCCCTGGCGTCGGCGATGGTGACGCTATGGTCATGATATTCATGGGCAATGGCAAGATGCGAAAGCCATTCATGCTGAAGCTGGTACCTGGCTTTGGCCCCATCCAAGCTAGTGGAATGCCAAAAGTGCTTATGCAGTTTGATGCCAATGGTAATCCGGTTGGCAATCATAATGCTTCCAACGCCATCTGGGGATGTACCTTGGGCGATACGTTTTCCCTGAAGGAATATGGCAAATTCGTACCCTCCCGTTGTCGTTATGGCATGAAACCCTGACCCTTGCATTTCCCCGCATCCCGGCAGGAATTCTGGGCTATCGCATGAATCCCGCGCGGCCCAGGTTGCCCTGCAACGCCAGCGGGGCAACTTCGCGGTCGGTATCTTCATCGTGACCGCAACGGCGCGTGGCGCCTTCCGGACATTTGTCGCAATGTGGCGCTGGATGCCCGATCCATTCCCGCGCGCGATAATCCTTCCCTTTCACGGCATCCGCGTTCTTCACGTCCCGCGCGTCCACGATCCACAATGTCGCGCGGGTCTCGCGTCCCTGTTTTTCGCAAGCCACGCCATGCCGTAAAATCCGCCTGGCACATTCACTGGAATTGCTGGCGGGATTTTCACCACGCCACACCACAGGAAAGCCATGAAAGACACCGACAATACCGAACCGCGCACGGCGGTCCTGATCGATTGCGACAACGTGTCGCCGGAAATCCTGGAATATGCCCTGCGGATTGCCGCGCAATCCGGACGCATTGTGATACGGCGCGGCTACGGCAACCTGAACACACTGTCCAACAAATGGCAGGAAGCGATGGTGCGCCAGGCTTTCACGCCGCGCCTGCAATATCAATACGCCTCCGGCAAGAACACTTCCGACATCGCCATGGCGCTCGACGCGCAAGAAACCCTGTTCGACAAGCGGGCCGATACCTTTTGCCTGGTGACAAGTGATTCCGACTTCACTTATCTCTGTCGCAAGTTGCGCGAACGCGGCGCAATGGTTTGCCTTGTCGGGGAAGCCAAGACGCCCCAACCCCTGCGCAACGCGTGTGACCAGTTTTTCGAGTGGAAACCGGAAACCAGGACGCAAACGACCGCCAAACCGCAACCGACAACCGAACCGAAGGCAAGGGCGACCGGGAAATCCGCCACGGCTTCATCCCGGGCATCGAAAACACCAAGCACGAAGGAATGTCCCCATTCCGTTGTGGACGCCGTAACGCAACTCGTCAGCGAGCCCTCGTCGGAAGGAGAGGTCAGCCTTGGCGCGCTGGGACAATATCTCAGACGCATCGATCCCGGATTCTCGCCCAAGAACCACGGCCACGCCAGCCTGCTGAACATGCTGAAGACCAGCAATCTGCTCACGATCAGGCACGCGGACAGCATGCACTGGGTCGCACTGGCGGAACAGGCGAGAAAGAAACCATCTCCCGTCGCCGCACAGGACACATCTTCCCAATAACGCGGGAGCGGCCCGGTCTTTGCCGGCAATTCCTCTTCCACTGCCTTGGCCTCCTCCGGCGTAAATCCGCTTCTCGCGCCAGCATCGGCGCGATGAGAGCAAACAAAGGATTTTCCCAGTTATACGCAGTGGGTAAAAATGTCACATGACTTATCCAGCCTGTCCCGAAAAGGCAATAACCAGGACAGGATTTTTCGGAACATGGGAATTGCCACATTTGGCGCGCCTGGCGCGATGATGGTTTCGTCATTGAATCGCGGTAGCGCCGTGTTCATGCGCGTAGGCCGTGAGGATGTCTTCGGCGCGGGCGGCGGGAAGGATGGAAAGAAAGCATTGCGGCCAAAAAAATGGCGCCAGGGGCAAGAAAGCGTTGCATGGTCTTTTCCTTCCAAACAAAAAAATAATCTTACGGCAAGCGCCGGAAAATCAGGGCGGTGTTGATGCCGCCGAAGGCGAAGTTATTGC
>JAISME010000158.1 GCA_031276915.1 Zoogloeaceae bacterium
ATTTTCGCATATTCCGGTTTGTCAAGTCTTTTTACACTTTTTCCCGCATCCCATTCGTACATATTGCATGCGCACAACACAGCGGATGTTTCAGTCGATGCTTCCGAAAACGGCAGGGTGGAGAACATGATGTATCGCTTGTCCGACTTGTCAGGAAAAGAAACCGGAAAGATATAAGCAACTTCCGTGCCCACTAACCCCCGCACCCCCGATTCCCGCCCGCACGCTCGCATCCACGCCATTTCAAAGTGACAAATTGCGCGCGCCAAGTGATAAAAATTGTCACAGAACAAGGGGCCAATTCCCACCTCCAACCGCCCGTGCGCGTCCGCGCGCTTGTCCGGAATGCGGTGGACTCCCTGTAAAGCGGAAACAGGCTTGTATAATCCTTTTTTTCTTCCTGGCGCGGTATGTATATGGCTATCTCGAACCCGCTTCCCCGCGCCGCGCGCCGCCAGTTTGTCCCAGACTGTTGAACCGTGTCCCAGCCCTTTTTGCCCGCGTTTGCGTCCCCCCTGCATGTCGGGCGTCCCAATATTGGTGACCGGGCCGCGTTTTTGCGTCGCGTCGAACAAATTCTCGACAGTTGCTGGCTGACCAATGACGGCCAGATGGTGTGTGAACTGGAAGCGCGCATTGCGGCCAGCCTTGGGGTAAGGCACTGCGTCGCGGTATGCAACGGCACCATCGCGTTGGCGATCGCCATTCGCGCCTTGGGGCTGTCCGGCGAGGTCATCGTTCCGTCCTGGACCTTTGTCGCCACTGTGCACGCGCTCTATTGGCAGGGAATCATTCCTGTCTTCGCCGACATCGACCCCGAAACCCACAACCTTTCCCCGGACGCGGTGTGTCGTATGGTTACGCCACGTACCACCGGGATCATCGGTGTCCATCTCTGGGGGCGTCCCGCGCCGGTGGATGCCTTGCAGTCCATCGCGGACGAGCACGGCCTGAAACTCATGTTTGACGCCGCCCATGCCTTCGGCAATACCTGCAAGGGACGCAGCATCGGTAATTTCGGCGCCTGCGAGGTATTCAGCTTCCACGCCACCAAGGCCTTCAACACCATGGAAGGCGGCGCGATCGTCACCCATGACGATGAACTGGCAGAGAAGGCGCGGCTGATGCGCAATTTCGGCTTTTGTGGCAGCGACAATGTCATCCATTCGGGCATCAACGGCAAGATGACGGAAGTCTGCGCAGCCTTCGGCCTCACCAACCTTGACAACCTGGAAAACGTCCTCGCCGCCAACCGGCGCAACCATGCGGCTTACGCGGAAGCGCTCGCCGACGTACCGGGCGTCCGGTTGCTGACGTATGACGAACGCGAGCGCAACAATCTTCAGTACGTTGTTCTCGAGGTTCAGGAAGGGAATCCGGCCAGCCGGGATGAGATCATCGCCGCCCTGCACCGGAACAATGTGCTGGCGCGGAAATATTTTTGGCCAGGCGTGCATGCCATGCGTCCCTACCGGGAGCTTTTCCCCCATGCCGTCTCGACACTGCCGGAAACAGTGAAAGTCGCCGAAAGAAATATCGTGTTGCCAACGGGGATGGCGGTTGACGCGCGCATGGCAGGGAAAATCGCCGCCATTATTGCCAGACCCCGGCATGGATGATCGCTCCGTGCCCTGCGCGCGCAGGGAATTTCCGGCGCGATGGTCCTTCACGCGCCGCGTTCCAGAAAGCGGTCGGTGGAATTCCCGCGTGGCCCCGGCTCGTGACTCAATTCCCACGACGGTTCCGCACCTGCCTGTTCCGCATGGCGTTGCGCCCGCGGGAGCGAGCCGCGCCGGATGAAACAAAAAACCCCGGATGTCGCCGGGGTTTTCACGTCTTGCGCGGGGAGGGTCAGCAGGAATAATACATCTCGAATTCCAGCGGATGCGTGGTCATCCGGAACCGGGTGACTTCCTCCATCTTCAGGGCGATGTAGGCATCGATCCAGTCGCTCGAGAAGACGCCGCCACGGGTCAGGAATTCACGATCCTTGTCGAGATACTCAAGCGCCTGGTCGAGACTGGAGCAGACGGTCGGAATCTTCGCGTCTTCTTCTGGCGGCAGGTCGTAGAGATTCTTGTCAGCGGGATCGCCGGGATGAATCTTGTTCTGGATGCCATCGAGACCCGCCATCAGGAGCGCCGAGAAGGCGAGGTAGGGATTGGCGATCGGATCAGGGAAGCGGGTCTCGATGCGGCGGGCCTTTCCGGAAGACACGAACGGCACGCGGATGGAAGCGGAACGGTTTTTCGCGGAATAGGCCAGTTTCACCGGCGCTTCGAAACCGGGCACCAGCCGCTTGTAGGAGTTGGTGCCGGGATTGGTGATGGCGTTCAGCGCGCGCGCGTGCTTGATGACGCCGCCAATGTAGTAGAGCGCGGTTTCCGACAGCCCGGCGTAACCGTTGCCGTCGAACAGGTTCTTGCCATCCTTCCAGACCGACTGGTGCACATGCATGCCGGAACCGTTGTCGCCGACGATGGGTTTGGGCATGAAGGTCGCGGTCTTGCCCCATTGGTGGGAAACGTTGTGCACCACATACTTGAGCACCTGTGTCCAGTCGGCGCGGCGCACCAGGGTGTTGAAGAGTGTGCCGATTTCGTTCTGGCCGGCGGATGCGACCTCATGGTGATGCACTTCCACCTCGACCCCGCACTGTTCCAGCGCCAGGCAGATGGCCGCGCGCACATCGTTCAGCGAATCGACGGGAGGAACAGGGAAATAGCCGCCTTTCACGGCGGGACGGTGGCCGATGTTGCCGCCTTCGAATTTCTCGCCGGAGGCCCAGGCGGCTTCCTCGGAATAGACTTTCACGTAGGAGCCGGACATGTCGTTCTTCCATTCGACGGAATCGAAAATGAAAAACTCGGGCTCGGGACCGAAATAAGCGGCGTCACCGATGCCGGAAGACTTCAGGTAGGCTTCGGCGCGCTTGGCGATGGAGCGGGGATCACGATCATAGCCGCGACCATCGGAAGGATCGACCACATCGCAGGTGATGACCAGTGTGGCTTCCTCGAAGAAAGGATCGATGAAGGCCGTTTCGGGATCCGGCATCAGGAGCATGTCGGAAGCCTGGATGCCCTTCCAGCCGGCAATGGAAGAGCCGTCAAACGCATGCCCGTTCTCGAACTTGCTTTCATCCACATACCTGGCGGGAACGCCGACATGCTGCTCCTTGCCGCGCGTGTCGGTAAAGCGGAAATCGACGAATTTCACGTCATTGTCCTTGATCTGTTTCAGAACGTCTTGAACGGTAGCCATCTTTGCAAAATCTCCTAGAATGAAAGGCCGAACGGACCGGCAAAAGGAAAAAACCACAGCGGGTGTCAGCAGGAAACGTGCCAAGCCGGTTTTTCACAGGCGCGTATTGTGCCACAAGGGGGAAGAGAAGACGCGGGAAAGGAAACGCACCAACGACGAGCACCCCTTTCCGGGCCGCACCAGAATGGTGCGAGTCTCGCGCAACGGGTTTCCTTCCGTTCACGCCATTCGCGGAAAGGGAAAAACACTCAAGTGTTCTCAGGAGCTGTTTAGAGTTTTT
>JAISME010000058.1 GCA_031276915.1 Zoogloeaceae bacterium
CTTGTACACACCTTCCAGCGCGGCTTCACGCTCATCGAACTGATGATCGTCGTCGCCATCATCGGCATCCTTGCCGCCATCGCGCTTCCCGCCTACCAGCAATACACCATCCGCGCCTATGTCGCCGAAGGCTTGAGTCTCGCGGAAGGCGCCAAGATCATGGTTGTCGAACACTGGTCAAACAACAACACACTGCCCACCACCCCCTATCCCGGCGCCGGCAAGGCCCCCAAGGGCAGCTATACCGGCTATGAGTTCAAACCAACAGCCAACGTGAAGAAAATTTACATCAACGGTATAGGAGGGACAGGTGGTTTTTACGGCCAGAATGGTACAATCTTAATCGTCTATGGCGGCAAGAACAAGGAATTGGACAAGTTGGGCTTAGTTCTTCTGCTGGTTCCCGGGTTCGGCAAACTGCAAGAAAATGGCGCGCCGCAATACCCGTTGGAATCAGGCAAAATGGGTTCGGGTTCCATCGTCTGGGGCTGTTTGGTAGGGTGGAATGAAGGTGCCAAACCCACCACAAAGATATTCAGGTACGTGCCCAGTCGTTGCCGTTACTTGAGATGGAACGCCTGAGAGGCTGTTCACAATCTTTTCAGTAACAGGCTCAGGAAGGCGAGATGTATGAATTGCAGGCTGGTATTGAGCAGACGTTCGGGGTTTTCCCACAATTCCCGGTGTTTCCTGTCGGACGGACGACGCCAGGAGAAAAGCTTGCTGCGCGCCTCGCCGGGAAACGGTGTCCTTTCCCGCCCTGTACACCGCTCTTCCGGAGCGCCTTCCTTCGCCGGGCTGGACACGGTCGGTGGGGGAAGGAATTCTTTCCGGACGAAAAATGTCGGACGGGATTGCCAGCCGCCCGCATTGAGGAAAACCGTTTCCAACCCCCTGAACCAGAAATGATCCAATGGAAGCGTCATCTGGTGGACGCGGCGCTCATTTCCCGGAAACGGCGTTTTCATCCGTGGAAACGAAAACCACTTTCCCCTCCACCAGGGTCATGCACACGCGTCCGGCAAGTTCCTGTCCGTGGAATGGCGTATGCTTGCCGATGCTTTTCAGGCTGGTGTCCCCGACGCGCCAGCGCTCGTCAGCGGCAAGGAGGCAGATGTCGGCGCATGCGCCCACGCCCAGGTGTCCCAAATCCGCGCGGCCAAGAATGGTGGCGGGAAGGTCGGTCACAGGGCGCAACGCGTCGACAAGGGGCAATTTCTCCGTTCTGGCCCATTTCAGGGTGAGCGGCAGCAACAGTTCCAGTCCGGTCGCGCCGGGGGCGGCCTCGCCGAATGGCAGCGTCTTGTCGTCCTGGTCCAGCGGCGTGTGATCGGAGCAAAGGGCGGCCGTGCCCGCCGCCACGCCCCGACACAGTCCCAGGCGGTCTTCGAGGCTCCTGAGCGGTGGGTCGAAACGGGCGTTGGTGTTGAAAAAACCAATGTCGCGTTCGGAAAGATGCAGATGATGGATGCCCACGTCACAGCTTACCGCTCCCCCTTCGGCTTGCGCCCTGGCAATCATTTCCATGCCGCGCGCCGAGGACAGGCGGCGCAGGTGCAGGCGCACACCGGTATCGGCGGCAAGCGTGAGGTACGTGGCGATCGCGATGGTTTCGGCGCTCACGGGGATGCCGGCGAGGCCCAGGCGCGCGCTCACTTCGCCATCGTGCGCGAAGCCATTCCTGGCAAGGTAGTAATCCTGGGGTTGCAGCCAGACGGCCAGGCCGAAGGTCGCCGCGTACTCGAAGGCGCTCAGGAGCGCGCGGGTATCCTGGACCGGGCGCTTGGCCTGGGAGAAGGCAACGCAGCCAGCCTGCCGCAATCCCGCCATTTCGGCGAGTCGCGCGCCCTCCAGGCGCGCGGTGAGCGCTCCCAGTGGCAGGAGACGGGCCAGGCCCAGATCGGCGGCTTTCTGCACCAGGCGTTCGGCCAATTCCGGCTCGTCCAGGACAGGATCGAGATCCGGCGGCGACACCACGGTGGTCACGCCTCCCGCGACTGCCGCCAGAAGCTCGCGCTCCAGGGGAACAGGACGCGCGGAAAGATCGATGAGACCGGGGCAAACAATCCACTGCCGCGCGTCGATTTCCCGGTCCGCCACGAAGCCCGCGGGCGCCTTTCCAACTCCGGCCACCCGTCCGGCGGCCAGAAACAGATCCAGACAGGCATCGATCCGATGCCTGGGGTCGATGAGACGTCCCTGCCGAATGATGATGTTCATGGCGTCCTGCGTGCTCCGAAAGTTCCGGCATTCTATCAGGGTCCCGCGGACGGCAATATTCTCCCCTGGCTGCCGCGCGTTCCGGGAGGAATCGGGAAATGCGCGGCGCGCGCGGGGAAGAATGTTGCCGTCCGCGGGACCCTGCTACACTGTCATTCCCTTGTTGTTCCGGGAAGCGCCATGATTCGTTTCTGCACGCAATGCGGGTGTCCCGTCGTCCTGCGAGTGCCGTCCGGCGACCAGCACGCGCGCGCCGTCTGCGGAACCTGCGGACATATCCATTATGAAAATCCCAGGATGGTCCTGGGTGTGGTTGCCGAATGGGAAGGACGCATTCTCCTGTGTCGCCGGGCCATCGAACCGCGCGCCGGGTTCTGGACGTTGCCCGCCGGGTTCATGGAAAATGACGAAAGCACGGACGCGGCGGCGGCGCGGGAAACCTGGGAAGAAGCCACGGCCAGAGTGCGTATCGAGGAACTCTTTGCCCTGGTCGACCTGCCCCGGATCAGCCAGGTGCATCTTTTCTATCGCGGTGTCCTGACCGACGGGCGCCACGCGCCCGGCGTGGAAAGCCGGGAAACCGTGCTTTGCCGGGAAGCGGACATTCCCTGGTCGACGCTGGCGTTTACGAGCGTCCAGCATTGCCTGGAACGTTATTTTTCCGATCGCCGCAGGGGCGCATACGGCGTGCATCGCTGGGTGCAGGATCAACCATCCTGAGTTCCGCGCGGAAGATACGTCTCCGGAATCGGCAAGTTTTGCCGAAACACCGGCGACCGTCTGCCGGAAAATCATTGCGGGACATTCGTTTGCGATGATGGCATGAACCATGCTTCTCGAAAGGCAAGTGTTTCAGGAGCAGGGCATGATCGGCGACATCAAATCCTATCTCGGCGTCTATAACGACGCGATGAGCCTGCGCGCCCACCGGCAGCAGGTGCTGGCCTCCAACATCGCCAACGCGGATACGCCGCACTACAAGGCGCGGGATTTCGATTTCAGGGAAACCTTTGCCGTGGCGACAGGCCGGCACGAAAGCCCCGGCCCGGACGCCGTGCGGCTTTCCCGCACCCACGCGCGGCATTTGGACGGCCACCAGGGTGGAATCGCGGATGTGCCGCTCCTGTATCGCACGGAAACGCAATCGGCGGTCGATGGCAATACGGTGGATATGGATGTGGAGCGCGCCGAGATTACCGACAACGCCCTGCAATACCAGATCGTTTCGCAATTCCTTTCGGACAAGATCCGGGGCCTGCGCAGCGCGATCAGCAGCAACCAGGGTTGAGGATCGAATCATGAGTCTTTTCAACGTCTTTCAGGTTTCCAGCAGCGCCATGTCGGCGCAGGCCATGCGGCTCAACACCGTGGCTTCCAATCTTGCCAATGTAGACAGCATCGTCTCTTCCGACGGCCGGCCCTATCGTTCCAGACAGGTGGTTTTCCAGGCGACGCCGATGGGCAATGCCGGCGAGGCGTCCCAGGGCGTGCGGGTGACGCAGATCGTGGAATCCGCCGCGCCGCCGCGCATCGTGTACGACCCGGCGAATCCCCTGGCCAACGAAAACGGCTACGTGACCATGTCCAACGTCGACGCGGTGGAAGAAATGGTGAACATGATTTCCGCGGCGCGTTCCTACCAGACCAATGTCGAAGTCATGAACAGCGCCAAGCAGATGCTGCTGCGCACATTGCAGATCGGGCAGTAGGGAAGAGCAGGGAAGGAGGGCGCGCGAGGCCGACCGGCAAGCGCGTCGCCGATTGATGTTCAATCAAGAGGAGGATCGCTGAAAGGTTGCGCGGGCAACGCTTGCGATGACAGGGACAGGACGAACCGGGATTCGCCGACCCCGAGGGGCCGGGAGAAAAGCCGCGGTTCATCCTGTCGGTCGGAACACGCGAAAACCCGCTCGAACGGGAGGCGTTCAGGAAAAACCAATCATGGCTATCGACACTGACGTCATCGACAACATCAACAACACCGGCGCGAAGGTTGCCGGCCAGAAGAAAAAGTCCGCGGTCGAGGAAATGAGCGACCGCTTCATGACGCTTTTCATGGCGCAGCTCAAGAACCAGGACCCCTTGAATCCGCTCGAAAATACCGAGATGACCGGGCAACTGGCGCAAATGAACATGGTCTCCGGGTTGGAGAACCTGAACACGAGCATGCAGGCGCTTCTTGCGAGCTACAACGAGGCGCTTTCCCTGCAGGCGGCAAATTTGATCGGCAAGAATGTCCTCGCGCCGGGCGGGAAAATGCTGCTTACGGAAGAGGGCGCGCTGTTCGGGGTGGAACTGGAAGGAGCCGCCGACAAGGTGGAGATCATCATCAAGGACGAAACCGGCGCGGAAGTCTCCCGGCAGAGCCTGGGCGCGCAGAACGCCGGCTCGCTGGCCTTTTTCTGGGACGGACTGGATGCCAGCGGGGAAAAGCTGCCGGCGGGTCTCTACACTTTTTCGGCCGCGGCCACGCTGGACGGCGGAGCGGTCCTGAACACGCCCCTGCAGGCTGGCATGGTTTCTGCGTTGGTCAGGGGACAGAACGGTTTCATGCTCGAAGTGACGGGAATCGGCAATCTGGCGCTGAACGACGTGCGGCAGGTATTTTGAGGAAAGGAAAAACATCATGGCATTCCAGCAGGGTCTGAGCGGATTGAACGTCTATTCCAAGGCACTGGACGTGGTCAGCAACAACATCGCCAACGCGAGCACGGTCGGCTACAAGACATCGCAGGCGCATTTCGCCGACATCTATGCCGGCACGCTTTACGGCGCCACGAACAAGCAGGTCGGTATCGGCGTCAATCTCATGGCGGTGCAGCAGCAATTCACGCAGGGCAACATCTCCATCACCAACAATCCGCTGGACATCGCCATCAACGGCAACGGGTTTTTCCGGGTGCAGAAAAGCCCCAACGACCAGAGCGCCTACTACACCCGCAATGGCCAGTTCCATGTCAACAAGGATGGCTACATCGTCAATTCCAACGGCACCTTCCTGACAGGCTACGCCTCGCAGGATGGCGTCACGGTCAATCCCGCCTCCATCGTGCCGCTGACCATCGGCACCGGCGGCATTCCGCCGCAACAGACAGGCTGGACTTCCTCCGTCTATCCGGACCAGGGAGGACTCACGATCGGGGTCAATCTGGACGGGCGGGACAAGAAGTCAACCACCGTCAATGGCACGCCCATCATGGCGCTCCAGGTGGAAACAACGCCCGGCGCTCCGGGCGTCACGGTCGCGGGCACGGCCCAGACGCCAATCAACGGCACGTTGACCTATCAGGAAAACACGCCGCCCGGCACCGGAGGCAAGCTGCTGGGCGGGCCGAACGGAGCCATCGAATACGACGGCGCGTCCGCGAGCAGTTCCGTGACGCTGAACTGGAATGGAGCGCTCATCACGATTTCCGGCACGCTCGCAAATGGCGCCACGGTGAATGTCACCACGAGTGACGCGCACCTGAACATCACAAGCCGGAGCAACCCCAACACGGAACCAATCATCCTGACATATAACGCCGGACAGTTTTCCGGGAACCGCCCATTCACCACGGTGGAAGTCAATGGCACGCCCACGCCGATGCCCATCACCTATACCAGCGGGGATACCATCACGATTGACGGTGTTTCTTTCGTCATTTCCGCCGATGCCTCGAATCCGCTGAAGGATGGGGATGTATTCACGATTGCCCCGCCCGATCTGGCCTGGGAACGATTGATTCCCTTCAACTGGTCGAATACCTCCTCGCCGCCCTTTGACCCCAGCATGTACAGCTTTTCAGCGCCCGCGACGATTTACGACCAAAGCGGCGCGACCCACATCCTGACCAATTACTATGTGCGCCGGGGGGATGATGGCGTTGATGCGCGAACCTGGGATGTGTTTACGGTCGTTGACAACAAATACCTTGTTTCGTCTTCCTCGACGACGCCGACGGCAACGCTGGCCTTCAACGCGGATGGCACGATCGACCTTGCCAACAGTTCGCCCAATACCGGTCGTGTGCCGCTGGATCTGAGTTCCGTCCTGCAACTGGATGGCACGACAGTCGATCTGACTTCGGATCTCGGCGGATACAACTGGTTCCGGCAGACCGCGGGCAGCGCCTTCAACATGAATCTGCGGGACAGCACGATGTTCGGCATGAAGCACGACGTCAACAGCATCGTGCAGGATGGTTACGCGCCCGGCACCCTCACGAGTCTCACGGTTTCCGAATCCGGCCACATCACCGGCGGCTACAGCAATGGCAAGACCAAGATCATGGGGCAGGTGGCGCTGGTGGAATTCAAGAATCCAGAGGGGTTGCAAAGCATCGGCAACAACATGTGGCTTGAATCCTACGCCTCTGGCCAGCCCACCATCGGCGAGCCGGGCGCGGGAACGCGCGGCCTGCTCGAAGGCGGCAAGGTGGAGGATTCCAATACCGACCTCACCAAGGAACTGGTGGACATGATCGTCTTCCAGCGCAACTACCAGGCCAACGCCCAGACCATTCGCACGCAGGACCAGATCCTGCAGACCCTGGTGAACCTGCGGTAAATTCCATGGACCGCCTGATCTACACCGCCATGACCGGGGCCAAGCATGCGTTCATGCAGCAGGCCGGCGTCGCCAACAACCTCGCCAATGCCAGCACCCTGGGATTCAAGGCCCAGATGCACCGCTTCCAGGCGGTGCCGGTGCTGACCGAAGCCATGCGTACCCGCGCCTTCGTGGTGGACGAATCCATCCAGGACATCTTCGACGAAGGTCCGATCCTCCGCACCGACAATCCGCTTGATGTCGCGGTGGATGGTCCGGGCTGGATCGCCGTGGAATCCCCGGATGGCGACGGCGAGGCCTATACCCGCGCCGGCGCGCTGGAAATCAACGCAAACGGCATCCTGCAAACCAAGAGCGGTTTCATCGTCATGGGCGACGGCGGCCCCATCGCCATTCCGCCCGACAACCATGTCACCATTGGCCCGGACGGCACGGTTTCCCTGATCCCCACGTTCGGCGAACCGAACGTGGTAAACGTCGTGGGCCGCCTCAAGCTCGTGAATCCGCCGGAAACGGATCTCGAAAGAAGCGGCGACGGCCTCTTTCGCCTGAAAGACAACGGCATTGCCCCGCTGGATGAAACCGTACAGGTGGTTTCCGGCAGCCTGGAAGGCAGCAACGTCAACCCCGCCGAGGCGATGGTAAGCCTCATCAGTCTTTCCCGGCAGTTCGAGATGCAGATCAAGCTCCTGCAAACCGCCGACCAGAACGCCCGCCAGGCCGACCGGCTCCTGAGCCTGAGCTAGATCACCGGTCAAACGAAAGGAAACGCGCCATGATTCGTTCGCTCTGGATTGCCCGTACCGGGCTGGACGCGCAGCAGACCAACATCGACGTCATCGCCAACAATCTGGCGAACGTCTCCACCAACGGCTTCAAGAAGTCGCGCGCCGTGTTCGAGGATCTGCTCTACCAGATCATCCGCCAGCCCGGCGCGCAAACCTCGCAACAGACCCAGTATTCCAACGGTTTGCAACTGGGCGTGGGGGTGCAGCCGGTCTCCACGGCGCGCATCTTCACCCAAGGCAACCTGCAACTCACGGAAAACGCGCTGGATGTCGCCATCAGCGGCCATGGCTTCTTCCAGATCCTGCTGCCGGACGGCACCACCGCCTACACCCGCAACGGCTCCTTCCAGAAAGACAACCAGGGCAACATCGTGACACCCGATGGCTATCCGCTGCAGCCCAACATCAACATCCCGGAAAACGCCGTCGCGATCACCATTGGACAAGACGGCGTAGTGACGATCACCGAGCAGGGCAATCCACAGCCGACCCAGATCGGCACGATTCAGCTTGCGACCTTCATCAACCCCGGCGGCCTCATGTCCATCGGCAGCAACCTGTTCCTGGAAACCGGTTCCAGCGGCGCCGCCACGCCCAATACCCCCGGCCAGAACGGCGCGGGATCACTGGAACACAAGTTCGTGGAAACCTCGAACGTCGACGTCGCCGAGGAACTCGTCACCATGATCGAAGCGCAACGCGCCTACGAGCTCAATTCCAAGGTCGTCACCACTTCGGACCAGATGCTGGCACGCCTGACGCAGATGTGACGATTCGAAGCCGGGAAAGGAATGATCCATGCCGTCCGTTTGCGGACACTGCCACAAGGAAATACGCAACACAGGCATTACGCCTCTACCATTTGCACCACAGCCAAGCGCCCGCCATCGCCTTTTTCAAACAGGATTTTCTGGCCATCTTTCAATTCCAGTTTGCCGCCGATTGGAACAGGAATCTTAGGTTCGTTCGTGACATCCTGTAAATCCGACATGCGCTCATTGACCAGCCACCATTGGTTGTTGTGGAAGACAAAATAGCCGATGCGTTTTTTCTGTTTATCGGTGATTTTTTCATTGGGAACGACCAGCGTGTTGGCGTGCCAGGTAAACAAGGATTGGTTCGTATAGACCATCAACCGATGGTTATCGGGGCGAAATTTGCCTTTCTGGCGCGAGGAATAAAGATTCAATACGGGCAACTTGCCCACGAACGGCGTGCCGCAAAACGGGCATTTGGGTTTGGTGGAATTGTCGAAAACGTACCACTTTTGTTCGCAAGCCGGGTTCAGGCAGGGCTGGATCAAATCAACCGTTTTTACCAGCGCGGTTTCCCAGTCGTTGGCGGAGGGGCGCAGGGCGGGGTTGTGCAGGCCCGCCACGAAGGCTTGCACGAACAATTCCTTCAGATACGGGCCGGTGATGGTATAGGGAATCTTGTCGGTATCCGCCCATGGCAATTCAGTCGGCTTGGCGTTCTTGACCTTGATGCGATTGGATTTGTCCGTCGGATGTTCGACGAACAGCGCCTTCTCGCCCATGGTCAGCAATTCGTCGCGTTGTTCGTCGTTCACGTCATGCACTTTACCGCCGCGCAGCGGATGGCGATAGAGCAGGTACATGTAGATGAGCACGGCAAGCGCGTGCAGATCGGTTTCCCGCTTTGGCAGACAACGTTTTGGGTCATCCTTGGCGAGATGGCTGGTTTGCACGACTTCGGGCGCAATGAAATCCGGGGTGCCAACGACATCCGGCGGATATTTTCCGGGAACAACCAGACCATCTACATCGATGACACAAGCCATGCCCTGCGAAGGGTCGACCAACACATTCTTGTAACTCAAGTCCGAATGCGCAAGGCCGGCAAAATGCATCCGGCGCACCGCGCGCGCCAGTAAAAGGCAGACCTTGAGGTGATTCAGCCAGTTGCCGAGTTCACGCACATCAACGAAACGATTGCGCAGATTGGCGGCGGCAAACCATTTGCCTTCCTTTTCCTTACCCTTGATTTGCAGCATGTCGCTGTTTTTCGAGCCATATTCGAAAAAGAAATGCCTGGCGTAGGTGGGCGCGACCAAGCCGAGTTTGCCTTGGTATTCGAGCATTGCGGTCGGCCAGCAGAACAGGTTTTTCCAGTATTCTCCGCCAATCTGATTGAATATGCTTTCCCGATATTTTCCGGTAATCATCTGGAGTCGTTCCTTGGCCTGGAAATCCTGTTTACTCTTGTAGAAACCGACGACATATGATTTGTCAGGCGAGAAATAAACGTCCTTCATCGCGCCGGAACCGATGATTTCATCCACGAACGCCACGTCCTGCCCATCGAGCGTTTTGCAGTTGACAACCTTGCTCATGCCTTGCTCCTGATTTTGTTTTTGGATACGCCTGACGAGGTGTTGTGCTCACCAGAGCAAAGCGATTGTCCTGTCATCATGATGTCCCGGTTTGAAAAAATGCAGCCATTCAAGCAACCTGGCGTCTGGCGCGGCGTCGTTCAGCAAAGGATAGATTTCATCCCACAAGGCATCCCATTTTGCGGGGTCGGCCAGGCCGTTGTCGGTCTCGAAATACGGGTCGGAAACACCGTCCGTCATCAAAAGTATGGCGGAAATGTCCGGCAACTTGCCGATACGCACCCGTTTTTTGAAGTCTTGGTCAGACAGCGCGTTTCTGTCCAGAAAGCGTGTTTGCCCCGCAAATTCACCGCCATCCGGCGTACCCATGAGCCTGACCTTGCCACGTGGGCCATAGGCGGCAATCGCGCCGTCGCCCATCCAAAACGTGGCAAGAAAGGTTTGCGCGCCTTCCCGTCGAACGGCTGCCGCCAGCAGGGTGGTCGCGTAATCCTTCGGTGGCGCGTTTTTGGATTCTGCTTCCTGTTCAATGGATTTCACCGCCAATGAGGCGGTTTCATGGAAGAAATAATGAAACTTTTCGCCAATTTCTTTCTGGGCGCTCTCCCATGAATTCAGCAGGGACGCAATATTGTTTCCAAATTCTCCATCCAGATGGGAAACCATATGCGCTCCAGCAGTACGAACGGCAAGCAGCGATCCTTGCCGCGAACTCTTGGCGCTTCCCGCTCCGTCCGCGACGAGAAGTACGCTCCAGCCGTTTTCCGAATTGTCCTCAATAAAAAAATCGTCATCCCGGAAGCTGCCGCTGTGCTCATGCGAGCGACCACGCCGACTGGCCGCCGCGATGGTGAATCCGTGACTCCGAATCATTTTTTTGTCGTGATGAAATTTGTGATAAGGAAGTTCCTGTTCCGGTTCCACGACTTTCCATAAAGAACGCGGATCGGGGTTGGAGATCAGGAGGCAGATGCCGCCAATTTCCTCATTGGCGCCCTGATAAGTCCAGCGCAAAGTCAGTGAAAACTCTCCGGCAATTGTGGGTTCTCCCGATACGATCTGCGTTTCTTTCTCAAACTTCAAGCCAAGCGCAGCGTCAATAATGATATCCACGACCCGGACGGGCTTCCCGTTTGTAGCCGTCCCTTCGATTTTCTCGTTATAGCGTTTGCCTACCGTACAATTTGGGAGGTGAAATCTCGGTGGAGGTTGGTCAGACGCTTTGGCGGACGGTATTGTTGTGGCTAGAACATGACCCGGTTCCAATGTGGAAACAGTAGAAATCGTGGTTGTCGCGGAAATATCTTTCGATACTGGCGCTTGAGTGTCGCCAGGCTTGGGTTCGGTCTGTTCTGGTAATTGTGATATTGGCATTTTCTTTCCTGGAAACTGAGTTTCCCAAATATGCCGCGCTTCCTCTATGAATTTAAAGGCGGTGAATTGAGCCTCTTCATTTTCAATAAAATCAGCAATATCAGGTAGCGACATCTTTCCCCTGTCGAAAAATGGAGTTGTTTTGTTGCGGAAAAGCCCATCCAAAAAGTATTTTATCTGTTTTTGAAATTCTGGCTTGACTTTGTTCCGTTGGTTCCTTAGAACTTTCTCGTTCATCGCATCATCCCCGGCTGCGGCCTACATCAAAAGCATCGGATGCTTCCGTTCCGAACGAAACTTGCTGCTTGCACCATGGACAGGTCACCTCTCCGGGGCCATTCACGCACAACAACTTGCCGCAACTACACACCGCAAACGCCGTGATGTTGCCGCAATGCGGGCAGCCCGGCGATCCAACGAGCGAAGCGGTGTTCACCTTGAATTCCGTTGCGCGCATGTCCGACCACGCAAAATAGTCCTCTTCCAACGGATGGCAGCCCGCCAGATGATATTGGGTGACATCCACCCGAAAATCCCGTGTGGCGACAGCCTGTACTTCCCGTTCGTATTTGATGAGGTAAGGGCGACGTGTTTTCTGGCAACGTCCTACCAGCGTAACGCAGCTTTCGTCGGCGACCGGCGGCGGTTCCTTGACAATGCGCATTACGCTTTCATCCAGCGTCGGCAAAGTATCGCTATCCACACCTTCGCCCACGCTCTTGCTTTGAGCGACCACTGAGGCGGAGATCCATTTCACGAATTTCTGAAAATCGCCTTCCTTGCTTTCCTCGTACACGATGACGTTTTCAGTCAGGCGTTTCAGTACGGTGAAATCCGCGTTCTTGCCCAGGCCAATCGCAACCAAGGTGGTCTTGCGCGCGTATTTCGCGTTCCAGCGTTCGATGGCGGGGCCGGGATCATCCGTCGGATGACCGTCGGTAATCAGATAAACGATGGGCTTCCAGTCGCCTTTCGCGTCTGGCGTGGTCTTGACCACGTTGCGGTCGATTTCAGTCATCAGGGCATCCAGCGCCGTGCCCAGGCTGGTGCCGCTGCCCAACGGCAATTTCGGCGGATAGAACGAGACGACTTCCACCAAAGGGGCAATCGTCCTGGTCGTGCCCGCAAAGGCAATCACGGAAACATATACGGTTTCCAGCGCGTATGGATCGGTACGCAAGGCGCGCGTGACGACCTGCAAACATTCTTCCATTTTTTGCAGGTTCGCGCCGACCATGGATTCGGAACAATCCAGCACGAAAAAAACGGGTAATCTACGCATTTGAAACTCCTGTTGGTGACAAGGAAAATCGTGGAAGCCGCTACAACACCAGTTGCACTTCCGGCGGCGGCGGTGGCAGGGAAATTTGCCCAGAAATCCCCGCGCTGCTCGAACCTGCCGAAACGGAAGCGGAGACCCATTTGAAGAACCCTGAGAAAGCCGCCGAGTCCATCGTGTCCAGGGTAACGACCCGATCCGTTAATTCGCGCAGCAATTCCTGCTTTGCTTTCGGCCCGGCGGCACAGGCGAGAATCGAGGCAAAATTGCGCTTTTTGATTTCCGGTATCGCCTCGCGATAGGCGTGCAAGTCGGAGGGACTGCCGTCGGTCATGACAAACAGCAGGGGACGCCAATCCCCTTTCATGTCCCCGCTGCTTTTCCTGACATCTCGATCAACCAGCGTAATCAGCAATTCCAGCGCGGCCCCCATGAAAGTCGCGCCCGCGTCGGGCGCCGTGATTTCATCCAGGCGAACCTCGTCCAGCGGCGTCAGCGGCAGGTATTCGCGCGCTTCCAAATCGAAGGTAATAACGCAAAGATGCACACTCTCCAGCGCGTAAGGGTCTTGCCGCAAAACGGAAAGCATCGCCTGCAAACCCACATTCACCGAGTGAATGGGTTCCCCACGCATTGACCCCGAAGTATCGAGCAGGATGTATACGGGCAATCTTCTGAAGCTCATTTACCTGTTCCCGCTCAAAAGACTATGGACGAACATAGTGTTTCAGCCAGGTTACAAACGTGTCGGAAGAATCCGGGGAACCAATGGCATTGAATTTCCAACCGCCAGACTCCCGTACCAATTCGGCAAACAGCACTGAACAATATTGGGAGAATGACGCGCCGCCAGACAGGTCAAAACGGGCCATTTCCCGGTTTTTGTTATCCACCGCGCGAATAAAGGCGTTTTGCACCTTACCAAAGTTTTGTCCACGTTTTTGCCCATCATAAATCTGGACAACAAAAACGATCTTCCGGTATGCATCCGGCAAATCATTCAATTTCACGATGATTTGTTCATCATCGCCATCTCCGGCACCCGTTCGATTGTCTCCAGTCAGCCAAATGCAACCTGAACTGTGTCGCATACTGTTGAAGAAGATCACATCTCCACCCACGGGGCCTTTGTTATTTACGACACCAAGATTATTGACATAGCCATCCGCCCCGCACAGGAAGGCGATCACATCCAGATCGTAATCTTCTTCTTTTTTCCCGAAGACCTTGCCCAGAAAACCTCCTTTTTCTTCGCGAATATCCCAACCAAGACCGATGGTCACCAGCGAAAGATCGAATTCGTTTTTCTTGAGGCTGACGCCCTGTCCTTTTTTCAAGGAAATTGCCATTTGTATGCTCCTGCTTGATGGATTAAAGAACCACGTTGACTTCGGGCGGCGGTGGCGGCAGATCGTCCAGGCCGGAAACCTCTTTTTGCCCCTGATCGATCTTTTGGCTTCCTGTGGACACGGAAGCCGACACCCATTTGAAAAACGCCTTGATCGTATTGGAATCAGCGGTATCCAATTGCACGACCACTTCGGTAATCTGTTTCAACACCGAAGTATCCGCGCCATGCCCTGCTGCGCAGGCGACGATAATGCCGGTGCGTATCTTCTTCAGCTTTTCATGCCCTTTGGCCCAATCATCTGTCGGCACACCGTCTGTCATAATAAAAACCAAAGGCTTCCAGTCCCCTTTGACTTCTGCCGTCGTTTTTTCGATTTCCGCATCTACCCGCTCGGCCAGGAGCACCAAGGCATCGCCCAGCGCCGTGGTGCCGCTGGCACTGATGCCAGGCGTTTGGAACGAGGACAATTCCGTAAGCGGCACAAGCTGTTGGGCGTTGCTGCCAAAGGTAATGACTGACAAATAAGCGGTTTCCAGCGCATACGGGTCCTGACGTAAGGTTGAGACCAGCGTCTGTACGCCCGTCTTTACCGCCTCGATCGGTTCGCCGCTCATGGAGCCGGAAACATCCAACAACAGATATACAGGCAGCCTTCTCATGTTTTTACCTTTCAATAAATCGTCACATCAAGCGACATTAACGCCAAACTGGTTACACATGGCTTCCAGTCCGCCCGCAAAACCTTGGCCGACCGCCTTGAATTTCCATTCGTCGTTATGGCGATACACTTCGCCAAAAATCATTGCGGTTTCGGTGCTGTAATCTTCCGACAGATCGAAGCGTACGATTTCCACATCGTTATCCAGATTGACGATACGAATGAAAGCGTCGCTCACTTGGCCGAAATTCTGTTTGCGCGCCTCGGCATCGTGAATGGTGACGCTCACCACAATGCGCTTGACGCTTTTCGGAACCTTGCCAAGGTCAACCTTGATTGCCTCGTCGTCGCCCTCTCCCGAACCGGTGCGGTTGTCGCCCGTGTGTTCCACGGAACCACAGGTAGAAAGCGGCTGGTTGTAGAAAATAAAATCCTCGTCCCGACTAACCTTGCCGTTCTCGCCCAATAAAAAAACGCTCGCGTCCAGATCGTAATCCGCGCCGCTGGTCACCCGGGCCTCCCAGCCCAGACCGACCAGAATCCTTTGCAGCGACGGCGCAGATCGGGAAAGCGAAACATTTCCCCCTTTACTCAATGAAACTGCCATGATGACCTCCTGTGATTGAAATGAAATTTGCGAATTGCGCTTATGCGCTTTCTTCCTTCTCATTTTCCTTGCCGGGAAAGATGAAGGAAGCGAGGACGCCAAGCAGCAACACACCCAAAACGATGGTCAGACTCTGCCCCGGAGAAATATCGAAGCCGGTATCGCCAACCGCATGATTCCAGGATTGCAACGCCATCTTCGCGGCAATGAAAAAGAGGAGCGCAATAACGGCTTTTTCCAGATGCGCCAGATAGCGATTCAAGGCGGCAATCACGAAATACAGGCTGCGCAGTCCCAGAATGGCAAAAATCATTGCCGCGTAGACCAGCAAAGGCTCCTGGGTGACAGAAATCACTGCCGGAACGGAATCGAAGGAAAAGGCGATGTCCGAGGTCTCAATCACCATCAGACACAAAAATGCCGGCGTCACGTATAATGCGCCACTACGGGTTACGGCCTTGTTTACATTGTCCAGACCCTGCAACAACAATTCCTGATGCTTGACGAAAAAGCGGTTGAGATGGAGGCGAGTGTACACAGGCATTAACTGCCCTGTCAGCCGGACACTCCAGTGGTTTGAGTAATCTTCGATCTCTTCCTCGTCGTCGCCGCCTTTCAACATTTGAATGGCGCTCCAGACGACAAACGCGGCGAAGACAAATCCTACCCACGGACTGGCGAGAAAAAGGCTAGTGCCTATCAGGACGAACGCGGCACGAAACACCAATGCCCCCAAGATACCCCAGTACAAAATACGATGTTGCAGGTGCGATTTGATGCCGAATGAAGCGAAGATGGCGATGAACACCATCAGGTTATCGACCGAGAGGCTTTTTTCCAGCACATATCCGGCCAAGTAGAGATCCGCCCATTCCTTGCTGAAGCGTAGCCAGACGTAAGCATAAAAACCAAGCGCCAACACCACCCAGAACACGGTCCATCTGGCGGCCTCGGACGCCGTGATTTCCCTGGCGTTCCTGTGCGCGGCTAGGTCGACATAGACCGAAACACCGACGATTACGAAAAAAATCACAATTGTTTCCAGAGGAAACCCGAAATGCGCCATTGTCCTTCTCCATTGATTTAACTATCGTACGTAAGAATCTTTTGGCATGAACACAGGGCATCATGCCTCCCGCGCCACGACAAAATATTTCATATGCAATTCATTGGCGGGTGGAGTCCTGCGCGCAGTGCTCTTCCTGACCCAAAGAGCGCGCATCTGATACGTGAAGCAAACTCCGTAGATGCAAATATAACATGTATAGATGATGTGGGCGTGTCTGCAAAACTTTCTGGCCCTTCGTCGTCCCCTGATCCGGCGAATCTGCGTGATGTACTGGCGTACTGGATTCGTCTCAAGCGCGTGGAAAAAGGCTGGTCGCAGGAGCGGCTGGCGATGGAGTGCGACCTGGACCGAACCTATGTATCCGCGATCGAACGCTCGCGCTGGAATGTCTCCTTGTCCAACATCGAGCGCCTGGCGCTGGCGCTTGGTGTGCAAGCGTGGTTGTTGCTGAAACCGCCGGAGAGATGAACGAAATGCGGGAAAACAGTCTTCCAGTCTGGAAGCTGTTTATTTCGGATCATGTCCGGCTACTCTGGAGACATATCTTCCGGACCGGAAGGGCGCTTGGGGGGGCTCACGAGAAGGGGCGCCACGGCAAGATGCACATGGCTGTGGGTGCACATGGTATGCCAGTCAGGTCAGAATACTCGCCCGAACTTGTTCAAAATCTTTTGAGTAGAAGGGTCGGGATGCGAGATGGATGAGCCGCAAGCTTGTATCGCCCGGGCGGGCTTTCCCCATCCCGCAGGCTTCTACATACCCATGTGACTTGAACAGCTTCCTACAAAGCCGAATGTGTCACGCGCGCGAGCGCGGCGGAGGCGAGTTCGCCCAGACGTTCCAGGTAGAGGGTGCCCATGTCGGGGTAGAAGCGTTCCACTTCCTCGCTTCCCAGGGCGATCATGCCGATGGCACCGCCGCCGTTTCTGAGCGCGATCAGCGCCTGTGAACGGATGTGCGCCGCCACATCGCCAAACCACGAAACGGTACTTTGCAGCGTTGCGTCAACAGGACCGCAATACGGTTTGTGCAAGGTTTCCGCGAAAGTTTGCAGGGCCTCGCTCGTGGCCGCGAATTCCGGCAGGTCCTCGATGTTTTCCGGACGTTGCCAGAGCCGCAGGGCAACATGGGGAATGGCGAAATCGTCGCACAGGTGAAAGCGGACGAGATGCAGGACCGCCTGCAAGGTTTCCGCCGCGACGAGCGCCACGGAGAAACGGTGCATTTTTTCGCCCAGAGCGTCGTTTACCTCGCCGAACCGCAAAAGCTCCGCGAGATTCCTCTCCAGCTTCCGGTTTTTTTCGCGCAGGGCGACCATCTGCCGTTCGGAGAGCGAGATTGTGCGCCCGCCATGCGGATGCGGAATCCTGATATCCGCCAGCAGATCGGCGTATTGCTCGAAAAATTGTGGGTGATCCTGCAGGTATCCGGCAACCTGGGCGGCTTTCGGGGATTCGCTCACGTTCATAATTCGATGTCTCCGGTAAAAACAGTTGCGGCGGGTCCGGTCATGCGCACAGTCGCGCCGGGTGTCCAGGCAATGGCGAGTTCTCCCCCGCGTGTGATGACCCGCACCGGGGAATCCAGCAATTTCCGGCGAATACCGGTCACGGCGGCGGCGCAGGCGCCCGTCCCGCACGCCAGGGTTTCTCCTGCGCCGCGCTCGAACACCCGCAGGCGGATGGTGTGGCGATCCACTACCTGCATGAAGCCCGCATTGATCCGCTCGGGAAAGCACGGATGGGATTCGATCAACGATCCCTGTTCGATCACCGGCGCTGTTTCTATATCCGGAACGACCTGCACCGCATGGGGATTACCCAGGGAGACCACGCTGATTTCCACATGGACGCCACCAACCTCCAGAGGGTGGAGCAATGCCTCCGCCGCGCGCAGGAACGGAATTTCCGCTGGCGCGAAACGCGGCACGCCCATGTCGACGGTGACTTCGCCATTCTCTTCCAGACGCGGCGCAATAACGCCCTTTCGCGTCTCGACACGCATTTCCCGCTTTTGCGTCAACCCCTGGTCAAATACGAAACGGGCAAAACAGCGCGCGCCATTGCCGCATTGCTCCACCTCGCCGCCGTCGGCGTTGAAAATGCGGTAACGGAAATCCGCGTCAGGGCGCGTGGTGGCCTCGACCAGCAGAAGCTGATCGAAACCGACGCCGCGATGCCGGTCCGCGAGCCGCCGGACGATTTCCGGCGTCACGCGGACATCCTGCCGCACAGCGTCGATGACCATGAAGTCATTGCCGAGACCATGCATCTTGGTAAATCCAAGCCTTCCCATGCGCTTCACACCCGCTTTTCCATGATGTAGTCGTCCATCACGAAGCCATGGCCGATGTCGACTTTCCTGGCTTCGCGCACGGAGAATCCGTGTTTATGGTAGGCGCGAATGGCCTGTTCGTTCCGTTTGTTTACCGCCAGGATCATGCAGGGATACCCCGCGCCGCTGGCGATTCCGGCCATGTGGGCAACCAGCGCGCCGCCAACGCCCTGACGCTGGAAATCCGGATGGACGTAGAGTTTATCGAGCTTGAATTCGCCCTCGCACACTTCGCCGCAGGCGAACCCGGCGCGGCATGCGTCAACGAACGCCTGCACCAGCCATTTCCGCGGGTCTTCCAGCGCATCGGCAAGGCGCGCGTGGTCATAGCGCTGCGCCAGCATGTATTCGATCTGGTCACGCGGCACGATGCCGGGATAGGTCGCCTGCCAGATGACGCGCGCCAGCGCTGCGATGGCAGCCACATCTTCGGGCAGGATCGGGCGAATATCGATGTTCACGACAAGTCAGTAGATTTTCATTTCGCCCCGCGGGCGGGTCTTGAAACGTTTGTGCAGCCAATGATACTGCGCCGGGCAAATCCGCACCTGGCTTTCGATGAAACGGTTTACGAAAGCGGTATCCGCCTCCACGCTTTCGCCGGGAAAATTTTCCCAGGGCGGCAGCAATTCCACGACATATCCCGTTCTGGCAAGACGGCTGACGCAGGGCACCACGCGCGCGCCGGTCGCCCGCGCCAGACGGGAAACGCCAGTGATGGTCGCCGCCGGAACGCCGAAAAAAGGCACGAAAATGGATTCACGACGACCGAAATCCAGGTCGGGAAGATAGTAGAACGGCATACCCCGTTTCATTGCCTTGAGCGCGCGCCGCACGCCTTCCTGGCGGGAAAGGAGGAGCGCGCCATTGAAGCGTTGGCGCCCCGCCAGGAACATGGCGTCGAAAACCGGGTTTTTCTGGCGGGAATAGATGCTTGTCAGCCGCGTTATCATGGTAATGGCAGTGCCGCCCGCGTCCAGTCCAACGAAATGCGGGGCCAGGAGCAGCGTCGGCAAACCATCCCCGCGTTCGAGATTTTCCCGCCCGACCAGACGAATACAGCGTCCAAGACGCGACCGGGACGCCCACCAGAGCAGCGTGCGGTCCAGGAACGCCTGGGCGAACAGGATGAAATGCAGGCGCAGCACGCGCTCCCGTCGGGCAGTATCCCATTCGGGGAAGCAGAGCCGCAGGTTGATGCGGACGACGCGTCGCCGTTCCCGGCCCAGGACGAGGAGAAGCAGGCCCAGCCCGTGTCCCAGCCGGCGCAGAATGGACAGGGGCAGAAAATGCAGGAGCCAGAGGAAGGCCAGCAGCAGGTAAGACAACAGTTTCCTCATGCGGCTCGCTCCGCGCGCGCGCCCTTGTAACGGTTGTACCCCCAGAGGTATTGGGTCGGACACTGCCGGATCAGGGCTTCGATCTCGTGATTGATCGCGGCGGCGCGCGCCAGGGTATCCCCGGCAAGTGGTTGCGCGGGCGGCAGGAAATGCAGATGAAATCCCCTTCCGGCAGGCAGGCGTTCGCACCGGACCAGCAGGACGGCGGGGCCCAGTTCGGAAAGCCGTGCCGCCAGGGTCATGGTGTGGGCCGAACGCCCGAAAAAATCGAGCCAGGCGCCTTCCCCTTTTTTCGGCGCCTGGTCCGGCAGTATGCCAACGGCGTCGCCACGTTTCAGCGCCCGCATCAGCAGGCGCACACCGGCGAGATCCGCCGGAGCCAGATGCAGGCGCGCGCGCCGCCGTCCTGTCGCGATCAACGCCTCCAGCCCCGCCTGCCGGGGCGGGCGATACAGCACGGTGATCTCCCCGAAGGCGGAATAATATTGTGCGGAAATCTCAAAGCAACCCAAATGCGGCGTCAGGAACAAAATCCCCTTTCCCGCCGCCCGCGCCGCCTCGACATGCGTCCAGCCAGTTACCGCAACCACCAGCGCGTTGGCTTCCGCCAGGGGTTTCGTCCAGATGCGCGCCAGCTCCAGCACCTGTTTTCCCGCTTCCGCCGCCGCTTCGAGACGCAGTTCCGCCGCGAGACCCGCTTGCGCCAGATTTTCCCGCAGGTGCCGGCGATAGCGCGGCGACAGCCCGTAAACCGCCCATCCCGCCAGCGCGCCCAAGCGGTGCAGCCAGCGGAGCGGCACATGACCCAGGCAACGGAACAAAAAGGGCAGAATCACATTCATCCGCGCAGGCCCTGCACCCACACGCCATAGAGCTGGTCAGCCAGGCGGCGCAATTCCGGCAGCTTTTCCGGAATGCCGGCCCGCATGGCGTCCGGTGTCTGCACGAAAGCGAGATGCGCGTGCGGCGCGACCTCTTCTTGCCATTGTTCGCACCAGCAGTCGATCATTTCCGGCAGCATTTCGACATGGCATTGCATGCCCAGATGCGGCCCCAAGGCGAAGATCTGGTGCGCACACGCTGCGCTTTCCACCAGCAGCGCCGCCCCTTGCGGCAAGCTGAACGTTTCGCCGTGCCACTGGAATACGGCCAGTTCCCGGTCCGCAAAATCGCCCAGCCAGTGGCGGGCAATCGCGTCTTTCCCGCCCATCGCCACATTCCAGCCGATTTCCGGTACGGGGTTTTTCGTCACTTGCCCACCCAGCGCCCTGCTCATCAACTGTCCGCCCAGGCAATGCCCGAGGACGGGAACATCCCGCGCCACCGCGGCGCGGATCAGGTCGCACAGGGGATCGATCCAGGGCAGGTCATCGTTGACGCTCATGGGGCCGCCCATGCAGCAAATCCCGGAAAAATCGCCGCAAGCGGACGGCACGGACGCGCCGCGATCCAGTGGAATCAACGTCCAGGGAATACGGCGGGATTCAAGAAATATGGCAAAATAGCCAGGGCCTTCAGTCGGGGAGTGACGAAAAATGGCAACGGGACGCATACAGTTGTTCAGTCGGGAAAAGTGGCATTTTATCGGAGCTTTGCTGCTTTCGGGATTATGCGCGGGCGCAGCGGAGGCGATCAGCGTCGGGCTGGTCGGCGCCATGACCAACAAGGTGATCGTCAGCATCGACAACGCGCCGCCGCGCACCCTGGGCGTGGGCCAGGAACATCTGGGCGTCAGGCTCATTTCCGTACAAGGCAACACCGCCACACTGACGATAGATGGCAAACGCCACGTCATGCGGGTCGGCCAGAACGTCGTGAGCAACGTCATCGACAGAAAAGACATCAGCGTGACGCTGATCGCGGACGCGCAGGGCCATTTCAAAACGTCCGGCCTAATCAATGGGCAACACGTCCAGTTCCTGGTGGACACGGGCGCCACCATGGTTTCCCTGGGCGAAAGCGATGTCCGGAGTCTTCGCCTCAACCTGGACAACGCCCACCGGGGCACGGCCAACACCGCCAATGGCACAGCCGTGGTCTATTACCTCAAGCTGGATACGGTCAGTGTCGGCGGAATCACGCTGCGCAACATCGATTGCATGGTCAACCTCGACCAGAGCATGCCGTTTGTCCTCTTGGGCATGAGTTTCCTGAACCGGGTCAGCATGCAGCGCGAAGGCGACACCATGGTCCTGAAACAGCGTTTTTGACGGAATGCGGGAATGAAAATGTCGACACAGGAACAGCAAGTCCTGTTCCCAGGCGGCGACGCGGCGATGGTGCGGACCATCAATCCCGAACCCGATTCCCTGCCCGTCCTCTCCCGCAATGCCGCCTGAGACAACCGGAGCGCATTTCTGGATGCGCGTGCGCGCGCTCCTGGCGCGAGGAAACCATATGGACGCCGCCATCCCTGTGGCGGGCGACGCCGGAGCAACGGATACGGACAACCTGGCGCCCGCCGCCGTCCTGTTTCCGCTTGTCGACCGACCGGAGGGATGCCGTGTCCTGCTTACCCGGCGCACAGATCACCTGCGCGACCATCCCGGCCAGATCAGCTTTCCCGGAGGCCGCATGGAGCCAGGGGATGCCTCGCCCCGCCATGCCGCCCTGCGGGAAGCCGGAGAAGAAATTGGTCTTGTGCCGGACAATGTGGAAATCCTTGGCGAGCTTCCCCCTTACGCCACCGTGACCGGTTTCAGAATCCACCCTGTGGTGGCGCGCCTGGTTCCTCCGCTTCACCTGTGTCTCGATCCGTTCGAAGTCGCGGAAGTTTTCGAGGCGCCGCTCGATTTCCTGCTCGATCCGCGTAACCATCATCGCGAAAGCCTGTTCTACCAGGGAAAACAGCGCGAATACCTGTCCATGTCCTATGAAGGACATTACATCTGGGGCGCGACCGCCGGAATGATCCGGTATTTCGCGGAACGGTTCGCCGATGGTCCGGAACCGCGTCCGGAGACGGCGCGTTGAATGGTTTTCTTTTCCAGGGGAAATAAATGACGCAAGCGGAACAGAAACGCCGCGCTGCCCTGGCGGCGGCAGATTACGTCGCGGAACACCTGCCGCCAGGCGCGCCGCTTGGCGTTGGCACGGGAAGCACGGTCGACCTGTTCATCGAGGCCCTGGCCCCGCTCAAATCACGTCTGGCGGGCGCCATCGCCAGTTCGGAAGCCACCCGCGGGCGTCTGGAAGCCCTGGGCATTCCGGTAGTGGAACTGAACACCGTCGAGCATCTTCCTCTTTACGTGGACGGCGCGGACGAAATCAATCCGGAGCTTGCCATGACGAAAGGCGGCGGCGGCGCGCTGACACGGGAAAAGATCGTGGCGGCGGCGGCGGATTTCTTCGTCTGCATCGCCGACGCGCGCAAGGCCGTGCCGGTACTGGGCCGCTTCCCCCTGCCCGTGGAGGTCATCCCCATGGCCGCGCGCCAGGTGGCGCGGCAACTGGTGCACATGGGCGGCGCTCCCGTGCCGCGCGCGGACTGCGTGACGGACAACGGCAACATCATCCTGGACGTTCACGGTCTTGTCATCGACGATCCGGCAGACCTGGAAAGCCGCATCAACCAGATTGCCGGAGTCGTGAGCAATGGCCTGTTCGCGGCGCGCGGCGCGGATTTGCTTCTTCTGGGAACGGACGGCGGCGTGGTCCGTCGCCGGAAGGAACCGTAAATTGCCATAATCCCGCATTCCAGGGCAGTGGCGATTTCATGCCCGGACCACTGCGCCCGATCTCCCGGCCTGTATCCTCTGCCTGGTCGCAGGTCATTGCTCCACAGAAAAGCCGTGTCGTGCCCTGCCTGCGGGATCGGGCCTTCCGGGGTTTGTGACACGTGGTGCGAAAACATGCCGTGCGCGGGATCTACGGCGCGAGACGCCATTCCTGGGACGTTGCCGGTTCATTTTTCCCCCGCCCCGCCACGCGCTCCAGCACCGCCAGGAACATTTCAGCGTTCTGGAAGCCCACCACGCGCTCGGGCAGTTCCTGGCCTTCGGCGTCGAAAAACAGGATGCCGGGCGGCCCGAACAACTGAAAGCGTTTCAACAGCGCCTGATCCCGCGCGCTGTTCCCGGTCACGTCGACCCGCAACAACACGAAATTCCCGAGACGCTCCCGCACGGCGGGGTCGTTGAAAGTGAAACGTTCCATCTCCTTGCACGCGACGCACCAATCCGCGTAGAAATCCAGGAGCACCGGCTTCCTGTCTGTCTGGCGAACGCTGGAGAGACGCGCTTCCAGCGCTTCCAGGCTGTTTACGCGTTCAAAAGGCAACCGTGCTTCCACGGGGCCATCCGCCACGCCGAACACGCGCAGGGGTTGCAGGGGATCGCGGCTGCCGCCCAGGAGGCCGGACAGGAGCGCCACCCCCGCCAGCAGCATGACGACGCCAACACCTTTCCAGAAGCGCATCCAGCCCCTGGCGCGCGAAGGCAGGGGATCAAGGGCGTGCAGATACATGGCGGGAATGATGAGCAGGAACGCCCAGGCCAGCATTTGCGCCGCGACGGGAATCACCGGCGAGACAATCCACACGGCGCTCGCCAGCAGCATGACGCCGAACGCCTGTTTGACACTGTTCATCCAGGGACCGATCCGGGGCAGCGCGGCGGTGGAAACGCCCACCGCGACCAATGGTGCGCCCATGCCCAGCGCCATGGCAAACAGCGCCGCGCCGCCCAGGAGCGCGTCTCCCGTCTTGCCAATGTAGAGCAGCGCGCCAGCCAATGGCGCGGCGACGCACGGCCCGACGATCAGCGCCGAAAGCGCGCCCATGCCGAACACGCCCAGTCCGCGCAGCAGGCCGCGCATCCTGGAACGCCGGTCGATGCGCCCGGACTCTTCCGACACAAGGCTTTGCAGCGCGGCGGGCAGTTGCAGCTCGTAGAATCCGAACATGGACAAGGCCAGCAGGATGAACACCCCGGCAAATCCCGCCAGCACCCAGGCATTTTGCAGCGCGGCGGACAAAAGCGCGCCGGTCAGTCCTGCCGCCACCCCGGCAAGCGTATAGGCCAGCGCCATTCCCAGGACGTACAGAAGCGAGAGGGTCAACCCCCGACGCCGGGAAACCTGCCCACCCTGCCCCGCGATGATGCCGGAAAGGATCGGGATCATGGGCAGGACGCAGGGCGTAAACGCAAGCAGCAGGCCCGCCAGGAAAAACAAGAGCAGATTGATCCAGAAACCGGCGTTTTCCAGACGGGCGGCAATCCGGCTGCTTTCGTCGTTTCCTTCCGCCAGCGCGCCGGCAACAGGCAACGCCCCTTCGGCGGGCAGTTCCGCCACCAGGGTTTCCGTGCGCGGCGGATAGCAGAGACCAGCCTCGGCGCAACCCTGGGAAGTGACACGCAGGGAAACGACAAGAGGACCGGACATTCTGCGTGTCACCGGCAGGCGAATGGCGACTTTTTCATGGAATACCGCCACCTTGCCGAAAACCTCGTCTTCTTTTTCCCTGCCTTCGGGCAATACCGGATCACCGAGCGTGACCGGCGCATCCGCGTCGACGGCAAAACGGAATTTGTCCCTGTAGAGGTAGTATCCGGGCGCGATTTCAAAACGCACTTCCAGTTCCCGCGCATCCAGGGCGCGCATGCCGGGCTTGAACGCCACCGCGGGATCAAGGAAGGTCTGCGCCTTGAGCGCCGCGCAGAAAAACACGGCAAGGGCGAGCGCGAGCCAGATTCCCCTGCGCAATGCGGTCAAGCCTCGCATGACGGCTCCGTTTCCCGCGTGATCCAGTCCAGGTAGCCGGGCAGACCGCACTCGATTGGGAAGGCGACGATCTCCGGAAGTTCATAGGGATGCCGTGCGCGAATGACCGCCTCCACCTCTGCGTAACGCTCCGCGCTGGTCTTGACGAGCAGCAGAATTTCCGTCGCCGTCTCCAGCTTTCCCCGCCAGCGATAAACGGAATGGCAGGGCGCCAGCACATTGACGCAAGCCGCCAGATGACGCTCCACGAGCGCTGTCGCCAACTGTCCGGCACTGGCCTGGTCGGGCAAATTGGTCAGAATCAGAAGATGTCGTTTCATGGCGAGCATTGTACAGGCACGGTGGAACAAGCAATCGGCGCTTGGCGCGTCCATTGGGTTTCCTCCCGCGGCGTTGCAACCATCGAACGGATTGCCCGG
>JAISME010000075.1 GCA_031276915.1 Zoogloeaceae bacterium
TTTCCCAAGCTCACTGCCGCGACCAGCGAGCAGATTGATGCCTACATCAAACTCCGCGCGGAAGCGCAAAAACGCGCAGCCCAAGCCGAAGAGGAGGCCCAAAAGGTCGTGCGGGAGGCACACGCCAAGGGGATCAAGCGCAAGAAGCCCAAGGTGCGAGAACACGGCCTTGCCACGGATGATGAATTCATCTTGGCCTTGGCCAAGGCCGTGGGCGACCACCGGGTGAAATCCACTGGGAAGATCGAAACCAGGCGCAAGGATTGATCCCCACTTCGCGCGCCTAGCATTAAAATGCGGGGCGCGAGTATTTTACCCATTGATTTTTTCTTCTTGCTCGCGTTCTTTTGAGGATGAAACCCCTCCTTTTGGAAGCAGGCTTTCCCCATTCCAGTCCGTTTTTTTGAGAAGCTTGTAATTCTTCCGTGCCTCTTCCGGCGAAGCATTGGCATAGCAATACAGGCAGCCATGCGGACAGGTATCGTAGCTGCCAATATCCTTGCTCACTTCGCAGCCGCATTCCTCGCGTTGTCCTGAATCCTTGCTGTATATCCGCACGACCCTGGCAATTGGCGTACCTGGCGCTTCATCGCCAAACAAGGATGACTGCGCGGATTTTCTGGCTTCCCTGGCTTGTCGCTTGCTTTCTTTTTGCGCTTCCTCGCCAAGATATTTTGCCAGTTCCGCATCACCGCCAAAGAGCTTGCGGATCAGTTCGCCATCAATGCAGTGGTTATGCTCGACGCCCGCATACTCGCCATTTTCCGCGCAGGTCGCCAGTGTGAGCCGCCATCCATCCTCCCTTTGCCATTGATCCCGGAGAGCGAGCAGCCGTTCCACGATTTCCTGGCGTTCCGCCGCGTTGATTTCCACGGCAGCCGCACCCAGGTTTCTTTTGGTCTTGCGGTACAAATCAAGAAAGCTGAACACGAGTTTATCCGTGCACCCCTTGATCTGGTCGCCGATATGCTTCACCTTGGCGACCAGGATTTCCGGCGTGAGATGGGGGCCAAGGATCATCGGATCAAACCGCCAGACGACGCGATGGATCACTTCCGTGCCTCGCGTTACACGAAGCCTTGCGGAAAGCTCCCGGAAAGTTTCGATGCGTTTTTCCAGCGCCGCCACATGCGGCTCGAAGCCTTCCGCCTGGTAATCATTCAGCGTGTATTGGAAATAATAGTGGATACCCCGGCGATCCAGTTCCTCCAATACACCCGCCGCCATCAGCGGCCTTGGATTCTTTGTCCAGAACACAACAACGCGCGTTTTTTTAAAGGAAACATAACTGGGTTTCTGGTTGAAGGGATTGATCCAGGCAAGATGGCCTTTTTCAAGTCGATGCAGGAACCATTTGGCGTAAAATGCCGGAATGTCCGTGGATCGGCTCGCGGAGATAATAACCAGCGCGGACGCGCTGACTTCCTCGCCCGCGTCGTTCCTGATGACAATTTTCCTGATGCCTTACTCCTTTGTCGAATACTGGCGCGATGACGTTCCTTTATCCGTCAAACACCTCAAGAAACGGCAGGACATTCCCTTCCGGATTGTGTTCCCGCCCGCTGTTGTGGTCGTCCAGGATGGCGAACACGATCAGCCGGAATTTGCGGGTGAATTCCGTTTCTTGGAAGACTTCCCGGAACAGGGCGGCGACGTGTGCGGGCGGGTTTCGGAACGCGCCGCAGCCAAAGGCGCCCAGGACGAGGCAATCGTGCCGGTATTTTCCCGCAATGCGCAATATGGTGCGGATTTTCTCCCGCGTCGGTTCAACCAGCGGCGTGGCAATCCGGTATTTTCCATCCACCTTTTCCAGATCGGGACAGTTGATCGCCGGGACGCTGACGATGGCGAGCGAAAATGGCTGCTTCAGGAAGCCATAACCGTTGTGTTCGGAAGCGCGAAAAACGCTAATCCCGCCAGAGTAAATCCCGCCCGTGTCGCGGTTGAGCGGATAGCTCCTGTCGCTGCGGGCAAGTCCATATTCCCGTGCACAGGGCGCGAAGGGATACAGTGAGACAAAGAGATTCGAGCGCCGGAACAGGTTTTCTTCCTGCGCGCCCGATCCCTGCAAGACACTGCCGCCCGGATTCTGCCGGTTCGCCATGTTGAGCACACAGGGGTGGTACCCGGCCTGAATCAACAATGCCGCCGTTTCCAGGCAATCCGCCTCCAGTACGACAACCGATGTTCTTTCACAACGCGGTGCGGCGGACAATTTGGGAACGGACTCGAAAAACCCTGTTGCGATCCGTTGGTTCTCGATCCGAATTTCATCGCCGCGCAAGCGGTACGCGCCGGAGGAAACGCAACGCACGGTTTCCTGGAAGATTTCCACCCGCAATTCACGAAACCCGTTTCCTCGATTCGAGGCATTCCGGAATTTCCGTAAAAACAACACAGGATCAAAGTTCATTCTGGCGCTTCAGGGGAAAGGAAATCAAGCACAATGGAATTGCATTCCATGTCCGCGGGGTTGGCAATGCCATTTCACCACGGGCGGTAGAATCACTCTGGGCATCAGCGCGGCAAGCCGTGACTGCAGGTCTCCGCATGGCTTCCTGGAAAATATGTATCGAGAACGGTAAGCCAAAATACTCCATTCCATCCCGACCAAAAAATACCTGGATCGAACATCTAGCTGGATGAGGACCTTGACCTGGTTTTCCCTGCTGTTTTCCTGGTTGTTCTTGCGACCGTTTTCGTGATTGTCGCTTTCGTGGGTGTTTTCGGCGCATTCTCCGCTACCGTGTTTTTCGATTCCTTTTTTGCCGCCTTTTTTATCGTTGTGTTCCCCTTTTCGGATTTCGGCGCGGATTGCCGCATCCGCGCGGGTTTTTCCCCTGCCTCGCCGCGCAGAACATCCGTTTTCCTTCGCGGTGCGACATCCATCAGCACGAAGTCGATCCGGTTGCTTTCCAGATCCGCCCGGACCAGCCGCACGCGGACGCGGTCTCCCAGACGGAAACGCTTGCCGGTCCGTTCACCCAGCATCTGGTGCTTGACTGGATCGAAGTGAAAATAATCCGCGCCCAGGTCGGAGACATGCACCAGGCCCTCCACGTAGACCTGATCCAGGGCCACGAAAACACCGAAGGCTGTTACGGCGGAAATGGTACCGTCGAAAACCTCGCCGATGTGTTCCTTCATGTAATAGCACTTCAGCCAGTTTTGCACATCACGCGCGGCCTCGTCGGCGCGGCGTTCGGTTTGCGAACAATGCAGCCCGATTTCCTCCCAATCCCCCGGCTGGTAATGGCTTCCGGCCAGCGCGGCCTTGATGGCACGGTGCACGAGCAGATCGGGATAACGACGGATCGGCGAAGTGAAATGCGTGTAATGTTCATACGCCAGGCCAAAATGCCCCACATCGTCGGAACTGTACATGGCCTGTTTCAGGGAGCGCAGCATGACAGTCTGCAGCAATTGCGCGTCGGGGCGCGTCCTGGTTTT
The DNA here is from genome assembly GCA_031276915.1 of Zoogloeaceae bacterium. Lineage (GTDB taxonomy): Bacteria > Pseudomonadota > Gammaproteobacteria > Burkholderiales > Rhodocyclaceae > Azovibrio. The sequence continues at coordinate 3,451 of JAISME010000075.1, forward strand.
TTCCAGAAGGCGCGCATAATCCCCGGCCTTGGGTGTGTCGCCCCCGGTCAGCGTCAACCCGAACTCGGACAGGAAACTTCTCAGGTTTTTCAGCTTTTCCGCGTTCGGCCCTTCGTGAATGCGGAAGAGGCACGCCTGTTTGCGCGACGCCAGGAAATCCGAGGCGCAGACGTTGGCGGCCAGCATGCATTCCTCGATGATGCGATGCGCGTCGTTGCGAACGAGCGGCACGATATTGGCGATCTTGCCGTCCTCGTTGAAAAGCATCTGTGTTTCGATGGTCTCGAAATCGATCGCGCCGCGTTTGGCGCGCGCCTTCAGAAGTTGCTGGAAGAGCTTGTGCAGGTCCCGCAGATGTGGCTGCAAGGCACGCTGGGTATCCGTTTCCGGCGCTTGCGCGCCGGAAAGCCATGCCCAGACCTGATCGTAGGTCAGGCGCGCGCGCGAGCGGAAAACGGCGGGGTAAAACCGATAGCTCCCGATATTGCCGGCGGTCGTGATTCGCATGTCGCACACCATCGCCAGCCGTTCAACCTCCGGGTTCAGCGAACAGATGCCATTGGATATTTTTTCCGGCAACATGGGAATCACCCGGCGCGGGAAATATACGGAATTGCCGCGCGCAAAGGCTTCCAGATCCAGCGCCATGCCGGGTTGCACGTAATGGGAAACGTCGGCGATCGCCACCACAAGCCGCCAGTCGCTGCCCGCCCTTTCGCAATAGACCGCGTCGTCGAAATCGCGGGCGGTCTCGCCGTCGATGGTGACAAGCGGCAAGTCGCGCAGATCCTCGCGGCCCTGCAGGTCGACCTTTCTCACTTTCGCCGGCATCCTGGCGTTTTCCGCCAGAACAGCCCTGGAAAACCCAAACGGCAAGTCGTGCTTTCGCAGGGCAATCTCGATTTCCATGCCCGGGTCAGCGTAATTTCCCAGAATTTCCACGATGCGTCCGACTGGCTGCGCATACCTGGAAGGCTGTTCAAGGATTTCCACCGTGACCACCTGGCCATCGACCGGTTGGCGCTTGCCCTTTTTCTCCGGCGCGATCAGGATGTCCTGGGTTATGCGCCGGTTTTCCGGTACCACGAAAGCAACGCCATGCTCCACGCACACCCGCCCGACCACCCGGCTGTTGGCGCGGTCCGTCACCTCGACGATCACGCCTTCCGGGCGTCCTTTCCGGTCAACGCCCGTGACCCGCGCCAGCACGCGGTCTCCGTGCAGCACCTTGCTCATCTGGCGCGGCGCGAGGAAAACATCCGGTGTGCCGTCATCTGGCGTCAGGAAGCCGAAACCATCCGGATGCCCCTGCACCCGTCCGGCGATCAGGTTTGCCCGCTCCGGCAGAATGTAGGCATCCTTGCGATTCCTGAGGATTTGCCCTTCGCGTTCCATCGCCTTGATCCGCCGCGAGAACATTTCGTGCTCATTGCCGGTAATCTTCAGCAGCTCGACAAGCTGCCCGAACTCCATGGGCCGCCCTTCTTCTTCCAGCAATTGCAGGATATATTCGCGCGACGGCAAGGGGAATTCATAGCGTTCCGATTCGCGTTCGAAAAACGGATCCTTCTGGCGAATCCCGGTGGTTTTTCTTGTTGACATCACTCATTCTTTCCTTAGAATACGCCCTCTTCACCTCAGGCCCAGGTGGCGGAATTGGTAGACGCACTAGTTTCAGGTACTAGCGCTTAACGGCGTGGAGGTTCGAGTCCTCTCCTGGGCACCATCTCATCATCCAAAGCAGTCCGATAAAAGCCGGAAAGCCGGGTAAAACCAGGGCGTCTGGCCTTTCTCTTGTGTCCCATGCAATCCGGCAACATCCATTGATCCCCGTGTTTTGTTGGTAATTTTGCTGGCAATGTGTTTACCAGTACAAGGTGTTGCCAGCATGGCAAAGAAAAGGCAAGGGAAAGGAAGTGTCTTGCATGGAAAAGCCCCGGCATCATACCAAAATTCGTGCGTTAAAGCCGGAGGAAGCGGATTACGGGGAACCGGAAGGCGGCGGGCTGTTCTTGTCGCCATCGTCCCTGGCGCGCACGCTGTCGCCGGCTCCCTTGCCAGCGATGGTCAGGAAAATATAGCGGAAGTACGCCGCGAGGCCCAGGGAAGCAAGCATGCTCGCGTCTGTTTGCGCCAGGAGTTCCGGCGTGGACATGTCGATCCCCCGCGTCTGCGCAAGCCCCGTGATGCCGGGACGGACATTGAAGACGCCGCGCGCGGCGCGTTCGGCAATCAGTGTCTCCTGGCTGAAAAGGCAGGGGCGCGGTCCGACCAGGCTCATTTCACCCTTCAGGACATTCCACAACTGCGGCAGTTCGTCGAGTTTCGTGCGACGCAGGAAACGTCCCCAGGAGGGAATGGCGGCGGGATCGGCAAGGTGCGAGGCGACGGAGGCCGTACCGGGGCGCATGGTGCGGAATTTGACGAGCACGAACGGCTGCTGGCGCCACCCGACCCGCACCTGGCGAAAGAGCGGCGCGCCGATACACGCTTTCCCCAGAAGCCAGAGCAGGAGGAAAAGCGGCGCGCCGAAAAGAAGGCCGGAAAAGGCAAGGAGCACGTCGAGGCAGCGCAACAAACGCGACGTCATGACGTTTACGCCGCGCGCCGGGAAAACGCCGCGCACATCTGCCGTACACCCTCGGCAAGCCTGGTGTTGGGATGCCAGTCCAACAGGGCGCACGAACGCGCGGGATCGACCTGGAAGCTGCTCGCCAGTTTTTCATAACGCGCCGCCTGCCCCAGCAGGGAACAGGCGGTCCTGAGCAGGCCGGGTGGAAACGGGAAAAGCCGCGCGGGGCGATCCAGCCCATCGGCGATGGCGCGGATCAATCCGGGCGTGGAAACATCTTCCCGGTCGGAGACCAGCAGGATTTCATTCGCCGCGTCCGCGTGCGTTGCCGCGTGGCGCAGGAAATCCACGAGATTGGCAATATTGATGAAACTGCGGCGGTTCTGGAGGCGCGCCAGCGGCAACGGCAGACCACTGGCGACAAAACGCATGAGCGCGCGCAGGTTCCCCCTGACGCCAGGGCCGTACACCAGCGGCAGGCGCACGATGGTGAAAACCGGTTGCCCGGCGCTTTCCTGTTGCGCGGCCCGCACCGCCATCTCCGCGGCCAGCTTTGAACGCGCGTAGATTTCAACAGGAACGGTCGGGCTGATCTCCGTGAAAGGCATGCCAGCGGGTGTGGCCTCGCCATAGACCGTGACGGAACTCGCAAGCACGAAACGGGCGACGCCTTGCGCCGCCGCTGCCCGCGCCAGGGCGCGCGTCACGTCAACGTTGCCGCGCCGGTACATGATTTCCGTCTCCGCCGCCATACCGCCGCCGTCATCACGGTGCGCGAGACCCGCCAGATGGAAGACAACCGGGCACTCCCGGCAGGCGGCCCGCCAGACCTCCCGCGCGTCGCAAAAGTGCGGGATGCGCACGATCTCCAGGCAATCGGAAATTGCACGCAGCGCGGTTTCCCCATCGTCGGTGGCGGTGCTGGCGCGTACCCGCCAGCCCGCCGCCAGCAGATGGCGGCAGAGGTGACGACCGATAAAGCCGCTGGCGCCGGTCACGAGCGCCCGCATGGCGGAATTCCGCATGTCGTGTTCTCGCGCGCGTTACAGCAGGAAAAGCGAGGCAAGCCCCAGAAAGATGAAAAAACCGCCCGAGTCGGTAAGCGCCGTAATCAATACCGAGCCACCGATGGCCGGGTCCAGTCCCAGTCGCTGGCGCAGCATGGGGATGCCGACCCCGGCAAACGCGGCGAGGAGCAGGTTGAGGGTCATGGCCGCCGTCATCACCAGGCCCAGTGAGCCGCTGCCGTATAGCCAGGTCGCCAGGAAACCGAGCAACCCGCCCCAGATGATGCCATTGATGAGCGCCACGCCCAGTTCCTTTCGGAGCAGCCGCCGGGTAGCGTCCGGATTTACCTGGCCCATTGCGATGGCGCGCACAATCATGGTGATGGTCTGGTTGCCGGAATTGCCGCCGATGCCGGCAACGATGGGCATCAGAGCGGCGAGCGCCACCAGTTTCTCGATCGCGCCCTCGAAGAGGCCAATGACCCGCGAGGCGACGAAGGCCGTCACGAGATTCACCGCGAGCCACGCCCAGCGGTTTTTCACCGAGTCCCAAACCGAGGCGAAGATGTCTTCCTCTTCCCTGAGACCAGCGTGGGCCAGTTGTTCGGCTTCCGATTCCTCGCGGATGAAATCCACCACCGCCACCAGCGTGAGCCGCCCGATCACCTTGTTGTCGACGCTGCTCACCACCGGCGCGGACCCCAGATCGTAACGCTCGAACGCCAGCGCGGCATCCTCGGCCTTGTCTTCGGGATGAAAGCGCACGACATCGGTTTTCATTACCGCGGCCACATTCGTGTCCGGATCGTTAATCAGCAGGTCTTCCAGGGGCAGGACACCCAGGAGGCAATCGTCGCGGTCGACGACGAAAATCTTGTCGGTGTGTTCCGGCAAGGCGTCGAAACGACGCAGGTAGCGCAGCACGACTTCCAGTGTCACGTCGCCACGCACGGTCGCCATGTCGAAATCCATCAGCGCGCCGACGGAATCCTCCGGACAGGAAATGGCGGTGCGCAATTGCTCCCGCTCTTCCGTGGGCAACGCCTGGAAGACATCCTCCACAACCTCCTGCGGCAGGTCGGGAACGAGGTCGGCAAGCTCGTCGGTATCGAGGGTTTCGACGGCGGCCACGAGTTCGTGCCGCGCCATGGATTCGATCAGGGTTTCCCGGACGGCATCGGAAACTTCGAGGAGGATTTCCCCATCCCGCTCCGCCTTGACCAAATCCCAGACCAGGAGGCGTTCTTCGAGCGGCAAGGCTTCCAGCACATAGGCCACGTCCGCCGGGTGCATCCTGTCCAGCCTCTGTCGCAGCCGCTGGAGCAAGGCATCGTGGTTTTCGGCGCTGGCCGCGTCGGGCGGCGCTTCCCCGGCGTCATCCAGCGGCTTCAGCCAGGCAAGCAGGGTTTCCACCTCGAAAAGATGGTCCTGCAAGGCGTCCAGGTCGTTTTGCTGCGGATCTTCGCTCATGGTGCCGCGCCCTGAAAAGAATTGGCTATTCTAGCAGTGTCCCGTGACGTCCCGCCGGGGCGTCGAGAACCAGCCGCGACACGGTGGCGAAATATCTTCTTCCGCAAGACCGGACTTACAATGAACGACCTTCCTTGATTCCGATTCGGTTCTTCTGTATGGATTTCCTCCGCATTCGCGGCGCGCGCACGCATAATCTCAAGAACATCAGCCTCGACCTGCCGCGCGACAAACTCATCGTCATCACCGGGCTTTCTGGTTCGGGCAAATCCTCGCTGGCCTTCGACACGCTCTA
>JAISME010000104.1 GCA_031276915.1 Zoogloeaceae bacterium
CTTGTACACACCTTCCAGCGCGGCTTCACGCTCATCGAACTGATGATCGTCGTCGCCATCATCGGCATCCTTGCCGCCATCGCGCTGCCCGCCTATCAGACCTATGTCGCCCGCGCCTATGTCGCCGAAGGGTTGAGCATCGCGGGAAAGGCCAAGATGGTCATCACGGAAACGGTCGCCAGCGGCAACGCGGTAAAAATCACGGTTCCTTACCCCGGCACCGGAAAACCACCAAAAGGCAGCTTTCCGGATTTCGAATTCAAACCCACCGGCGCAATTGCAAAGATCACGCTCAATCCCTTGGTCAATCCGGGTGGAGGTTCTGGCACCTCAAACCATGACGGCATAATCGCGATCTATACAGACGGTAAAAAGGTACCAGAATTCATGTTCAAGCTGACACCAGGCTTTGGTCCAATCCAAGGCGATGGAACCCCCAAAGTGAAATTGTCATTTGATGAGAATGGCAATCCAATCGGCAATACCACTCTTTCCAACATGGTCTGGGGATGTTCGCTGGGCGCTACGTTTTCCCTGAAGAAATATGGCAAGTACCTACCCTCCCGTTGTCGTTATAGCGTGATACCCTGATCTATATATTTCCCCGCATCCCGGCAGGATATTCTGGGCAGTCGCGTGAATCCCATACAAGAAGATCGGAACATTGGCGACAAATCGGCAGTGGGGGACCGTCGAAAACAGCGGTGACGAGGCATCGGACCCTGACTGGATTCCCGCCCGGACGCGCGTGAAAGGCACGTGGCGTCCGGGCAAAATCGGCGGACCCTGATTGATGATTTCCCGCGATCGCGCCGCCATGCGCATCGCGCGGCAACGCGCGGAAGTTCGCCCGGCGATTTCCTCCAGGCCCGCCTGATAAAATACCGGTTTCGCCCGTACCCGGAAAATCCATGCCTCTCATCGTCCTCGGCCTCTCCGGCGCGGTCAGTCACGACCCTTCCGCCGCGCTCTATGTCAACGGCAATCTTGTTGCCGCCGCCGAAGAAGAGCGTTTCATCCGCGAAAAACACGCCAGGAACAGGATGCCGTATGAAGCGGCGAAATTCTGTCTCGAATGGGCGGGCGTGAAACCTGCCGATGTCGATGTTGTCGCCATTCCCTTCGCGCCGGTGAGCCTTTTTGGCCCGGCGCGCTGGCATTACGCCCGCCGCTACGCCTACGCGCCCGACCGGGCGTTGGATGCCATTTTCATGGGCAACCGCCGTTATCATCGTTATCGGAAACGCATCGAATGGTGCTTGCTCCAGCTCGGCTTCGACCTCGGGAAAACCGTGATCGAACCGGTGGAACACCACCTTGCCCACGCCGCGAGCGCCTATCTGTGCTCCGGCTTCCGGGAAAAAACCGCCATTCTCGGCATCGACGGCAAGGGCGAATACGCGACCACCTTCTTCGGCTGGGGCGAAAACGGCAAGATTCACAAGATCAAGGAATGCTTTGACCCGGATTCGCTGGGCGGCCTCTACGGCGCGCTCACCGAATACCTGGGTTTCGATATGCTCGATGGCGAATTCAAGGTCATGGGCATGGCGCCCTACGGCGACCCGGCCAAGTACGATTTTTCGCGTCTGGCGAAGTTCGAGAACGGCGAACTCGTCATCAATACCGACTACGCCAACGTGATTGGCTTGAAACGCTACAAGGACAAGGGGAAGGGTTACTACTTCTCGCCGAAGCTCGTGGAATGGCTGGGGCCAAAGCGCGAGGGCGACGTCGCCGACGAACCCTACATCCACTACGCGGCTAGCATGCAGGCGCTGTTTGAAAACCTCTCGCTGGCGATGATCGATTACTACCTCGGCGACATCCTGCGCGAGACGGGCAAGATTGCCTTCGCGGGCGGCTGCGCGCTGAACGTGAAGCTGAACCAGAAGATCATCGCCCGCCCGGACGTGCAGGAACTCTACGTGCAGCCCGCCGCCTCCGACGCGGGCACGGCGGTCGGCGCGGCGGCCTATGTTTCGCGGCAGCGCGGTGTTCCGGTGGAAAAGATGGAACACGTTTTCCTTGGTCCCGAATATTCGAACGAAGACATCATCGCCGCCATCGCTCGTCACGCGCGGCAACAAGGCGTGGACATCCACTGGGAACGGCTCGATGCCGCCGCCGTGCCGGCCACCGTCGCCCGCATTCTCGCCGACGGCAACCCTGTCGCCTGGTTCCAGGGACGCATGGAATTCGGTCCGCGCGCGCTGGGCAATCGTTCCATCCTTGGCTGCCCCAGCGTGCCGGGCGTGGCCGACCGCATCAACGCGCAGATCAAATTCCGCGAACGCTGGCGTCCCTTCTGCCCCTCGATGCTCGACACCGTGGGGCCGCAGATGTTCGAAAGCGACCACCCCGCGCCCTTCATGACCTTTACCTTTGAAGTAAACGACGAATGGAAAACCCGCGTGCCGGAAGTCGTGCACGAAGACGGCACCTCCCGTGCCCAGATTTTGAGGCGCGAATTCAACCCGCGCTACTACGATTTGATGCGGGAACTGGAGAAACTGACCGGCAACGGCGTGGCGTTGAACACCTCCTTGAACCGTCGCGGCGAACCGATGATCTGCTCGCCCGCCGACGCGCTCGCCATGTTCTACGGCTCCGACCTGCAATATCTGGTGATGGAGGATGTGCTGGTGCGGAAGGAGATTCCGGAATGAAGCGAAGTTTCTCGACTCTGCGGGTAAAGGGTTTTCGCCATCTGCGCGACCTGGATTTGTCCTTGAAGCCCCTGAACGTGCTCATTGGCGCGAATGGCGTGGGCAAAACGTCGATTCTCGAAGTCATACGCCTGCTGGCGGCTTCGGCGGAAGGAAAATTGCAGGAAACGATCAATAAGGTCGGTGGGTTTGGCAGCGTACTCACGCTCGGTCAAACGGAGCCGATGCAATTCGCGGTGGCGATGCCCGTCGAGAATGAGGAAACGCTCGAATACGGATTGAGTCTGCAACAATCCGGCACGGGATACTGGTTGCCGCAGGAATGTTTGAGCCAGATCGGGCATAAAAAAGGAGCCAAAGGTCCACCTTTCAAATTTATTGACTCCGCCGGAAACGATATTCGGTATTTCGACCCCGCGGCCAAAAAATTGCAGCCTCCCAATTGGGAATACAAACCCCTTGAAACTTCGCTGGCACAGGTGCCCAAAATGTTTCGGGAAGCGGAACGTTTTCGGAACGCGCTGGCGTCTTCAACGCTTTATCACGTGCTGGACGTGTCGCCTCGCGCGCCAGTGCGCTTGCCTCAACCGATGCGACCCGTATTGTCTCCAGGACAGAATGGCGAGGATCTGGTGTCCTGCCTGTATTTTTTGCGCGAAACCGAACGGGATCGCTTCGAGGCAATCGAAGATACATTACGGGCAGCGTTTCATAACTTCGAACGCATGGATTTCCCGCCCGCCGCCGCCGGCTCATTGACATTGGCGTGGCGGGAACGTCCATATCCCCATCCGCTTTACGCGCATCAGCTTTCCGAAGGAAGCTTGCGCTTTCTTTGCCTGGTCACACTCTTGCAAAGCCCGGAATTGCCGACCGTAACCTTGATCGACGAACCGGAAGTCAGTCTGCATCCTGAAATGTTGCGCCTTTTGGCGGAGTTGTTGCGTGAAGCGGCGGATCGCACACAGTTGATCGTGGCCACGCACTCGGAACGACTGGTGCGATTTCTTGAGCCGGAGGAAATCATCGCGTGCGATCTGGACGAATCCGGCGCCACGAGGGCGGCCCGCGCCAGCGAGCTGGATCTGGCGGCCTGGCTGGAAGAATACACGCTGGATCAACTTTGGGGACTGGGGCGCCTTGGGGGCAGGGCATGAGCAAGCGGATTGCCATTCTGGTCGAAGGCGCCACCGAGAAAGCCTTCATGCCCGTACTTCGGAAATTTCTCGAAAAGCGCCTGTCGGGCAAAATGCCTAAACTCGACCCGGTTCCTTACGATAAACGTATTCCGACAAAAGACAAGCTTCGTCGTGTCGTGATAAACCTGCTGTCTGGGAAAAACAAAGCGGACGCGGTGATTGCATTGACAGATGTATACACGGGAACGGAACCACGGGAATTTCTGGATGCGGAAGACGCAAAAGGAAAAATGCGCGATTGGGTGGAGGAGGAACCGCGCTTCTTTCCCCATGTCGCCTTGCATGATTTCGAGGCATGGCTATTGCCTTTTTGGGAAACGATCCAGCAACTCGCGGGAAGCAATCGCTCCACGACCATCCCTCCTGAACAGGTAAATCACAACAAGCCGCCGGCAAGGCTTTTGCAGGAAGTATTTCGTTCCGGCAAGAAGGGAAAATCCTATGTCAAGCCACGCGATGCCGTGCGTATTCTGAAGGATCAAGACTTGGCAAAAGCGGCAGACGCCTGCCCGGAATTACGCAAGTTCCTGGATACCATTGTACGTCTATGCGAAAGTGAAAATTGATTCGGAATCGGCGATGAAGTCGTCGAGAACGCCGGCCTCCAGTATCTGGTGATGGAGGATGTGCTGGTGAGGAAGGAAGTGAAATGAGTTATGACTTCTCGAATCCATCGAGATCGTCCATGTAGTGACAGGAGCCATGAATGCCCGTGCCAAAATACCACGAACTCAACCGTCCCTTGCTGGAATTGCTGGCGGATGGCGAATGCTACACATTGGGGAGCGCCGCCGAAAAAATTGCCCAAAAACTGGACCTGTCTGCGGAGGATCTCGCCGAAGTCATTCCCAGCGGGATGATGACGAGATTCCTGAATCGCCTGGGATGGGCGCAGTCTGATCTGTCCAGGGCGGGATTGACGGAAAGCGTCCGCCGGGGCGTTTACCGCATCACGGATTTTGGCCGGGCGCAATTGCCCAGTTTGCCGCATGTGATCGATCGGGCTTTTTTGATCCGGCAGGGTTGGGGGAACTGGCAGCGTCCTAAAAAAATACCGAACCCGTCTGAGCCTATAACGTCCATCGCAAACGAAGATACGCCAGATGAGCGGATTGACAGCGCTTTTGGCGAATTGACGGACGCGCTCACGGAAGCACTGTTGGAGCGTCTCAAAAAACTGTCGCCCAGGAGTTTCGAGCGTTTTGTCGTTGAACTGCTCAAGGCCATGAACGATGGCGTCGGAGAAGTGACAGGACGCACGGGGGATGGTGGCATTGACGGCGTGATCTACGAAGACTGCCTGCACCTCGACCGCATTTACCTCCAGGCCAAGCGTTGGGCTGCCGAGCAGTCCGTGGGCGCGCCCGACATTGATGGTTTTATCGGTGCGCTTACCCGTCAGGGAGCGACCCGAGGCGTGTTCGTGACCACCAGCCGATATACCGGCGACGCGAAAAAGGCGGCGGACGAAGTGCGAAACCAGCGGATCAGGTTGATCGACGGCATGGAACTGGCGGAACTGGCCATTGCGTACAACGTCGGTGTATCCGTCAAGCGCAAGCTGGAAATCAAGCGGCTGGACATGGATTACTTTGAAGAGCTTGAGGAAATCTGATGCCGCCGCCTGCATTCGACCCCGATCAGGGGCGGCGTCTTCTGGATGTCGTTCTTTCCGGGCAGGAGTCGCAATTTATGGAAACCAAGCGGGTTTCCGGAAAAATGGTGGGCAAGGCGCTGGAAACGGTGTGCGCCTTCGCCAATACACGGGGCGGGATTCTGTTCCTTGGCGTTGAGGACGCCCAAAAGGCGCAAGGCAGGGATCGCCTGTACGGCATCGATGAAAATCAGGAAGCCGTCGATGAGCTTGTGCGCAAGCTGGAAACTCATTTCCTTCCGAAGATCAAGGATATCCAGACCTTGCGTTTTTCCTGCCGCCTGCGCGACGGCAAGGAAGGAGAACTCGTGCTGATCCACGTTCCGCAAAGCGAACGGGTTCATTCCATTCTTGATGACGGAACCTGGATGCGCGGGCAGGCCAGTAATCGGGAGATGTCCGCCGAGGAGATCGCGGAACTTTCCTACCGGCGTGGCGTGCGTAGCGCGGAATCCGAACCGGTAGACGTGGATTTCGAATTGCTGGAGACGGAGATGTGGCGTCTGTACCGGCATGGGCGAGGATTGACGGACACCGGCATCCAGGACCAACTGCATCGCATCGGCCTTGCCCGGAAAGTAGACGGCGCGTTGCGCCCTTTGTGCGCCGCGGTGCTACTGTTTGCCGATTATCCAGGCGCGCTGCTTGCGGCGACGGGCAGTCGCGCCGATGTGCGCGTATTTCATTACCGTGGCAACGTCATGGAGGCGGGCGAAACGCCGAATCTTGTCAAGCCGCCCAAAACCCTGTCCGGGCCGGTCTATCGCCTGATCGCGCAAACTCACGCCTACGTGCTTGACGAGTTGGCTGAAGGCTTGACCCTGGCGGCTTCCGGCTTTCGCGCCGCGCACCGTTACCCGGAACGAGTCATCAGGGAAGCCATCACCAATGCGCTGATCCACCGGGATTACCGCCTGAATCAGGATGTGCAAGTGCGGATATTCGATAACCGGGTCGAAGTGCTCAGTCCCGGAATGTTTCCGGGACGCATCACCGCGGCAACCATACGGACGGCGGGATCATTCGCGCGCAATCCGCTGATCGCCAGCAATCTGCGTGAATTTCCCGATCCGCCCAACGTAGATGCCGGAGAGGGTGTGCGCATGATGTTCCATCTGATGCGGACCGGGAATCTCTATCCGCCTCAATATCGGGAATGGCACGACCCGGCGCGACAGAGCATCACCGTGACCCTGTTGAACGAAGAACGCCCGCCAGTCTGGGAACAGGTCAGCGACTGGATAGATCGCCACGGCCCGATCAGCAACGGCAATCTGCGCAAGATCGCCGCCCTGGATACGCTGGGGGCTTCCAAGCTGCTCAAGCGTTGGGTCGAACAAGGCTTGCTGGAGAGCGACCCGGCCCAAGGCAAACGCAACCGGGTCTATCACAAGCCTGCCATCGAACCGGGAGGGAACTCGGTTTTATTATCCAATGTCCCGGATAATAACCAGGAGATTACATAAAAATGTTTAAAATTCAACGAGCTATAAAAAGTTTATTATCTTTTCCATTTTTTCGTCATGTTGTGCGCATGATGGATGGACAGACGGCGCTTGCCCTGTGATGGCGATGTATGCGCCTCCCTTCGGCGGGACACCCTTCCGGGCAACGACCGCGCCTCCCATGCGCATCATGACGAGGCTCCAGGACAAATGACCGTGCAAACAGTGACCCAAAGGCCGCCCGCATGACCCACAACGCGCCCGACAACCTGACCCCGCCGCCTGCGGGCTATGCCGACTGGCTGGTCGCGCTCAAAGCGCGCATCCACACTGCCCAGCAACGCGCCACGCTGGCGGTCAACCGCGAACTGGTGCTGCTGTACTGGCAGATCGGGCGCGATATTCTGGCGCGGCAGGCCGAGCAAGGCTGGGGCGCCAA
>JAISME010000123.1 GCA_031276915.1 Zoogloeaceae bacterium
ATGCCCTGGGCGACGCGCAGCACATCTTCGGCGGTTTTGTTCACCCGCACGAAGAATGTCACCTTGATGTCGGCGCGGATGTTGTCCTGGCAGATGAGGCCATCATTGCCAGTGCGCTCGATTTCGATGGTCTTCAGGGCGATGTCCATCATCTCCGCCTTGTGGATGATGGGATAGACCATGCGTCCGGTGAAAGTGACTTCCGGCTCGCTTTTCAGCGTATTCACAATCATGGCGTAACCCTGCTCCACCTTGCGGTAGAACTTCGAGAAGAGCGCGAACACGCCGAAGACGAAAAAAACGAGAATGCCAATGGCCGCGGCAACGACGATCAGGGACTGTCCCATTTGTTGTTTCCTTTGCGTTAAATGGAATGAAGTGATTTTGGCGGGAGTGTAGCAGTAAATGCTTCGCAAGCCTTGCCCGCGAGGCCGGATGGTCCGGCTTTTCGCGGTCCGCGCGGCTCTCCGGGGTGTGGCGAGGCTTTTCCTCCCGGACGTGATACCATGCGCCGGTTTTGCGACGGTCAAAAATCATGTCCGAATTTCTCGCCAGACATTTTCAGGCGTTTTTCGTAAATTCCGTCGATGCGCGGAAAGCGGGAAACCGCGCGCCGCGAACGCGCGGCAGCGCCGCGGGAACCGGGCGCCATGATCGCCGGGCGGGGGGAACGCCATGAAAGTCATCGCGATCACCAACCAGAAAGGCGGCGTCGGCAAGACCACCACGGCGGTCAATCTGGCCGCGAGTTTTGCGCAGCTTGGATTGCGCGCCCTCCTGATCGACCTCGATCCGCAGGGAAACGCCACGACGGGCGCGGGCGTTTTCAAGCGCGAGGCCCTGCCGACCGTCTACCAGATTCTCCTGGGACAGGTGCGCCTGGCGGAAACCTGCATCGGGACCGAGTTCGGTTTCGACCTGATTCCCGCCAACCGCGAGCTGGCCGGAGCGGAAGTGGAGGTGGTGGAGCTTGAACGGCGCGAATACCGCTTGTCCGACGCCCTGAAGAACGCGTCTTACGATTTCGTCCTGGTCGATTGTCCGCCAGCCCTGAATATGCTGACGGTCAATGGTCTGGTCGCCGCCGATTGCGCGGTCATTCCCATGCAGTGCGAGTATTACGCGCTGGAGGGCCTCTCCGATCTCGTGGACACCCTGCGCAAGGTGCGCGCCCGTCTCAATTCCCGGCTTGAGATCGAGGGGCTTCTGCGTACCATGTTCAATCCGCAAAGCACGCTGACACAACAGGTTTCCGCCGAACTGGAACGGCATTTCGGCAGGAAGGTGTATGACACGATTATTCCCCGCAATGTGCGGCTGGCCGAAGCGCCTTCCTATAGAAAGCCGGCGCTCTTTTTCGACCGGGCTTCCCGGGGCGCGCAAGCGTACCTGGCGCTGGCCGGGGAAATGTTGCGCCGTTTCGATGTGAATACGGCGAAAGCGACAGGGAATTAGCGACAGATGTTCCCGCCTTCGCGCTGGTTCTTTCGGCGGGGCTTCAAACCGGAGTAAGTTTTACGATGAACAGGAAAAAAGGACTGGGGCGTGGTCTGGATGCCCTGTTGTCCAGTACGGGCAAGCAGCCGGACGAGCAGCGCGCGCTGCCCACGGAACGGCTGATACCCGGGAAATACCAGCCCCGGAGCCGCATGGACGCGACCTCGCTTGCCGAGCTTGCGGCCTCCATCGAAGCGCAGGGCATCATGCAACCCATCCTGGTGCGCGCCATCGACAAGACGCCCGGCGCCGAGCGTTACGAGATCGTGGCGGGCGAGCGCCGCTGGCATGCCGCCCAGAAAGCGGGCCTCACGGAAGTGCCGGTGCTGGTGCGCGACATTCCCGACGAACAGGCGCTGGCCATGGCCCTGATCGAGAACATCCAGCGCGAAAACCTGAATCCCCTGGAAGAGGCGCAGGGATTGCAGCGGCTGGTCGACGAATTCCACCTGACACACCAGGAGGCCGCCGACGCCGTGGGTCGCTCCCGTCCGGCGGCCTCCAATCTCCTGCGTCTCCTGCAGTTGTGTCCGCCGGTGCAGGAAATGCTGCTGGACAACAAGCTGGACATGGGCCATGCCCGCGCGCTTCTCCCCCTGTCCGCCGCCGGACAAATCCAACTGGCGCAGACCATCGCGCAAAAGCAACTCTCGGTGCGTGAAGCCGAGCGTCTGGCGAACCGCTGTCTCAATCCCGCCAAACCTGCCAGGAAAACTCCACCCGACCGCGACCTGGTACGCCTGGAAGAAGAACTCTCGGATACCCTGGGCGCGCAGGTGCGCATCCGCGCCAATAAAAAGGGCGCGGGAAAAGTCACCATTGCTTTCGACGACCTCGACCAACTGGAAGGACTGCTGGGACGGTTTCGATGACCGGAAAGGCGTGATTCATGGTTTCGGGAACTTTTTTTCCGGGTGTCTTGCGGTCGCGTTGGCGCCAGGCCCTGGCCTGCTGGTTTCGTTCGGCAAGGGTAGTTTGGTGTCCGCCTGATTGCGCGAGGTGATTCAGGATTTCGCGGGGGGATTCGCCTTGCGCACTCTGGAAAACAGGACGATAATGCGGAGATCGCCGAGTTAAACAGACAACTTGCAGGGCGATGAACAAAATACTGCTAAAGCGTCGCCGAAGCTCCTGGGCCAGGGCCGGTAACGCCGGACAGTCAAGGCCCCAGGAGTTTTTTTATGGTAGCGAAAAAAGCACAAAAGGCATCCGCCAAGAAGGCGGTGGTTCCGAAAAAGGCGGTTGCAAAAGCCGCGTCCGGGAAAGCGGCGAAGATTCCCAGGGAGGCAGCGCCAGTAATTCCCGACGCGCCCGCGCTTTCCTTTGACACCCTCTGTCTTCAGGGGGGATATACGCCCGGGGTGGGCGATCCGCGCATTCCCGCTATTGTCCAGAGCACGACCTACCGGTACGACGATATCGATCACGTCAACCGGATCATGACCTTGCAGGCGTTCGGTCACAAATACAGTCGCACCAGCAATCCAACGGTGGCCGCCTTCGAAGGCCGTCTCAATCTCCTGGAGGGGGGCGCGGGCGCGGTGGCGACAGCCTCCGGGCAGGCGGCGAATCTCCTGGCCCTGATCAATATCGCGCGGCCCGGTGACCATATCGTGGCTTCGACACAGCTCTATGGCGGCTCTTTCACGCTTTTGAATTCTACGTTGAAGAAATTCGGGATTACCGCGAGCTTTTTCCATCCTGACGCCAGCGCGCGTGAAATCGAGGCGCTCATACGTCCTGAAACCCGGGTCATTTTTGGCGAAACCATTGGCAATCCCGGGCTTTCCGTGCTCGATTTCGAAAAGCTCGCCACAATCGCCAAACGGCATGGTATTCCGTCCGTCATCGACAATTCACTCGCCACGGCTTGGCTTTGCCAGCCTCTGAAGCATGGCGTGAATATTGTCACCTATTCGGCGACCAAGTATGTCGACGGCCATGCCACAAGCGTGGGCGGCGCCGTGATCGACGGCGGCAATTTTGACTGGACGAACGGAAAATTCCCGGATTTCACCACGCCCGATCCCACTTACAACGGCGTGGTTTACGCGGAAAAATTCCCGCAAGCGCCGTTTTTGACCAAGGCGCGCGCGCAGTTCCTGCGTGATTTCGGTGGCTGTCTTAGCCCCTTCAACGCCTTTCTCCTCAACCTTGGACTGGAAACCCTGCATCTCAGGATGCCGCGCCACGGCGAAAATGCCCTGGCGCTTGCCCGGTTCCTGGAAAAGCATTCCAAGGTGGCATGGGTGAATTATCCTGGCCTGGATGTCACGAACAAACGCCGCATCGCCAAATATTTCCGATACAAGAACGGTGGCGGCATCCTGACCTTCGGCATCAAGGGAGGGCTCGACGCGATTCGTAGCTTCGTGAAAAGACTGCGGGTCGCGTCACTGGTCGTTCATGTGGCCGACGCGCGCACCAGCGTCCTGCACCCGGCTTCCAGTACGCACGCGCAAATGAACGAGGAGCAACTGGCCGCCGCCGGTATCTTGCCGGATCTGGTGCGGGTTTCTGTCGGGATCGAGGAAATTGGCGATCTGATCGCCGATTTTGACCAGGCGCTCGGATGATTTCCGGGGTCATGCGCGCGGGAAATCCGCCATGGCGCGCCAGATGATCCAAGATGATCCAGGAAGGGAGGCCGGACGGAAACCGCCTCCCTTTCCCTCGCATACTGACTAACACGTCTCGCCCCCGGATCAAGTTTCGCGGGAAGAAACGAGGGCGGGGCGCCCTTGTTTCCGAGGCGTTCCCCTCCCACATTCACAAGCGAGAGGGGGTTGCCAGCAATCTTCTGGCCCGCGTTCCCGTTACCCGTTCAAAACCGGTAATTCAACCGGAAGCTCCCCGTGACCCCTTTGCGCTTGCCCGCGTAGCCCTGCACGCCAACATCCAACGTCAGGGGCTGATTCGCGGTGGGGGTGAGGGAGAAACCCGCTTCCACGATGCCGGTGTCGCCTTTCAGGTCGGGCGTCGCCAAATGGTAGCCCTGGAGCACGAGCAGCAGGGTTGCGCTGGCCTTGCCGTCGTATTCATGCTCCCAGGCCGCGCCCAGGTAGGCTTTGCCGTTCTGGCTGACGGTGTGGCTCCACCTTGCGCCCAAGCGGGCGCGTTGGGAATCGACCGCCGAGAACTTCACGGATTCGCCGCTGGAGAGCCGCACGGTGTCCGAACCCTGGCGGCTCCACAGGTATTGGCCGTAGAGCTTCAGGCTGGAACGCGCGTTCAGGTTCAGCGCGTAGCCCAAATGCCGTCATGGCGCTTGACGCTAATAACGGGAGCCGTTGCGCTTTTCCGATGATTACGCGTTTTCGCTGCCCCGACACCGAACGCCTGTTCAGTGGTTTGCGTGTGGCGCGATTCGTCGCCATCGAGGGCGTCGCCATTTGCGAGTTGCAGCAGCTTCACGCCGCGATGTCGCTGGATTTCTTGCGTGTGCCGCCCGGCAATCGTCTGGAAAAACTTGCGGGCGACCGCGCCGGGCAGTGGAGCATTCGCATCAATGACCAGTGGCGCGTCTGTTTTTGTTTCGAGGCCGGCGAGGCGACGCACGTTGAAATCGTCGATTACCGCTGAAGGAGAAAAACCATGTCCCGCGAAGTTCCCCTTGCCCATCCCGGCGAAATTTTGCTGGAAGACTGGATGAAGCCCCTGGGGCTGAGCCAATACGCCCTGGCCAAGGCCATCCATGTGCCGCCGCGCCGC
>JAISME010000098.1 GCA_031276915.1 Zoogloeaceae bacterium
CCGACTACGCGCGCCTGGCCGCCACCGAGGAAGGCGCGGCGCTGATCGCCCGCATTCGCCGCATGATCTGGAAAAACGAATACAAGCGCCGCCAATCCCCGCCCATCCTGCGCCTGCGCTCGCTTGCCTTCGGCAGCGGACGGCAAATGCCGATTGCGGCGAAATACGAGTAAATCCTCCGCAGCTCCCCGCAAGCCCCTTTCTATTGCGGTGGGAGTTCAGTATGATTTCCCTCCTTCCGCCTGTTCCGGAACCTTGCATGGCCCTGATCGTATCCTCCATTCCCGGTCGCATCCGCATCCGCCACAAGGCGTTTTCCAGTCCGCAGCGCGGCGCGCGCGCAAAAGCCGCGCTGCTTGCGCTGGATGGCGTCGGACATGTCGAGGTACATGCGGACGCCGCTTCGCTCATTGTGCATTACGACGCCGGGACGATTCCCGTCGAAGCCATGGAGATCGCTGTTGACGCGATCGCCGACGCGGAATTGAACCTCCCGCGTGACGGGCAGGAACGCACGGCGACGCTCAACCGCTACGCCAAATATGGAATGCTTTCGAGTCTTGCCGTTTCGCTGCTCCTGGCGGCAAACGGAGCGCGACGCGCCCATGCGCTGGCGGGCGGTGTGTTCATCGCTTGCCTGGGGCTGCATCTTTTGCACCATCGCGCCCGCGTTCTGGATTGATGTTCACCGAACCAATGATTTCCCTGGAATTCCCGCAAGACTGCGTCGCCCTTTTTTCCATCGCGCATCACATCCCGGGAAGGATCCGCCTGAAGCTGAGAATCAGCGCGGCGCGGTTGCGCGAGGCCGGGGATATTCTGCACGCCGTGGAGCGTTTGGGCGCGGCATTGCACACGGTTCCCGGCATCGCGGGAATCCACGTCAACAAACTGGCGCGCTCCGTCACCGTGGAATACGACAACCGGACCATTCCAGACCAGGCATGGCCCGATCTGCTCGCGAACCGTCCATCGCCGGAAGCGACGGCCCTGCTCACCTGCTTGCGGGAAATTACCAGCAAGTCCCTGAACCATCCTGAACCATAAGGAGGAAACCATGCTACCCCTGTTACCCTTCCTCGCGGGCGTTGTCGTCGGTGCGTCCGCGCTCGGCGTCTATCGCAGGGCCAAGGCCGATCCGCGTGTCGGCAAGGCCGTGGAAAACGCCAGTCATACCTTGCGCAAGGCCGCTGTCTCCGGGCTGGAAAGCATCCAGCAGTCCAGCGCGCAGTGGCGCGGTCGAATCGCCGGTGAATCCGTCGCTGCGGACGCCACCGACGAAAAGAAGGCGGAAACGACTGCCGCCAACCCGCGCCGCCGCCAGGCGCGGACGGCGGACGGCAAGACCAAGAAGGAAAGCCAATGAGGAAAAATCGCAACAAACAGCCCAGGACAGTGTTCTCCCAGCGCACCTTCGGCAACGACTTCGTGCGCGGTGCGCTGGTGAGCGGTATCGTGGCCGCCTTTGCCAGGGAAGGCCCGGCGCGTTTCGATCGCGCGACGGCGCGCGCGGCCCTGCAAGGTGGCGCGGCGCTGGCGGCGGCAAGCATGGCCGCGGACGCGCTGCAGCAGAACCGTTACCCCGGCGCGGTGCTGGCGGCGGCTGGCGCGGCGGCAAGTGTCTATGTGCTGCAACGCCTCCTGTCCGAACAAGGCACGGCGCGTCCCGCCTTTGAACACCGCAAGTCATGAGGAGATTTCCATGAGCAAGAAAAAGGAAAAGAAAAACAAGAAGGCCAGGAAAGCCGCGAGCAATGGCTTTTACGGTCGCAACGCGGCGAACGCCGCCAACACCGGCCCCGGTCTTCTCGGCAATCTGGGACAATGGCTGCAAGAGCATCCTTCCGAGCAATTCCTGCTCGGCGCGCTCCTGGGCGCAACGGCGGCCTATGTGCTGGGCCATGAGGAATTGCGCGCCAGGATATTGAAAGGCGGTATTGAACTCTATGGCAACCTTGCGGGCAGCCTCGCGGAAATCCGGGAACAAATGGCCGACATCAAGGCGGAAGTCGAGGCGGAAACACTGGCGGGTGGCGCGCGGGCATGAGTCCCGGCTGGTTTTCGGCGCTGGAAACAGCGCACGAATTGCCGGGACGGGTGCGCTTTCGTTATGCCAGCCCATACCGCGAACCAGATGAACATGCCGGGTTGGCCCGACAGATCGCCGGGCTGCCCGGTGTCGCCGCGCAGCGTTTCAATCCTCGGGCGCGCGCGCTTGTCGTGCGCTTCGATCCGGAACGCACTGACGCCGCCCGACTGCGAGAGGCGCTCCTGACCCTGACGCCGCAACCGTTGCCCTCCCGATCTCCTGTCTCTCCCGCGCGTCCGTATCCGCGAGAAACACCCACCGTTCGCAGGGAAAATGTTGGCGGCAGCTTCGCGGTTCTTCTCTTGAGCGGCCTCCTGCCACCTGCCCTGCGTTTTCTGGCGACCACCGGAACCGCGTTGCCGGTGCTCCGCCAGGGCGTGCGGGATTTCCGCGCGAATGGCGTAACCTCCCATGTGCTCGAAGCGCTGGCGGTGGGCATCTCGCTCATGCGCCAGGACACTCTTTCAGCCAACGCCACCATTTTCATGCTCGAACTGGGCGAATACCTGGAGGAATCCATCGCCCGGCAATCCGACGCGCTCCTGAAACACCTCTTGAACCCGATCGACAAGGAAGTCTGGGTGGAGCGCGACGGCAACGAAATCGCCATTCCCGCCGACGACGTGAAAATTGGGGATACGGTGATCGTCGGCGCGGGCGTTGTCATTCCGGTGGATGGCGCCGTGCTCTCCGGCGAGGCGATGGTAAACGAGGCGGCCATGACCGGCGAAAGCGCGCCGGTGGAAAAATCACGCGGCTGCGCCGCGCTCTCCGGCACGCATGTGGAGGAAGGACGCCTGCGCATCTACGCCGAGCAGGTTGGCACGCACACCGCCGTGGCGCGCATTGCCGACTACGTCGAACAATCCCTGAACGCCAAGAGCGTTACGCAACTCGAAGCCGCGCGGCTCGCCGATCGGCTGGTACCCCTGGTCCTGATGCTGGCAGGCGCGTCCTATCTCGTTTCCGCCGACTGGCAGCGCGCCGCCGCCGTGCTGCAGGCCGACTACGCCTGCGCCCTGAAATTGGCGACGCCGGTCGCCTTCAAGTCCGCCATGTACCAGGCCGGGAAAAACGGCATTCTCGTGAAGGGCGCGGACGCACTGGAACGGCTGGCCCAGGCCGACACCTTTGTTTTCGACAAGACTGGCACGCTCACTTCCGGCACCCTGACCGTCACCGACTCCATCGTCTTCGATGCTTCCTACAGCGCCGAGGACCTGATCTGCCTCGCGGCCTCGGTCGAGGAGCACTATTTTCACCCGATGGCGATGGCCGTGGTCAAGGCGGCGCGCTCCACGAGCGGACAGCATTTTCGCCACAAGGAGGTCGAATTCGTTGTGGCGCACGGCGTGGCCAGCACCATCGAGGGAAAGCGCATCGTCGTCGGTTCACGCCATTTCGTCGAGGACGATGAAGGTATCGACGTCACCCCCTATCGCGGCACGGTCGACCAGCTCCACCGCGACGGCAAGACCCTCCTCTACATCGGCTTCGGCGGCAGGCTTCTGGGCGTGCTGGCGCTGAAGGACACACTGCGCGCGGAAAGCGCCGCCACCATCGCCCGCCTGCGGACACTCGGTGTCAGGAAAATCGTCATGCTCACCGGCGACCACGCCGACCGCGCCGCCGAATTCGCCGCGCAACTCGACATCGACGAATACCACGCCGAACTTCTGCCCGAACACAAGGCCACCATCATCCAGCGCCTGAAGAACGAAAGTGCGCGCATCGCCTTCGTTGGCGACGGCATCAACGACGCCCCCGCACTCGCCGGCGCGCATGTCGGCATCGCCATGCAAAAAGGCGCGGATGTTGCCCGCCTGACTGCCGACATTGCCCTGCTGGAGGATGACATCACCCGCGTTGCCGACGCCAAGGCGCTGGCGATCGCCGCCATGCAACGCATCTCGACCAACTATCGGCTTACCGTGGGCCTGAACACCGCCATTCTTTCCGCCGCCGCGTTTGGCATCCTCACCCCGATCGCCACCAGCGTCCTGCACAACGGCAGCACCATCGGCATCCTGCTGAACGCCTTGCGAATTCGCAGCGGCGAAAAAGAAAAACCGCGAAGAAAACCGCGCGCGCGAAAAACACCGGCGTGATCGCGCCATGGAACGGAATGGCAGGAACGCGCGTGGCGTCTGCGGCGTATTTCCGATTTCCCTACCGGTTCGCGCCGCGGCAGGACAAGATTCATGGAAAACACGCCTGGCGTCTTGTTGCGTTTGCGACAAAGGAGAGGAACATTGCGCGCCTTTTCCGGGTGGAAAACAAGAAAAATCCGGGATTCCAGCGCATCGCCCGTCCGGGCGCGGATCTTGCTCCATGCAATGCGACAGTTTTCCCGACAGAGGACAGGTTAAATGACAGAAGAATTGAAAGCGCAATTGCGGGACGGCATCGCCGACGGCAGCATCGTGCCATATCTGGGTTGTGGCGCCCTGAAAGACGTGGTTGCCGTGACGGACGGCACGCCCATGCCGGCGGACAATGACAGCCTGATCCTCGCCATGAACGGCGGCAAGCCGATGTCCCCCAAGCTGATGTATGAATTCTCCCGCGCCGCGATGAACGTGGAACTGAAACGCGGACGCAAGACAATTGAAAAGTTCCTGACCAGGACCTATGGCGAAACCGGCTGGACGCGCGCGCGCTTGCATGAATGGCTGAAGCAGAAACGTCCTCATTATGTTGTCGACATCAATCGCGACACCCAGCTACAGGATTCCTACGCCGGCCAGCCGCACACCCTGGTTGTCGGCGTCGCCCGCCTGGGAGGAACGGACTACCGTTTCAAGGTGTTCGGGTATCGAGACGGAACGTATACGGAAATTCCCCAGGAAGCTGCCGATCATGCCTTGCCCGTATTGTTCAAACCCATGGGATCCCCCTTCCCCTGGCCGCATTACATCGCCTCGGACGCGGACTACGTGGATTACATTACCGAGCTCATGGGCGGCTTCGCCATTCCGTCATTCCTGAAGGCGCGGCGCAAGGGCAAACGCTACCTGCTCATGGGCCTGCGTCTGAACCGGGACACGGAACGCATGGTGCTTTCAGACCTCATCCACGATGCGGCCTCGCCCGCTGGCTGGGCGTTCATCCCGAAAGCCAGCGACAAGGAGCGCCGCTTTTGCAAGAAACTCGGTCTGGAAATCATCGACGCGGACTGGGAGGTCCTGCTCGACTGAAAGGTGGCTTCGCCATCGGGACCCGGGGGTTTCCCGGGTTCTCGCATTTCAGGGCGGCTATAATTGTTTTCCCGCCTCCAATGTCTTTCCAATGAATTCCTCCCCTTTCATCCAGCGACGCGCCCGTCTGCTGGAGATCATTGATGACGGCGTTGCCGTCATTCCCACCGCGCCCGAACGCCTGCGCAACCGGGACAATCCCTACCCTTACCGGCCCGATTCCTATTTCTGGTATCTCACTGGATTTCCCGAACCCGAGGCCGCACTGGTGCTGGCAGGCGGACGTTCCATCTTGTTTTGCCGCCCCAGGGATGAAACGCGGGAAATCTGGAATGGTTTTCGTCATGGACCCGACGCGGCGCGGGAACATTTCGGTTTCGATGAAGCCTATCCAATCACCGAACTGGAAACACGCCTGCCGGATTTGATCGCCGGCTGCCCCTGCCTGTGGCAGGGTATGGGATACGACACGGAAAATGATGCCCGTATCATTCGCGCCCTGAATACCGTGCGCGCCCGGACACGCGCCGGCAAACAGGCGCCGCCGGTTATCTACGACCTGCGGCGCACGCTGGACGAAATGCGTCTCGTCAAGGACGACGCCGAACAGGAAATCATGCGGCAAGCCGCCGCAATCACCGTCGCCGGTCACCGGCAGGCGATGCGAAATTGCCGTCCGGGTGATCTTGAATATACGCTGGAAGCGGAGCTTGCCGCTGTCTTCCGCCGCCGGGGCGCATCCGGCCACGCCTACGGGCCGATCGTGGCGAGTAGTGAAAACGCCTGCATCCTGCATTACCCGGACAACGACCATCTTCTGGAGGACGGCGCGCTCGTACTGATCGACGCGGGCTGCGAATGGCAATGCTACGCTGCCGACATTACCCGTACCTTTCCTGTCAACGGGCGCTTCACCGAAACGCAGCGCGCATGCTACGAGATCGTGCTGGCCGCCCAGACCGCCGCCATCGCCGCCATCCGTCCCGGCATCCCTTGTGACACGCCACACCAGGCGGCCGTGCGCGTGCTGACACAAGGCATGAAGGATCTGCGACTCCTGGAGGGCGATCTCGACAACCTGATCGAAAGCGGCGCATATGCCCGCTTTTATATGCACAACACCAGCCACTGGCTGGGACTGGACGTCCACGACGCCGGCGACTACAAGGAAGGTGACGCATGGCGTCCCCTCAGGGCGGGTATGGCGCTCACGGTGGAACCCGGCCTCTACATCCGCCCCGCCCCGGATGTGCCGGAATCCCTGCGCGGTATCGGCATCCGCATCGAGGACGATGTCTTCGTCACACCCGAAGGATGCGAAATCTACACCGACGCGCCGAAAACCGTGGCGGAAATCGAAACACTCATGCGCGGCGATTGACCACACGACAGAAGACACACCCCGGTTTCGTCTCCCCGGGCTGCCCCAAGGTGAAAACCGGAATGCTAGAATCGCCTCCCATGCGTGTTTTGGGTATCGAATCTTCCTGCGATGAAACCGGCGTGGCGCTCCATGACACGGAACACGGTTTGTTGGCGCACGCCCTCCATTCCCAGGTTGCCCTGCATGCCGATTATGGCGGCGTAGTACCCGAACTGGCCTCCCGCGATCATATCCGCCGTCTGGTCCCGCTCGTGCGGCGGGTCCTGGCAGACAGTCAATCCACCCTGGATGCCGTCGACGCGATCGCCTATACCCAGGGTCCAGGACTGGCGGGCGCGCTTCTGGTCGGTTGCGCGTTTGCCGAAGGACTGGCAAGCGCCTTGGGAAAGCCGACAATCCCCGTCCACCATCTGGAGGGGCACCTGCTTTCTCCCCTGTTGACCGCGGAACCACCAGAGTTCCCGTTTGTCGCCTTGCTGGTTTCCGGCGGACACACCCAGCTCATGGCTGTCTCGGGCGTAGGGCGTTACCAGACGCTTGGCGAGACACTGGATGACGCCGCCGGCGAAGCCTTCGACAAAACCGCCAAACTGCTTGGCCTTGGCTATCCCGGGGGTGCGACGCTCTCGAGACTGGCGGAACGCGGGCGTTCCGGCGTTTTTGATCTGCCGCGTCCCATGCTGCATTCGGGCGATTTCAATTTCAGTTTCGCGGGACTCAAGACCGCCGTGCTGACACTGGTCCGGAATCACGCGGAAACGCGTCCGGATTTCCATGCGGATGTGGCGCGCGCCTTTCAGGACGCGCTGGTGGAAGTCCTGGTGAAAAAATCCATTGCCGCCTTGCAACACACCGGCATGAAACGTCTGGTCGTGGCGGGAGGTGTCGGCGCAAACCTGGCCTTGCGCGCGCGCCTGGATGCGGCGACGCGGCGGCGCGGCGACCGCGTCTGGTATCCGGAGATGGAATTCTGCACGGACAACGGCGCGATGATCGCCTTCGCCGGCGCCATGCGTCTTGCCGCCGGATTCCCGGCGCGCCCGGCGGGCGCGTTTGCCGCGCGACCGCGCTGGTCCCTGCGGGAATGCGTGGAAGCCTCCTGAAAGCGGTGTCTCAGCGCGGGGACGGCGCTTGCAGAACGCCGCCGATCTTCATGCCGGGCGTGATCCCCCTGGCGGAAAACCAGCCCAGATTCATTTCCAGCGCGTAACGGGCGGGCGTGGCGGCGCAATGGCTGTTTTCGGTCCGGGGCTGCATGTCGCTGATGCTGATGATCTTTCCCGTGTCATCCAGGAAGGCAACCGATAGAGGAATCAGGGTGTTTTTCATCCACATGCAGTGACGCGCCGCCTCCGGGAAGACGAACAGCATCCCCTGGTTGATCCCCAGGCGTTGACGCCGCATCAGGCCGACCATGCGATCCGCCTGGGTGGCGGCAACCTCGACCTCAATACGGTGAAAGCTGGCCTGAAGCTCCATGCGTGGCATCCGCTGCGCGTGCGCGGCGGAAATCCCGACGAACAAGCCCAGGATCAATGCGAAACGCGACATACCCGTAGTGTTCATGGGCACACATTATACGACAGCGAGGTTTACCGGCTTCTTTCCGGAAACAACCTGTTCCGACACGCCGACCGCCTGAAAATGACCGTCTCCGTTGTCGTACAGGAGTTCACGCACAGCGCGCTGCCTGTCTTCCGCGATTGTCTTCCGCGACTGTGGCGGCATGAATTTGCCGCATCCACTCCACATCCGGCGCATCCGCGCGCCGTCTCGATTGGCGAAGGGTTGGGGCATTGCCCCGGCCACGCCCTGTCTTCCGGGGATCGGGACGGGTATAGTGTGGCTTTCAGTGTCCAGGAGAGGAGGAAATACTGTCATGACGGATCGAAAAAACAGGCCTGTTGCGTCTGCCCGGAATACGGACACAAGTCCGAAGGCAGGGGAATCCACCACGCTCGATGGCGCTGGAGACGCCCGCGAGCAAAAGACGCCCGCCAGGACGCCACGGTCCGCCAGGACGCGCGCGGCGCGTTTTGGCGATATCGCAACTTCCAGCAAGGAAGCGGGAATTGCCGCTTTCGAGGTCGACCAGGCGATTTCCGGCGCGCAGGATTCCAAGATCGTCGCGCTCACCGACATTCTGCAACGCTCCGCGCAAGGGGATATCCAGTCCGCCGCCAGCGCCCTGGAAGCCATTCTGGACGGCGCTTCGCCCGACGACGTGGCTGTGCTGCGGGAGGCTTTCCTCAGGAAAGCGCCGCGCGGCGTCATCCCCGGACGCACCGTGAAGCCGGATGATGAACTTTCCGGGAACTGGCGCAGGGGCGGCTATCCCTACAAGAACCTGATGTCCCGCAAGAACTATGAAAAACAGAAATACCAGTTGCAGGTGGAGCTTCTGAAATTGCAGGCATGGGTCAAGGAAACCGGGCAGCGGGTGGTGATTCTTTTCGAGGGCCGGGACGCGGCGGGAAAAGGCGGAACCATCAAGCGCTTCATGGAGCACCTGAATCCGCGCGGCGCGAAGGTGGTGGCGCTGGAAAAACCCTCCGAGGTCGAGCGCGGGCAGTGGTATTTCCAGCGGTACATCCAGTATCTGACAACCATGGTGGAAATCTTGCAGTTAGACCGTAGCCTGTACTCCCCCTCCGGCGTGGAATGGATTATGGGATTCTGCTCGCCCGACGAGTACGCGGAATTCATGCGGCAATGTCCGGAATTCGAGCGCAACCTGGTGCGAAGCGGCATCCATCTCATCAAGTTCTGGTTCTCGGTGTCCCGCGAGGAACAGCGCCGTCGCTTCAAGGAACGCAAGAACCATCCCCTGAAGCAATGGAAGCTCTCGCCCATCGACATGGCTTCCCTCGACAAGTGGGACGACTACACCAAGGCCAAGGAAGCGATGTTCTTCTACACGGACACGGCGGATTCGCCCTGGACAGTGGTGAAATCCGATTGCAAGAAGCGAGCGCGCCTCAATGCCATGCGCTATGTGTTGCACAAGCTGCCCTACGCCAGCAAGAATATCGAACGCATCGGACAACTGGATCCGCTCCTCCTGGGACGCGCCAATGTCGTGCGTGAAATCGGCGAACAGGAACAGGAAGTCGCACCCATCATTTTGTGAACATGGATTCCGCCACGACGGGCGGAATGCCGCCCGCCATTTTGCT
This sequence comes from Zoogloeaceae bacterium, assembly GCA_031276915.1. Classification (GTDB taxonomy): domain Bacteria; phylum Pseudomonadota; class Gammaproteobacteria; order Burkholderiales; family Rhodocyclaceae; genus Azovibrio. Next base: position 9,847 of record JAISME010000098.1, read on the forward strand.
GATGGGACCAACCGCCAGCGGCAAGACCGATCTGGCGCTCTCCCTCGCGGCGCGTTTTCCGCTCGGTATCGTCAGCGTGGATTCCGCCCTGGTGTTCAAGGACATGGACATCGGCACGGCCAAGCCGGACAGGGAAACACGCGCCCGCTTTCCGCACCGGCTCATCGACATCATTACGCCGGAAGCGCACTATTCCGCCGCCCGCTTCCGCGAGGAAGCCAGCGCCGCGATGGCGGAAATCACTGCCCATGGACAGGTTCCGCTGCTGGTCGGCGGCACCATGCTCTATTTTCGGGCACTTCTGGAAGGGCTTGCCGACCTGCCGCGCGCCGACCCCGCCCTGCGGGCGGTGCTGGATGCGGAAGCGCGGGAAAAAGGCTGGTCCGCCCTGCACGCGGAACTCGCGCGGCGCGATCCCGTTGCTGCCGCCCGTCTTTCCCCCACGGACAGTCAGCGTATCCAGCGGGCGCTGGAAATTTGCCGACTTACCGGTGGCGCCATGACGGACCTCCTGGCGAAAGGGAGGGGAAAACCGTCGTCCCACCGTTTTCTCAGGCTCGCCCTGCTGCCATCGGAGCGCGCCCCGCTGCACGAACGCATCGCCCAGCGTTTCCGGAACATGCTGGCGAACGGACTGGTGGAAGAGGTGGAATCCCTGCGCCGCCGCTACGTTCTGCACGCCGACCTGCCCTCCATGCGTTGCGTCGGCTACCGCCAGACCTGGGCCTGCCTGGAAGGAGCGTTCGGCCACGCCGAACTGGCCGACCGGGGCGTGTTCGCCACCCGACAGCTTGCCAAGCGGCAAATCACCTGGCTGACCAACAGCCTGCCCGGCGAGCCATTCGACTGCCTCGCGCCGGACATGACGACGCGGGTTTGCGCGCGCGTGGCGGAATTCCTCGATGCCTGAAAACGCGAGAAACATTTTCCTCCGGAGGCGTAACAGGGTGTAAAAGCGGTTTCCGCCCCTTGTTTTCGCATCGCGCCCTTGGCTAAACTGCGTGCCATTCCCATTGTGAATCCGACCATGTTCGCTCCTCCCTTCCGCCGTCTCCGCCCGCTGATCCTGCTGGTCGCCCTGGGAACCATTGGCGGCTGCGCGATGCTGGCGCCCGCCCCCGACCTGGAACGCCTGCGTTCCGGTGTGGCGATTCCCCGCTCCTGGCAACAGGCGGACGAGGGAACCCCCGTGTCCGAAGCCCGGGACTGGGCGCATTGGTGGCGCAATTTGGGGGATTCGCATCTGGACACGCTCATCGAACAGGGACTGACGAACGCGCCGGATGTGCGCCTGGCCCGGGCGCGCTTGCGGCAAGCGCGGGAAAGCCGCAATCTGGCCGCGGCGGGATGGTGGCCGGGACTTGACGCTTCCGTCTCCGCCAGCCGTTCGCCCGGCGGCGGACCCAACAGTTCGGATACGCTTTACCGGGCCGGCTTCGACGCCAGTTGGGAACCGGATATTTTCGGCGGTGTGCGACATGGCGTGGCGGTGGCGGACGCCGACCTCGCGGCGCAGGCGGCGCGGCTTGAGCAAGCGCAGGTTTCACTGACGGCGGAAATCGCCCTGAATTACGTGGAATACCGCCTGGACCAGGAGCGCTTGCGCATCGCCTGCCGCAATGCGGCAAGCCAGGCGGAAATCCTCGACATCACCCGCTGGCGCGCCCAGGCCGGACTGGTGACGGAACTCGATGTGGAACAGGCGCGCGCCGCGCTGGCGCAGACGCGCGCCACAATTCCCGGCATGAAGAACGCGCAGGTCGCCAGTCTCAACCGACTGGATGTGCTGCTGGGCCAGCCGCCCGGCACGTTCTTCGCGCGCGATCAGGAAAAACGCGCCACGATTTCGAGCGCCGCTACCGTGCCCCCGGAGGGTTTTCCGGGCACCGACCTGGAACGTTTCTTCCGGCCAGGCGATCCGGAGCCGTGCAATCTTTTCGACACCTATCCGCGACTCTACGAAACATACGGACCGGCTGGCCTGTTGACCTCGCCGCAACCGCTGCCGACCGCGCCCGCGATGATTGCCGCCGGCATCCCCGCCGAGGCGCTGTACCGCCGTCCGGACGTACGGGCGGCGGAACACGCGCTGGCGGCGGAAATCGCGCGCGTGCGCGTGACACTGGCCGAGCGTTTTCCGCGCCCGCGTCTTTCGGGAAGCTTCGGCTGGCAGGACGCCGGTTTTGCCGCCCTGGGTGGGCCGGAGACCATCGTCCGCTCGCTCGCGGCCTCGCTCGCGGCCTCCCTTTTCGACGGCGGGCGCGTCAGGAGCCGCATTGGGCAGCAAGCCGCCGCCGCCGAGCAGGCGCTGGCGAGTTACGAACAAACCCTGCTCACGGCGCTTGAGGACGTGGAAAACGCGCTCTCTTCCTACGCTTCCGGCAAGCGGCGGGAAATCGAGCGGGACAAGGCGGCGGCGGCGGCCCGCAACGCCGCGCAACTGGCCAGCCAGATGTACCAGGCCGGTCTTGTCGACTTCCAGAAAGTGCTGGATGCCCAGCGGACACAGCTTTCCGCCGAGGATGGCCTCGCGAGCGCGCGGGGCGACATCCTGCTGGCGATCGTCCAGCTATACAAGGCGCTGGGAGGCGGCTGGACACCGGTTGACGCCGGGCGCGACAACGCCCTGCCCTCCATTTCCCTTCGTTAACGCATCCATGCAGGAATCCGCATCCGCATCATGAATACACCCGCCAACTCACCCAATACACCCAATACCCTGAAAGACCTGTTGTCCCATGCCTCCGGCGGCAACACAGGCTCCCGGAAAATCGCGTTTTTCAGGAAACGCGGCTGGCGCTGGGGGGTTGCCGCCGTGGCGCTCACCGTGATTCTCTACATCTTCCTGCGGGACGGCGCGTCTTCCAGCCAGATGCGATACGTGACGGAAAAAGCCGAAATCGGCTCCATCACCGTCAGCGTGTCCGCCAGCGGTTCCCTGCAACCGATCCGCGCCGTGGATGTTGGCAGTGAACTTTCCGGCACGCTGGAATCGGTGCTGGTGCGCGAAAACGACCGCGTCAAGAAAGGCCAGTTGCTTGCCCAGCTCGACACCTCCAAGCTGAAGGACGCCGTGCTGAAATCCCGGGCGGCCGTGATTTCCGCCGAGGCGCGTGTGGCCCAGATGGAGGCGACCCAGGCGGAAAGCCGGGCGAGCCTGTCGCGCATGCGGCAGGTGGCGGCGCTTTCCGGCGGCAAGGTACCGGCCCAGACCGAACTGGAAAGCGCCGAGGCAGCCGTCAAGCGCGCCGAGGCCAACCTGAAGAGCGCCCTGGCCGATGTCTCGCAGGCGCGCGCGACCCTGAAGACTGATGAAACCAACATCCGCAAGGCCGCGATCGCCTCGCCCGTGGATGGCGTGGTGCTTGCGCGCAAGGTGGAGCCGGGCCAGACCGTGGCCGCCGCCATGACCACGCCCGTGCTCTTCAACATCGCGGAGGACCTGACGCAGATGGAACTGCACGTCAACGTCGACGAGGCCGATGTGGCCCAGGTCGTCGCCGGACAGGAAGCCAATTTCACGGTTTCCGCCTGGAATGGCCGCAAGTTCCCGGCCCGCGTCGCGCGGGTCGACCTGGGATCGACGCTGACCGACAACGTCGTTACCTACACAACCGTGCTGGAGGTCGCCAACAATGATCTCGCCCTGCGTCCGGGCATGACCGCCTCGGCGGAAATCATCACCGCCCGGCGCGACCGGGCGCTGCTCGTGCCCAGCGCCGCGCTGCGGTTTACGCCGGTCGACGGCGCGGGGCCACCAGCCAGCCAGGGTTTTCTTTCCCGCCTCATGCCGCGTTTTCCGCGTTCGCGGCAGGCGCCGAGAAAGCGCCTGGAAAACGGCGCGAACATGCGGGTCTGGGTGCTGGAAAACGGTCAGCCGCGCCCCATTCCGCTGAAAATCGGCGTCACCAATGGACGCTACGCGGAAGTCCTGGAAGGCGAGCTGAAAGCGGACATGGCCGTCATCACCGGACGGGAGGCTGCGCGTCCATGAATGTGCCGGCGGCGCGCGCGCCCGAAGCGACAGGGGAAAACCTGATCGAGTTCCGGGGCATCACCAAGACCTACGGCGAGGGACAGGCGGCTTTCCTGGCGTTGCGCGGTGTCGATCTCGGCATCCGCCAGGGCGAATTCCTCGCCATCATGGGGCCGTCCGGCTCCGGCAAATCCACGGCCATGAACATTCTCGGCTGCCTGGATACGCCGACTTCCGGCGCCTATCTGTTCCAGGACGTGCACGTGGAGCATCTCGACCGCAACCAGCGAGCGCTCCTGCGACGCAATTTCCTGGGCTTTGTCTTCCAGGGCTTCAATTTGCTCGCGCGCACCTCGGCGCAGGAAAACGTGGAACTGCCGCTTCTCTATCGCGGCGAGTCGCCGGAAGCGCGCCACCGCGCCGCCCGCGAAGCCCTGAACCTGGTCGGGCTTTCCGGTTGGGAACATCACACCCCGGCGGAACTCTCCGGTGGCCAGCAGCAGCGCGTCGCCATTGCCCGCGCCATCGTCACGCATCCGCTCGTGCTCCTGGCCGACGAGCCGACCGGCAATCTGGACAGCCGGCGCAGTCATGAAATCATGGAACTGCTCGTGCGCCTCAACCAGCAACGGCGCATCACCATCCTCATGGTGACGCACGAAACGGACATGGCCGTCTATGCCAGCCGGTCCGTCCATTTCGTCGACGGCCTGCTGACCGAGGACACTGCCACCGCGCCGCGCGCCGCCACGGGAGAACCGGCATGTTCCTGAACGCGCTCTTGCTGGCCCTGCGGGAAATCCGGCGCAACCTCATGCGTTCTTTCCTCACCATCCTGGGCATCGTCATCGGAGTGGCCGCGGTCATCACGATGGTGACGCTCGGCAACGGCGCGACGCGCATGGTCGCCGAACAGATTTCCAGCCTGGGCAGCAATCTCCTCATCATGCGGCCTGGCCAGCGCATGGGGCCAGGCTCGGGCGGCGCGCCGCGTTTTCGTCTCGCGGATGTCGAGGCCATCACCAGCCAGGTTTCCGGCATCAAGGCCGCCGCGCCCAGCGTGCAGAACGGCGCGACGATGGTCGCGGGCGGCGAGAACTGGGCATCCTCCGTCAATGGTACCTCCAACGCCTTTTTCGTCGTGGGCAACTGGGTGCTGGCTTCCGGTCGGCAGTTTTCGGAGGAGGACGAAAAACTGGGCCGCGCCGTCTGCGTGATCGGGGAAACGGTGCGGCAAAAGTTGTTCAACGCGGGCGATCCGGTCGGGTCTTCCCTGCGGGTGAAGAATTTTTCCTGCGAAATCATCGGACTGCTGGCAAGCAAGGGACAGGGCGCGATGGGCATGGACCAGGACGACGTGGTGGTGCTGCCCGTGCGCACCGTGCAGCGACGGCTGACCGGCAATCGGGACGTTTCCACCATCATGATTTCCATGAAGGACGGCGAGGACACCGACCAGGTAATGGCGCGCATCCGGACGCTGATGCGCGAGCGCCGCAAGCTCTCGGAAAACGACGAGGACAATTTCAACATCCTGGACACCAAGCAGATCGCGCAGACCATGTCCAGCACCATCGGTACCATCACGAACCTGCTGGGCGCGGTGGCCGCCGTAAGCCTTCTGGTGGGCGGCATCGGCATCATGAACGTCATGCTGGTCTCGGTGACGGAACGCACGCGGGAAATCGGCATTCGCCTCGCCATCGGCGCGCTGGAACACGAAGTCCTGCTGCAATTCCTCACGGAGGCCGTCGCCCTTTCCGCGTTCGGCGGGCTGGTGGGCATCGCGCTTGCCTTTTTCGCCTGCCTGGCGCTTTCGACGCTGATGCAGATGCCCTTCCTCTTCGATCCCGGCATCAACATCCTGGCATTCGCCTTTTCCGCCGCCATCGGCGTCCTGTTTGGCTACATGCCCGCCCGCCGCGCCGCCAGCCTGGACCCGATCGAGGCGCTGCGGCACGAATAGACGAATAGACAATCACGGAATCCAGCAAGATGCCCGCCATTCCAACCGTCCACGCACAGCCATTTCGCCAGGTCATCCGGAACCACTGGAGCAAAGAATGTTTCAATCCACGTCCGTGACCGGGCGAAACAGCATGGAAAAGGTTACGCTTCTCCCAAGCCAGATGATCCCCCTGGAGGGGGAGGCTCCAACCGGAGTTTGTTTTCGATGAATTCCAGCCTGAACGCGAAAATCCTGGAAAACCCGCATTATCAGGAACTTCTCCGGCAGCGGCGGCGTTACGCTGCGCAGCAGCTCCGCCTCATGCTCTGCGTCCATCTCGGTTTCATTGCCCTGACTGTGCACGGGGGGAATTTCCTGGCCTTGCCGCTGGCCGGGAACGTGGCCACGACGGGAATGCTTGCCGGCGCGGGGGTTATCGTCTTTTCCGTCTGGATCGCCTGGCGCTACATTTTGCAGGCGCGCACCCGCGACGCGCGCATTGCCGCGATCGTGCGGGAATTGAAACCGCCGAAACCGCTGAAACCGACATGTCCGCGCTGAATCCGAAACGCGCGGGCGCGCTGTTTTTCCTTGCCGTCCTGTGGAGCGCGCCCGCGAACGCCGCGGATTCCAGCCTGCGCGCCTTGTTGCCCCATACCGTCAATCAATGGCTGATTACCGCCGCCTTCATGGCCTGCGTCTGTGTCGCCCTAGTCGTCGCCCGACTGGCAGCCGCCAAGGCGCGCGCGGATGCCGACAATTATCATCTGGGACTTTCGACTTCCAGTTTCCAGAATGGTCTTGCCATCGCCGGCAGCTATTTTTCCGGCGCATCCTTCCTGGGCGTCTCCGCCCTGATCGTCACGCATGGCTACGACGGCATGGTTTACGCCATTGGTTTCCTGGCGGGTTGGCCGATCATGACCCTGCTCCTGGCGGAACGTCTCAGGAATCTTGGCAAATTCACCCTGGGCGACGTTCTCGCCTATCGCCTGAAATCCACGCCCATTCGCGTTTTCGCCGCCATTGGCAGCCTTGTGGTCACGCTTCTCTACCTGATGGCCCAGATGGTCGGCGTCGGGCAATTGATCCGGTTGCTGTTCGGTTTCGAGTACTGGATGGGTGTCGCCATCGTGGGCGCGATGATGATGCTCTACGTGCGACTGGGCGGCATTTTCGCCACCACCTGGCTGACCATCGTCAAGAGCGTGCTGCTTCTTGTCGGCGCGACGGTCCTCGCTCTCGCGGCCATCTGGAAATTCGGTTTCGGCCTCGAAACCCTGTCCTCCGGAACGAAAACGCTCCACACGGCGGTCGGGCGCGGCAATCCGCTTGCGCCGGGATCACTGCTTTCCGATCCAGTCTCGCTGGTTTCCGTAAGCCTTGCCCTGATGTGTGGCCTTGCCGGGCTGCCGCATGTGCTGATCCGCTTCTTCACCGCGCCGAATCCGCGCGAGGCGCGCATGTCCGCCTTCTGGGCAACGGCCTGGAGCGGCTGGTTCTACCTTCTCTCCATTGCCATCGGGTTTGGCGCCATCGGTTTCATCCTGGGCGATCCGGTATTCCGGAGCGTCTGGCGGAACTATGAAGGCGGCGACAACATGGCAAGTCTCTATCTCGCGCACGCGGCGGGCGGCGGCCTGTTCATGGGCACGATTGCCGCGATTGCCTTCCTCACCATCCTGGCCGTCATGGGTGGTCTGGTGCTCGCGGGCGCGGCATCCGTCTCGCATGATCTCTACGCCATCGTCCGCAAGAAGGGGAAACCCGATCCGGCGCGGGAACGCAGGATTTCACACCTCGCCGCCCTGGGTCTGGGCGCCGCCGCCGTGGCGCTTGGCCTGGCGACGGAACGGCTCAACATGGCGATTCTGGTTTCGCTGGCGTTTTCCATTGCCGCGTCCGCCCATTTCCCGGTTCTCATCCTGTCGCTTTTCTGGAAACGCTGCACGACGCGCGGCGCGCTCGTCGGCGGCTATGCGGGACTGTTGAGCGCCATGACGCTCACGCTTCTTTCGGAGCCGGTGTGGGTCGGCATGCTGCGCCAGGAAGCGGCGCTTTTCCCCTACGCTTCCCCAGCCCTTTTTTCCATCCCTGCCGCGCTTCTTGGCGTCTGGCTCTTTTCCGTTACCGACAAAAGCGCCCGCGCCCGGGAAGACCGCGACAATTTCGACGCCCAGCAAATCCGCGCGGAAACCGGCGTGGGCGGCATCGCCTGACCAGCCTTTCCGCCCTGCCCCACCCTTGTTCCCGTC
>JAISME010000099.1 GCA_031276915.1 Zoogloeaceae bacterium
AAATACTCCGAGAGGCGCATCAAGGATCGCCTGACCTTTGACATGGTGGGGGAGTATTGCCTGAATTTTGGGATTCATCTGTTCGACCCGGATTATTACGAGTCAGGCTATATCATTGAGAAAGACCCGCTTCCGAACGCGAAACTCATGTATGAATATCCGAATTTGAAACAGGTATAGCTTCCATGTCTTGTCGATTTTTAATCAATTGCCTAGAGGCCGGATGATCTACATCGCGTATGATATGGCAGCATTTACTCGTGGCGCAGTAGTTGCTGGTACGCGGCAACTACCGCCTTGGTTTTTTCCGGGAATCGCCTTCCCCTTGTCACAGAGAAGGCTGAAACCGCGAGATCACGGCACGATGGCGTAATGGATTTCGCCCCACGGCCCTTCAAGTCCAGTAGGGCCGATCCAGCGCAAGCAGAAATAGAGTTTCTGTCCGCGTTGGGATTCGTCAAAGATTTTAACAGGTCGAATCGGAATATTATTTAAAAATGAACGGCATATACAAATCCGCCCAGATTTGGCGCGGTTTTCCGTCGTGTTTTTGAAAAACCACGGTTACCGTTCTATTTTCGGAACATTCTTGTTTTTGTCTTCAGGCTTTCTGGAGATGGCGCTTTTTTCTGGAGCAGGGTTTCCCACCTGCTTGTCAATGGTTTTCCTGAGTGCGTCCTGAAAGACAGCAAGCGTTTTCGGGGCTACGCCTTGTTCTTGTGCGGCAACAAGAAACTGGCTTGTTATTTTTCCAATTGTTCCTTGCTTGTTGTCGTCCTGGACTGTTGTTTGGCTTGCGCCCCATGTTCCCGACCGAGTGCCTTTTCCTGACGCTCGATGTAGAGATTTTCGGCAATCCTGATATTTTGCCGTCTTGCCTGGATGATGCTCTTCTCGTGGTCGTTGGATTTTGTCTTGTCGTAGTTCACCAGGCGGGCATTGTGTGAGCGGAAGGCAATTCTTGCGCCATCCAGCGGCAAATCACGGGAATCCCGCACCTTGTGTTGCACATGGGACAAGTCGATTTCCTTGTACCGTTTTGGGTCGCCTACCAAACCGATATTTATTTCAATCGCTTCCAACTCTTCTTGCGCGGTCTTCAGGCTGGAAGCCATGTTTTTACTGTTGGCGTATTCCTTGAGGTCGAACTTGACGATGAGTTTTTCAGCGGCAACAATATCTTCCAGATTGCCGGATTTCCCGATGTTTCCAAGGTCGGACAGTATGCCCTGCTGAAATTTGCCGCTGCGCTGCGCAAGTCGCGTTAATGTTTGTTCTGTGGCGATACTTTTTACAGAGGCAAGCCCTTGTGACAAAGAAAAAAAGGATTTTCTCCGTCATATCCTGAAGCCCTTGGCTCTCAGGAATTCCTCACCACATCCTTCCTTGAGGATGTATTCAGCGGATTCCGGCAATTCCGCCAGCGCAAGCCATGCCCATGAGGCTTCTTCATCTCCCGCCTCTTTTGCATCGGCAGATTCGCAGAGATAGATGGCATTTTGAGATAAGCCTGCTTTGTCCTCTTCCGGCATATAGCTGCGTGGCAGGGGGCGGTCATGTGTGGTTGTGCTGGTCATTTGGCAATCCTCCGGTGAATAATCGAGTGAAGTATACGATATGGAACGTTCACGAACCAGGGCATGAAAAATGGTTTTACCTGACGCGGCATTTGCTGCGTCTTCCCCTTTTCTTTTGGAAACCGCCTTCTCCCTGCCACGGCAGAAGGCTGGAGCTGCTGGATTACGGCACGATGGCGTTATGGATTTCGCCCCATGGCCTTTCGAGGCCGGTGGGGTCGATCCATCGCAGGCAGAAGTAGAGTTTCTGGCCGCGCCGGGATTCGTCGAGATCAAGGGTGACGGGGGTACGCATCCCGCTGTGGATGGGCATGTGCAGCTTCTCCCGGGCGGCGTTGGGCACATCCGGATTTGTGCTGATGTAGGCGCTGTAGCCGGTGCGGCAGATATGTTCCAGCGCCGCGCGTGTCTCGTTTTTCACGCGCACAATCGGGATGGCTGTGGTCGAGTTGCGGGAAGGCGGCCAGGGGGGGCCGCGATGGTGATTTGTGGATTCTTGATTTGCTTCTCTCCCGGAGCGTGTTTCCGCCTGTTCGAGGCGGACAACGATCAAATCGGGCCGTGCGGGAGTCGCAAGGCTTGCCGGGTACTCCAACCGGTCTGTCACCCGCAGGGTTTTGTCTTGCCCGCCCTTTTGACGGGGGGCTGCGGGCACGCGTCGGGGGAACGCGTGTCCACCGTCACATGTTGAAGAGGCTCAGGCCGGTGATCTTGACGTATGTCTGCTGGGCGGCCTGGAGTTGCAGCAGGTTCTTGCTGACTTCGCTGGCCAGCGCGTTGTAGTCGGCGTCGATCAGGTTGGAAACCTGTTCCTTGTATTGCACCTGCAAGTCCTGGTCGATGAAGGTCAGGGCCTCCAGATCCGCCATGCGCGTACCGACAACGGCGCGGCTGTCGCTGGCGTGCAATATCGCCTGGTCGATGCTTGCGCCGACCCGCAGCATGTCGTTCCTGAAATCGGGCGAGGCGCTGTCGCCGTTGGCGAGCACCGCCATGAACCTGTCGAGCGTATCGAAGATGCTTTCTTCCTGGCTGGGCGACACCGTAAACGTGTCGCCGGCGGCCGGCACGCCGCGGATGCTGATCTCCACGCCGGGAATGTCGGTGATGATCGCTCCATCCGCGTAGGTCCGCGCCGGACCGCCATCCACCTGATAGGTGGATGGCGTGGGGAAGGTAATGGTGTGCGTCTGCCCATCGAACGCGCCCGCGCCGCCGGCCAGCGAGCCGTTTTCGATGACGCCCGTGCCGGCGTTGCTCGCGCCGGGATTCGCCACGAAGGTGCCGTTCCCTTGCGGAATCGCCTCGAAGAACGCGCGTCCGGAGAAATTGACGGTCATGAAGCGGCTGGCTTCCACCTGGAGCCTGCGCTCGCCTTCGTCGCCCTGGTACTGGACGGAACCGTCCGGCAGCGTCACGAAGGGCTGTGTGCCGGCCTGGAACCCGGCGAAACGGTATTGTCCGTGCGCGTCGGCATTGTTGGCGATCCCCAGGAGGTGCTGGAACTTGGCGCGGACGTCTACCAGAAGATCCTGGAACTGGTGTTCGGTATAACCGCCGTTACCGGCTTCCACCCAGCGGGCTTTCAGGTCGATCAGGGTTTTGCCGACTTCGGCCATCAGGCTTTCCAGTTCCTTCAACTGGGCGGTGGCGTTTCCCTGGTTATCCAGGAACTGGTCGTTTACGTGCTGCTTTTGTTCCGTCGCCAGCGCCTGGGCGGCGGCAACGGGATCATCCGCCGGTGTTACCACGCGGCGACCCGTGGCCATCTGGTTCTGGTACTTGTACAGGCTGTACTGGTTGCGGGTCAGGCCGTTGATGCCGGAATCGTGGATGAGCGCGGTGGACAGTCGCATGATGATCTCTCCTTCTCCTTCAGCGTCCGATGCTCACGACAATGTCGAAGAGCTTCGAGACCGTATCCATCATCCGCGCCGCCGCCTGGTAGGAAAGCTGGTATTGCAGGATGTTGGCGTATTCTTCGTCCAGGTTCACGCCCGCGGTTGCCTCGCGGGTCTCGATCGCCTGCTGCAGGACGACGGTTTGTGATTCGGCATTGACCTGTGCCGTCTTGGTTTTGGTACCGATGTCGCTCACCAGTTGCGCGTAGGCGACCTGGAAGGTGGCGTTCCCCTTGGTCGAATCCGCGCCGTGCATGGTCATGGCGGTTTGCAGGTTGCCGATGCGCACGATGTTGCGGGAATCGGCGATGCCGCCGGTGTTCGCCCCGATGGTGAATGTATCCCCGTTGGCCGGCGTGCCGGTGATGGCGAACTCGAATCCGTCGATGCTGATGACGTCGCCGCTGCTGTAGTCGACCGGAAAGGTCGCGGGCGCGCCATTGACCAGGACCGTTCCGGGCGTGCCGCCGGTGACGGTCAGTTGTGGCGGCGTGACGCTTGTATCATATGCAAGCTCGATGGGCGTGGCCGGGACGGCGTGATTCGGGCCGCTTATCTCCCCGGCGCTGATTATCGCGTTGCCGGTGTTGTCGACGCCGGTTCCCGTGCGGATCGGCGAGGCCGCCGCGATCTTGCGCACATCCGCGATGATTTCCTGGTTGATCGTGACGTTGCGGCTGGTTTCGCGCGTGGGTTGCAGGAGATAGCTGTCGCCCGTGGCATGGCCGGGCGAGAAATTGATCTTCACGCCGTCGAATTCGATGTCCGTCCCCTGCGCGCCGGTCGCCACCACCTTCTTGTCGTTCAGGCGGACGATGGTGAAATCGGTCCCGTCGAAACGCGCTTCGTAATCGCTGCCGGTGAGTTTCGTGTAGAAGTTTCCCTCGCTGGAAATTTCCGGCGGCAGGAACGCGAAACTGGCGATCTCGCCCGTGAAAGCGCCGTTCGGATACGATGTCCGGTTGTTGTTGTGGTTGGGAATTCCCTTGGGATTGGCGGGCATGAAGATTTTCCCGATGAAATCCGCGTCGCCCTCCACGTTGTTCAGCAAATCCTGCCCCAGCCCCTGCTGCGCATTCACCGTGAGCGCGATGGAAGCGGCCGTCTGTCCCAGGGAGTTGAGCACCGGTTCCAGCGCTTCCGCGCGGAAACGCAGGAGTCCGCCGACGGAACCGCCGTCGAAGTAGCTCACCGGCAATTCCTGGCCGTTCTTCTGCGCGATGACGATGCGCTCGGGGTCGGCGGCGGAAGGACGCGCTTCCAGCGCTATGGCATGGCTTCCCACGACGATCTGCTGGCCCATGCCGGCAAAGACGTTCAGGTTGCCGTTGGATTCCTGGATGGTGGAGACATGCACGAGCTTGTTCAGCTCCAGCACCAGCCGATCCCGTTCGTCCAGAAGGTCGTTGGGCGCCTGGCCCGAGGAAAGCATGCCGACAATCTTGTTGTTCAGGCCGGCGATCTGTTCGCCGTAGCCGTTGATGAGGTTGATGGAATCCTGGATCTGGACATTGGTTTCCCCGGCCAGTTGTGTCAATCGCGTATCGAGGATCTGGAAACGGGTGACGAGCGCCTGCGCGCTGCTCACCATGGACTGCCGCGCCGAGGTGAGCGCCGGGTTGGCGGCGACATCCTGCACCCCCTGGAAGAATCCGGCCAGCACCGGGGAAACACCGGAATTGGAATCCGCGAGCAGGCTGTCGATGCGCGCGATCATCGCCGTATAGGTGTCCAGTTCGCTGGATTTGCTCTGGGCATCGTTCAACTGCCTGGTCTGGACGTCGCTGAAGCTGCGCAGGATGGTGTTTACATGCACGCCCTGGCCGATGAAGCCCGCGCCGGAAAAGATGGCGCCGTTCGTCGCCTGCATGATGGACTGGCGGCTGTAGCTCGGCGTGTTCGCGTTGGCGATGTTGTGCTGCGTCGTGGCAAGGCCGAGTTGCGCGGTGGAGAGCGCGGTGAGGCCGGTATTCAATAAACTCATGGTCGGGTCTCCGGTTCTGCCGTGGTTGACTACGGCGCCGGCGGGAAAATCTTTACTCCGCCTGTCACCGGTTTCGAGCAAGGACCATGCCATTTCCGTTCCCGCTCCGGGTCATGGCGCGCGCCGTCCCGCCGCCAGGGGCGTCGCGGGGAATCGACGCTTCGTCTGGCGTGGGCAAGCGCGCCCGTCCGGCGGAAAACCTTGCCGCCTCACGGGGGGATGGGCTGAATTTGCCGGACTGGAACGGTTTGCCGCCCGTGGTGACTCGGGTACAATCTTTCCTCCCTTTCAAGCGGCGTTTTCCATGATTACCGGATCGATCGTTGCCATTGTGACGCCCATGTTCGAGGATGGGCGTCTTGATTTCGAGGCCCTGAGAAGGCTGGTGGATTTTCACGTGGCGGAGCAGACAGACGCCATCGTGGTTGTCGGCACCACCGGCGAATCCCCGACGGTCGACGTGGAAGAACATTGCGCGCTCATCAAGACGACCGTGGAACAGGCGGCAGGCCGGATTCCGGTAATCGCGGGGACCGGGGCCAATTCCACGGCGGAAGCCATCGCGCTTGCCCGTTTCGCCCGGAAGGCCGGCGCCGACGCCACGCTCTCCGTGGTGCCCTACTACAACAGGCCCACGCAGGAAGGGATTTACCAGCATTTTCGCGCCATCGCCGAGGCCGGGGAGATTCCACTCATCCTCTACAACGTGCCGGGCCGCACCGTGGCGGACATGTCGAACGACACCGTGCTGCGGCTTGCGGAAATTCCCAATATCGTCGGCGTCAAGGACGCGACCGGTGAAATCGGCCGCGCCACCGATCTGATCGCGCGCGCGCCCGAGGATTTCGCGCTTTACAGCGGCGACGACATGACGGCAATGGCTTCTGTCCTCCTGGGATTTCACGGGGTGATTTCCGTGACGGCCAACGTGGCGCCGCGCCTGATGCACGCGTTGTGTGTCGCCGCGCGCGCCGGCGATGGCAAAACGGCGCGTGACCTGCATTTTCGTTTGCAAGCCCTGCACCGCGACCTGTTCTGCGAAGCCAATCCCATTCCCGTGAAATGGGCGGTTGCCGAACTGGGCCTGATCGAACCGGGTATCCGCCTGCCCCTGACACGCCTGGGCGCCGCCGGGCAAGCCAGGGTAAAGGCGGCGCTTGTCGCGGCTGGCCTGAAGCAATAAGGAGATTTCATGCGTTCCCCCTCTCGTTCCTTCCTTTCCGCGCCCCTGGCGCTTTCCGCACTTGCCCTGGCGCTCGGCGGCTGCATGGGCGGCGGCATCATTCCGGATACCAAGAAAGTCGACTACAAGTCCGCTGGCAAGGCGCCGACACTGGAAGTGCCGCCGGATTTGACGCAACTTTCCCGTGATGACCGTTATATCGTGCCGGATTTCTCCAGCCGGGGCCAGGCCACGTTTTCCGAATACAGCGCCGAGCGCGCGCCAGGCGCGGAAGGGGCGCAGGGCAGCGTCGTGTTGCCGGACATTCCGAACATCCGTGTCGAGCGTTCCGGCAACCAACGCTGGCTGGTGGTCAGGGCGCCCGCTGACAAGCTCTGGGATTCCGTCCGGGATTTCTGGCAGGAACTGGGCTTCATCATTGTCCTGGAATCGCGGGAAGCGGGCATCATGGAGACCGACTGGGCGGAAAACCGCGCCAGAATTCCCGACGACATCATTCGCAATACCCTTGGGAAACTCCTGGATTCGCTGTATTCCACGGGTGAGCGGGACAAGTTCCGCACCCGCTTCGAACCGGGCGCGGAACCCGGCGTCACCGATATCTTCATCAGCAACCGTCGCATGGAGGAGGTCTACACGTCTTCCGCGCATGACGATACCCGCTGGCAGCCCACCGCCTCCGACCCGGAACTGGAGGCTGAAATGCTGCGCCGCCTGATGGTGCGTCTGGGTACCGACGAACGGCGCGCGGCAACCGCGCTGGCGGTGGCGAGGGGGGTGGACCGGGCCACGCTCGCCAGGGCGGAAGACGGCGGCGTGGGCGCGCTGGAACTTCAGGAACGCTTCGACCGCGCCTGGCGTCGTCTGGGGCTGGCGCTGGATCGTATCGGTTTCACCGTGGAAGACCGGGATCGCAGCCAGGGGTTGTATTTCGTGCGCTACGTCGATCCGGAAATGGATCAGCCGAAAAAGGAGGGTGGCTGGTTTTCCAGGCTCCTTTTCTGGCAGGGTTCACCCAGGGTGACGCCACAGGTGCAGTATCGCATCCACATCCGGGAAAACACGGAGGGCAATACCCGCGTCCAGATACTCTCCCCGGAAGGCGGCGTGGAACGTTCCGAAACCGCGCGGAGAATACTGGGACTGTTGCACGAACAGCTCAAGTAGACGAGCGGAAAGCGAGCGGGAAACGCGCGCCAGGCGTTCCCGCCTGCCGCGCAAAACGAACCCGGAAAGGGTTTCTTTTCCCTTCCGGGTCTCCGCGATCGAAACCCCGGCTTTCAGGCCGGGGTTTCAGCGTTCACGCTGATTCTTTCGGGTGGGATCGCAAGCCGGAGGTTGTTTGCGATCAATCCGGTTTCCCTGTCGCCAGTGTCGGGCTTTCGCCGGTCATGTGTTGGACGAACCATGGGCATGGCAATCCGCCAAACGCCACTGCCGGCCTTCCTGATCCCGACTGTGTTGCATTCCGGTCCAGCTCCTTTCTTGCCCTGTCGACCTCGCAAGCCGGCAAGGTGAACTGGACCCGGAATCGCAACATCCATTCATCTTCGGGAAGGTATTCACCATTCCCTATTTTGCGTTGCCCTTGTAGCGGCAACGGCTGGGCAGGTACTTGGCAAGCTCCTTGAAAGTCTTTGTGTTATAGACGCTCAGGGAACAGGCCCAGACGATGGAACCGAAACCCTTTTGTTCGCTGCCTTTGCCATCATTGTTCACTCCGATTGGGAAAACAGGAAAACCGTTTTCCCGGACTCCGCCAACTCCTGGCAACATCAACAATACAAGGCCCAAATCGTTCAGTTGCTTGTTCTTGCCGCCATAGCGGATAACAATGACCGGATGGTCATATTCTGGTTGATGGTTCCTGTGGATTTCAATTGCCTTTACATTGGCCGTTGGCTTGAACTGGTAGTTGAAGCTGCCTTTGGGCGATGGTCCAGAACCGGGGTAGGGCACCGTGGGCAAATTTTCCGCTCCGTTGCTGACATAGGCGTCCATGAGTGCGGCCTTGGCGCCGCCCGCGAGACTCAAGCCTTCGACGACATAGGCACGGATGGTGTACTGCTGGTAGGCGGGAAGGGCGATGGCGGCAAGGATGCCGATGATGGCGACGACGATCATCAGTTCGATGAGCGTAAAGCCGCGCTGGAAGGTGTGTACAGGATGTTTCATGATGATGCTCCTTTGTAAAGAAAAAGA
>JAISME010000062.1 GCA_031276915.1 Zoogloeaceae bacterium
CGCCATCAGACCATTCCCGATCAACCGCGACACATTTGGCGTTACATCATGCATCTGGAGAGCCACGACCTCTTCGACGCGCGCACTACACGCATTACCCGGCAGCCGGTAGGGGGAAAATCCCCGGAACGCCTGACGCGCGTCGGGAAAACGGAAAATATCCCACGGAAACGACAGGGAACCATCCGGGAAAACCGCGCGGACAGGGACAAGGCCCGCGCAAAAAAGGCAGCGGCTGGCTTTCTTCTCGCCCCGCATCCCACAAACATATCGAGCACCTGTGGTCTTCATCTTCATCATGCATGTTCTTCCCGTTGCGCTGACGCCAAAACGAATTTTGCTGATCGGCGCGGGCAGGGTCGCCGCGCAGAAGGCGCGCGCGCTCCTGGACAGCGATTGTGAAATCGCCGTCATTGCCCGCAGCATCCGCGATCCGTTCTTTCTTGCCGCTTTTCCCCATCCCCTGCACCTTCGCGCGTTCGCGCCGGACGACGCCAGGGGCTGGGACATCGTCATTGACGCGACCGGCGACCGAACCCTTTCGAAACGCCTGTGGGAACGCCGAAAGGCTTTGGGGTACTGGCTCAATTGCGTCGACATACCGGAATACTGCGACTTTTATTTCGGCGCGACATACCGGAATCACGACCTCTGCGTTTCCGTCAGCACCGGCGGCGCTTCCCCCCGCTACGCGCAACGCATCCGGGATCTGATCGCGGCGACCCTGCCGGAACGGGATACGGTGTTTTACCGGGAGCTTCGGGAAAGCCGGAAGAGCGAAAGAAAACAGGTGGAAAACCGGGGGCAAACCGGCAAGGTTTTCCTGATCGGATGCGGTCCCGGTAGCCGGGAACAACTCACCCTCAAGGCGCTGAAAACCCTGAAATTCCTGGATGTCGCCCTGATCGATGCGCTGGTCGGCAGGGAAATCGTCGAACTGCTGCCGGAAGACTGTCGTAGGATCGACGTCAGCAAGCGAAAAGGGTGTCAGCAGTTCCCGCAGGAAACAATCAACGCCATGATGCTCGATCATGCCCGGCAGGGTTTCCGGGTCGGACGACTGAAAGGTGGCGACCCGCTCGTCTTCGGCCGTCTCTTTGAAGAAGCGACGTTCCTGTCGCGGCATGGCGTCGCGCTGGAGATAATGAACGGCATCAGCGCCTTCCTGTCTGGCTGTCTCGCCGGCGGCATCACGCCAACCCTGCGCGATTACTCGGCGGGCGCGCTGGTCGTCTCGGCGCACTTGCGGGAGACCCGCTTCAACAGCGACTGGATTCCGCTTCTCAAGGATTTTCCATACACCCTGATCGTGCTGATGGCCCACAGCTTCGCCGGGAAAATCCGGGAAGCGGCGCAAAACGCCGGCGTTCCGCTCGACATTCCCGCCGCCTTCGTCTCGAAGATCGACAGTCCCGGACAAACTACCGTCATTGGAACCCTGGAAAAACTCGAAACAATGGCCCGGCATTGCGACAAACCCGCGATCCTTGTCATCGGCAAGGCCGTCGCCAAGGCGCTGGAAATGCCGCACACGGGGAAACGGATCACACTTTGAAACGATTCGGGATCATGTCACCGCTCCTTTCCCGCCGCCGACCGGAGCGAACGGCGAAAGTCGTTCCGCTCCCGCGTCCCGGTCTATAATCGCCGCTTTTCCGAAAACGAAGAAAGAAGGGTATTGTCATGACCCGAACCGTCCGCTGCGTAAAGCTTGGCCGGGAGGCCGAAGGCTTGGAGCGCGCGCCCCTGCCAGGCCCTGTCGGCCAGAGGATTTTCGAGAATGTCTCCCAGGAAGCCTGGCAACAATGGCTGCGCCTGCAAACCATGATTATCAACGAGCACCGGCTCAACATGGCCGATCCGCAGCATCGCAAATACCTGCTCGAGCAGGTACAGAATCATTTCTTCGGCGAAGGCGCCGACCAGGTCGCGGGTTACGTGCCGCCCGCGGAATAAAACCGAACCACCACCCTGTCAGGAGGGAGGGGTTCGTTTTTTCGCGGACCGTTTCCAGTTCGCCACGGACGTTTGCCGGACACGGGAAACGGTGAGGGCGTCGGGCGGCGCGTTCCGGGTCAGCGTTGTTCCCGCCCCCAGTGTCGCGCCGCGGCCAACCCGGACGGGAGCAACCAGTTGGGTGTCGGACCCAATGAACGCGTCGTCCTCGATCACGGTCCGGGATTTGTTCGCGCCATCGTAATTGCAGGTGATCGTCCCGGCCCCGATGTTTACCCGTGCGCCCACTTCCGCGTCACCGATGTACGCCAGATGGTTTGCCTTGGAACCGGGACCGACGCGGCTGTTCTTGATCTCCACGAAATTGCCGACACGCGCGCCGGAAGCAATTTCCGTGCCTGGCCGCAGGCGGGCATAGGGGCCGACAACGGCGTCCGGACCCACTTGCGCGTTTTCGATGTGCGTAAAGGCGGCAAGGCGCGCGCGCGCCTCGATCCTGGCGTTGCGAATCACGCAGTAGGGGCCGATTTCCACGGCTTCCGCCAGACTGACCTCGCCCTCGAACACCACGCCCACATCGATAAAGACGTCCTGCGCGCAGGTGAGCGTTCCGCGAATATCGACGCGGGCCGGGTCGGCAAGACGCACTCCCTGCCGCAACAGGCGCTCGGCCAGTTGCCTTTGCCAGACGCGCTCCAGTTGCGCGAGCTGCGATTTGTCGTTTACTCCCTGGATTTCCCATGTTGCCGCCGGATGCGTCGTCCGCACGGAAACGCCCTCGGCGACCGCGCGGGCCACCACGTCCGTGAGATAGTATTCGCCCTGCGCATTCGCGCTGGAAAGTCCAGCAAGCCAGCGGGGCGTTTTTTCGGGGGGCAGCAACATGATGCCCGTATTGATCTCCGCGATTCGGCGTTCTTCCGGCGTCGCGTCCCTTTCTTCCACGATTGCCACCACCTCGCCCGCCGCGTCGCGCGCGACGCGACCATACCCTTGGGGATCGTCGAGACGCGCGGTCAAAAGCCCCATTCCCTGACCACCCTGGTGAATCAGGTGTTCCAGCGTCGCCTTCTGCACCAGGGGCACGTCGCCGTACAACACGAGCGTGGGCAGATCGGCATCCAGGTGCGGCAAGGCTTGCGCGAGCGCGTGGCCGGTTCCCAGTTGCGGCGTCTGCAAGACCCAGCACGCCTCTTTCGACCCATCGGTATCGCGCACCGCGTCCCGCACGATGTCGCCGCCGTGCCCGTAAACCACGACAAGGCGCGCGGGTACGAGACTTCGCGCCGTATCGAGAACATGTCGCAACAGCGCCTTGCCCGCAAGCGGATGCAAAACCTTGGGCAGGCTGGACGCCATGCGTTTTCCCTGGCCAGCGGCCAGGATGACGATATTCAGGGGCATGGAAATTGCGGGGATTCCGGTTTCAGGCGTCCGCTTCGCCATCCTGGCTCAGTGTCTGCCGTCCACGCGCCGAGATTACCCAGTGCAGGACATTGCCCTCGTTGATGCGGGTATCGATCAGGCCGGCGTTTTTCAGGATGGTGAGGCGCTGGCTGATTAACTCCCTTCCCAGGCCCGTCTTTTCGGTCAGCGCCGCAAGATTGCCGTAAACATAGCTTTCGTCAGCAAGCGCCCGCAGGATTTCCATGTCGTTGTACGTAAGCGCTTCCCGCGGCACGGTTTTCTCCGAGGCGGCCACCATCGGTTCGAGATAGCGGTAGAGCGCCTGCTGCGCTTCCTTGATCCGCTCGACTTCCTCTTGCAGGACCTCCAGCCGCTGGCGGTCGGTCGAAGCCGTGACGAAGTTCTCGAAAATACGGTAGGTCGCGATGACCATGGTCAGGCAGAACGCTGCGAATACGTACCAGTCCGCCGGATTGTGGCGGGCGTTCGCCAGCAGGCTACTGGAGAGAATCGCCAGGGTGAGCGGCGGCACGGTCAGGGCGGTCACGACACCGAACAGCAGGTAATGCCGGATGCTCCTGACGTCACGCCAGCGCTCCTCGAAACGGCGTTCCGCCAGATAGCGATTGACCAGCCCGCCCAATATGCCCGCGATGAACATGACGAGAAACGCCAGCAGAAGATGAATGTCGAAAGCTTCTTCCCCGAGCGACATTTGCAAAGATGGTTGCAGATCCAATGAATCACCCTCCCGAAAACTCCGGCGACTATGCCACAACGCGCGACGAATCCCAAGCTGTCCGCGCAAATTTTTCCGCTTTCACGCGCCTGGGCCTGGAGCGGTTTCCAGCAGGAAACTAGCGAATCTCCAGTGTGACCGTCTTGCCCGGTTTCGCGCCGCGGGACTCCAGGTAATCCGCCACTCCCGTATTGTGGGTCTTGCGCGCCCAGTCCAACGCGGTTTCACCCTGCGCCGTCCGGATATCGAGGTTCGCGCCCGCCACCGTCAGAATCCTGACCACATCCAGGAAACCGCCGCGCGCCGCCGCTATCAAGGCGGTCATGCCGTTTTCGCTGACGGCGTCGATCGCCGCGCCGTGGCGCAGCAAATATTGCACGACTTCCAGATGCCCATTGAACGCCGCGTAGATCAGCGGCGTCCAGCCATCCATGTTGATTTGCGCGCCCGCTTCCACAAGACGCCGCGTGATGGAAAGCTGCCCCTGGTAGGCGGCGAATCGCAGGGCAGAGTCACCATGACGATTCCGGGCATTCACCCGCGCGCGCCGCTGGATGAAGAGCGCGACCAGATCCTCATGCCCTTCCCGCGTTGCGAGCATCAGGAGCGTATTGCCCTCGGCATCCGTGGTGTTGACGTCCATGCCGCGCTCCAGAAGGGCGACAACCGCGCCCTTGTCGCCCAGCTTGACGGCGGAAAGAATGTCATCGTAGGCCGAGGTGAGAGCGTCCGCGGGTAGGGGCGCAAAGCCGGCAAGCAGGATCACCAGGACGAATCGCGACAAGATGTTTCTTCGTGTGTTCATGACAGCGCCTCGCGTGCTTGGGGGAAAAGGGTGAAGAAATTTTCGGTCGTGGCTTCGGCCAGGCGCTCGAACGGCATGTCGCGCAGCCGGGCGACGGCTTCCGCCACATGGCGCACGTAGGCAGGCTGGTTGCGCTTGCCGCGATACGGCGCGGGCGCGAGAAAAGGCGCGTCGGTTTCCACCAGAATGCGCGCAAGCGGCGCGCGCGCGGCGACTTCCTGCACCGATCTGGCGCTCCTGAACGTGACGATGCCGGAAAAAGAAAGATAGAACCCTATTTCCAGCGCCGCTTCCGCGACAGCCCAATCCTCGGAAAAGCAGTGGAAGATGCCGCCCGCGCGGGAAGCACCTTCCTCTTTCAGGATGCGCAGGGTATCCGCCGCCGCTTCCCGCGAATGGATGACCAGGGGTTTTCGCGCCGCCAGCGCCGCCCGGATGTGGGTGCGAAACCGCTGCCGTTGCCACGCTGGCTGTTCCTTGTGCCAATGATAATCAAGCCCGGTTTCGCCGATGGCAATTACCTTGGGATGCGCGGCCAGGGCGACCAGACGCGCTTCGTCCGGCTCCTCTACTCCCTGATGGTATTCCGGATGCAGGCCAACACTGGCGAAAAGGTGGGCATGCTCTTCGGCCAGCGCGCGGACGCGAGGAAAATCCTCCAGATTCACGCCGACGCACAGCGCGCCGTCAATGCCATTTTCCCGCATGGCGGCCAGCGCCTGGGGCAAATCAGCGGCAAAATCGGGAAAATCCAGATGGCAATGCGAGTCGACCAGCATTGGAGCGCGAAGGATTACAGCGTATTGGTGGGCCGCGTCGAACCGATGGTTCCCGTCAACACCATTTCGATCTTGCGGCGCACCGTCTTGCTGTTTTCGTCGGCGTTGAAGTGGATGCCGACTCCCTGTGGGCGGTTGCCCTGCGCGCCCGGTGGCGTGATCCAGGCGACCTTGCCGGCAACCGGGAATTTGGTGGGATCGTCTATGAGCGACAGGAGCATGAACACCTCCTCGCCCACCGCGTAGTCCCGGTCGGTCGGAACGAAGATTCCCCCGTTCTTGAACTGGGAGATGTAGGCAACGTAGAGCGCGGACTTGGAACTGATGTTGAGCGACAGGACATTGGGCCGTCCGGCGGCGGGCTTGGGCGCGGCGGGTTTGGGCGCCACAGCGGGACGCGCCGTTCCGGTGGCGCCGGCATTCCCCGCGGCGGGTCGCGCGCCAGCGAATCCGGAAGGCGCGGGGCGCGCCGCGCCGGACGAAGCGGGATTGGCCGTTGCCGGACGCGCGGGATTCGGGGAAACCGAGGTATTCATAAGGCCCTCACTTCACAAACAGACTCCGATAACGGAAAAAAAACCGTTCCAGAAACAGGCACATGTTCAGGGGATGTTCGCTCTCCCGGCGCCATTCCAGCGATTGACGATAGAACCGCGCCAGCGCGACCGGATGCGCGACATCCGCCAAGGCGGCTATTTTAGCGCGTTGTCGCAAATAAAACCGGATTGGCAGCTCCCGCGCGGCCAGGTTCAGGTCCACCAGCCATTTTTGCGCGCTTTCCATTGCCTGCGGCAAGGGATTCCCGCCTTTCACCGCCTTCAGCTTCCTTTCCAGCGCCGACGCGGCGGCAATGACTTCCAGTTGTCCGCCGCTTTCCAGCGCCCGCGTCAGGACATCCAGCCAGTCGAGGGATGTTCCTTCCGCCAGTTGTCGCGCGAGTTCCGGCGCGCCACCCGCCAACGCCAGCCAGGCTTCGGCATCCGGCACACGGGCATCGCGCAGAAAGCGCAGTGTCAACGCGGCGTCCGGCAACGGAATCGGCAGGGTCTGGCAGCGACTGCGCAGGGTTGGCAGAAGCAGCATCGGCTCGCTGGAAACCAGCAGGAACAGAACGGATTCCGGCGGCTCCTCCAGGATTTTCAGGAGCGCGTTGGCCGCGGCGCGATTCAGGGTTTCGGCGGGATGCAGGAGGATGACGCGCAATCCCCGGCGGTGCGCGCCGACCGCCAGGAAATCATCGAGTTCGCGCACCTGGGCGATGGTAATGTCCTGTCCGGCGCGCGTGGATTTTTCCGCTTCTCCGGACGCCGGGCACAGGGCTTCCGGCGCCAGCAGTCGGAAATCCGGATGCTGTCCCTGCGCAAACCAGCGGCAGGCGACGCAGACGCCGCAGGCTTCGTCATGCGCCTGTGGCGCTTCGCACAGGAGGCCGGCGGCGAAGGCGCGCGCCAGATCCGTCTTGCCCACTCCGCGCTGACCGGCCAGGAGCAGCGCGTGCGGCAGCCGCGCCCGCCAGTCCAGGAGGCGCCGCCAGCTTGCCGGATGCAATTCCCGCGGGTTCATGCGCCGAACGCCAGCAGTATTTGCGTCAGTCGCGCGCGCAACCCGGCCATGTCGGATTCGCCGTCCAGAACCCGGAAACGCCCGGGAAATCGCGCGGCCCGCGCCAGATAGGCACGGCGCACGCGATCGTGGAATTGCGCGTGCTCCCGCTCGAAGCGGTCCAGATGGCGGTCTGCCTGCGCGATGCGTTGTCGCGCCACTTCGCAGGAAACATCGAAAAGCAGCGTCAGATCCGGCTGATGAGCGCCCTGCACCCATTGCTCCAGGGTTTCCAGGCGCTTTCGCGCCATGCCGCGCCCGCCGCCCTGATAGGCGTAGGTGGCGTCGGCATAACGGTCGCAGACCACCCAGCAGCCCCGCGCAAGGGCGGGACGGATGACCTGCGCCAGATGCTCCTGGCGGGCGGCGAACAGGAGCAGCGTTTCCGTCTCCAGTTGCATGGGTTCGGAAAGAAGCCATTCGCGCAACCGTTCGCCCAGGCGCGTGCCGCCGGGTTCACGGGTGGGAAGCACACGCTTGCCGCGCTGTTGCAGGAAATCGGCGATCCATTCCACATGGCTTGACTTGCCGGCGCCGTCGATGCCTTCCAGGGTGATGAATTTTCCGGTCGCGTCCATGGGGAGTCACCGCTGTCCACGCTGGAAACGGTTGACCGCCTGGTTGTGTTCCTCCAGCGTTTCGGAAAACGCGCTGGAGCCATCGCCGCGCGCCACGAAATAGAGATGGCGGGTCCGCGCCGGATGGAGCGCCGCCCTGATCGAGGCCAGCCCCGGCATGGCGATCGGCGTTGGCGGCAATCCCGCGCGGGTATAGGTGTTGTAGGGCGTGTCGGTTTCCAGGTCGCGCCGCCGCAAGTTGCCGTCAAACGCATCCCCAAGACCATAGATCACCGTCGGATCGGTTTGCAGGCGCATACCCAGGCGCAGGCGGTTGACAAACACGCTCGCCACCATGGGGCGATCCGCGTCGATGCCGGTTTCCTTTTCCACGATGGACGCCACGATCAGGGCCTCATAGGGCGTGCGGTACGGCAAACCGTCCTGGCGCGCCGCCCATTCCCGCCGCAGGTGCTTCTGCAGGGTCTGCGCGGCCAGGCCCAGAAGCTCCAGGTCGCTCGCGTGGAGGTCGACCCGGTAGGTGTCCGGGAAAAACGCCCCTTCGGGAGATGTTCCCGCAAGGTTCAGCCTTGCCATGACTTCCGCGTCGGAAAGACGCTCCAGCTCGTGCGCGAGTCCCGCCTGTTGCCGCAGGCGCGCGCGCCATTGCCGGAAAGTCCAGCCTTCCACCAGACGCACATCCATTTGCAGTACCCGGCCCGCGACCAGGATGTCCAGGAGTTCCCAGGGGGTCGTCCCCGCCGTGATGCCGTAGGTTCCTGTCCGGATGTGCGGGCCGCCGCCGCGCCAGCGTTTCAGGAACATGGCAAACGCCAGGAGATCCGGTTGCGCGTTGATTCCGGCTTCCGCCAGGATCGTGGCGACGCCGCGCAGGCTCGTCCCTGCCGGAATCCGGAATTCAACGGTCCCCGCCGTCACCGGCAGGGTCAATGGGCGCGTCAGCCAGCCGTACAACGCAGCGACCGCCACGCCGCCGAGGCAGAACAGGAAGACAGCGAGACGCAACAGGGTTTTCACACGGACATCAATCGGTGGAAACGGAAAACGGGGGCGCTATGATACCCGTTTTCCCGGACAGCCAAGTCCCGCGCTTTCATTCCGCCGGGCGCGTTCCGGGAAGCGCGCGCCAAATCGGGAGGGCATCCATCGGGGATTGCCTTACCCCTGACCTTGAGGCGGCGCGTTCCTGATTCGTTCGACCCGCGCGCCCAGTTGGGAAAGTTTTTCTTCGAGACGCTCATAACCGCGATCGAGATGGTAGATGCGGTCGATCACGGTCTCCCCCCGGGCGGCGAGCGCGGCGATGACAAGCGAGGCGGAGGCGCGCAGGTCGGTTGCCATCACGGTTGCGCCCTGCAATTGTTTGACGCCGCGCACGATGGCGTTGCCGCCTTCGATCTGGATGTCCGCGCCCAGGCGCGCGAGCTCGCCCGCGTGCATGAAGCGGTTCTCGAAAATGGTCTCGCGGATGGTGGCGACACCATCGGCGACGCTGTTGATCGCCATGAACTGCGCCTGCATGTCGGTGGGAAAGGCCGGATAGGGGGCGGTGCGCAGACTCACGGATTTCAGGCGCGCCGGGGCCTTGAGACAGATGGCGTTGCGCTCAAGCTCGACATCGCAACCGGCGTCCATGAGCTTGTCCACCACAACATCCAGACAGGCGGCGGAGGTGCGGGTCAGGCGCACCGAACCGCCCGCGGCGGCGGCGGCGCACAGGTAGGTGCCGGTCTCGATGCGGTCCGGCATGATCGCGTGCTCCGCGCCACCAAGGCGCTCGACGCCCTGGATGGCGATCACGTCCGTGCCGACACCGGAAATGCGCGCGCCCATGCGGATCAGGCACTTGGCGAGATCGACGACCTCCGGTTCACGGGCGGCGTTTTCGATGACGGTTTCGCCATCGGCCAGCACAGCGGCCATCATCAGGTTTTCGGTGCCTGTGACCGTCGCCATGTCGGTACAGATGCGCGCGCCTTTCAGGCGGCCGGCTTTCGCCTCGATGTACCCCTGTTCGACACGAATGTCCGCCCCCATCGCCTGAAGTCCCTTGACGTGCTGGTCCACCGGACGCGCCCCGATGGCGCAGCCGCCGGGCAGCGATACCCGCGCTTCGCCGTGGCGGGCAAGCAGCGGCCCTAGCACCAGAATGGAAGCGCGCATGGTCTTGACAAGTTCGTAGGGCGCAACCGGATGGTCCAGTCTGCGCGCGTCGAGCGTCAGGGCATCCGCGCCATCGTCGTGAACCGTAACCCCCATCCGGGCCAGCAGCCTGAGCAGGGTGGCGATGTCGTTCAACCGCGGCAAGTTGGTCAGGTGCAACGGCTCCGGAGTCAGTAATGCCGCGCAGAGAATGGGCAGGGCGGCGTTTTTCGCGCCGGAGATGGCGATTTCGCCGGAAAGGGCGGCGCCGCCTTGAATGGCGAGTTTATCCATGACAAAGAAAAGGAATGGAAAATGTTCAGTCCACGCCCGTGACCGGGCAACACGGCATGCGGAGGGAGTACCTCCCTTCCATGCCGGATTATCCCCCCGGAGGAGGAGGTTTCCAACCGGAGTTTGTTCCAGATGAATACAAGGCGCGCACTGCGGTGTGGGAAAACGGCAAGGCTAGGCCGGCGTTGCCGTCGCCCGCCCTTCGCTTTCCGGCATCTGCCGCGTCAGGAACTGCGGTGGCTCGAACAGGGAGCGGATATGCACGGCCTTGATTCCGGGCTGGTCCGGCACTGAGTACAGGACCGGCGTGAGAAGCTCCTCGAAAATGCCGCGCAGGGAACGCGCCCCGGTCTTGTATTCCAGGGCAAGGTCGGCGATCTGCTGGAAAACCGTTGCCGAGATGACGAGCTGCACGCCCTCCTCGGCCAACAACGTGCGGAATTGCTGGTAGAGCGCGTTTTTCGGCTCCACCATGATGCGCGCCAGCATGTTCCGGTCCAGCGGCGTGACGCGCGCGATGATGGGCAGGCGTCCGGTGAATTCGGGAATGAGACCGTATTCGAACAGGTCCGTGGGCTTGACACGGTTGTTCAGGCGTTCCAGGATGTTTTCGTCCTCGCCTTCCATGGTGGCGATGTAGCCGAAGGCATGGGTGCGCGCCATGATCCGTTCCAGCTCGACGAACGCGCCACCGCAAATGAACAGGATGCCGCTGGTGTCCATGACGCGACCATTGTCGAAACGCGCCGGATAGCCTTCCATGATTTTCAGCAGGGCATGCTGCACGCTCTCGCCGGAAGTGGCCCGGATCGTACCCGAGGCACCGGTCTTCAGCTTGTCGACCTCGTCGATGAAGACAATGCCCTGACTCGCTTTTTCCAGATCGCCGCCCGCGCGTTCCAGAAGACGCGTCATGATGGCCTCGATTTCCTCGCCCACGAAGCGGGTCTGCGCCAGGGAAGTGGCGTCGGCCGTCACAAAGGGAACGGACATCCGGCGCGCCAGGGTCTCGCACAACAGGGTCTTGCCACAGCCGGAAGGCCCGACGATGAGGATGTTGCTCTTGTCCAGCCCCGTTTCGCCGCCGGTTTTCCTGAGGGAAAGGCGACGATAATGGGTGTGTACGGCGACAGCCAGGACCCGCTTGGCGTCTTCCTGTCCAATGACATATTGATCCAGGTAGCGGACGATGTCGCTGGGCTTGAACGCGATCATCGCGGCGACAGGTCAAGCAGGCCGTCGAGATTGTAAAGGCGCGCCAGCGCCGTGAGTCCTTCCGGCGCGCCGGTCACCGCGAGACGCCCGCGCGCGGCGCGCTGCCATTCGAGCAGGACAGCAAGCCCGGATGAATCCACCTCCGTCACTCCGGCAAGATCGATCGTCAGCGCCCCCGCCTCTAGATATTCCCGGCCTGCCTCCAGAAGCTTTCTGGCGTGGTCCATGACCATGGGAACCGAGATTTTCAGGCGGCCCTCCGCGCATTCGATCATTTCTGTCCTTTTTCCAGTGTCTTGTTCTTGTCGGCCAGGGACTGGATCAGGCCGTCGATACCGCCCTTGCGGACTTCCTGGGCGAAGGTGTCGCGATAGTTGGTCACCAGACTGACGCCGGAAACAACAACGTCGTACACCTTCCAGGCCGAACCCGGCCCGGATTTCTCCAGGCTGTAATCCAGTTGGATGGGACGTCCGCCGGGCTTGACGACTTCCGTGCGCACCAGCGCGTCGGTGTCTCCCGGTTTCATCGAGAACGGCTTGTAGCGCACTGTCTGGTCACGATAGGAGGAAAGCGCGTTGGAATAGGTCCGCACCAGCAGGTTCTGGAAAAGATTCGCCAGTTGTTTCTTTTGCTGCGGCGTCGCCTTGTTCCAGTCGCGCCCTACGGCAAGCGCCGTCATGCGGTCAAAGTTGAAATAGGGAAGCACCTTGTTTTCGACCAGGGCAACGGTTTTCCCGCTGCTTCCCTTTTGAATGTCCTTGTCGGCGCGCATGGCGGCGAGCACATCATCCGTGACCGTGCGCACCAGCGCGTCCGGGGCGGCGTCCTGCGCGCCCGCCGCGGCGCAAAACAGCATCAGGGACAACAGCAACCAGCGTTTCATGGGGATTTCCTTTGCAATCATGGTATTGGCGTCAATCGCGTATCTGCGCCGCGCGGCGTTGCAGATACGCGGAACGGATGTAAGTGTATTTGTCGAACGCGGCATCCTCGATTACCTGGTCCGCCGGCAGCAAGGCGGCGCGCATCTTGACGACATTCAGAACCACAAGGCCGTTGCGCAGGGCCGGATGGTCGTTGACCTGCGCCCACAGGGGATAGGCTGCCTGGTCCAGGCTCCAGCCAGCCAGGCCGCGCATGGTGCTGGGACCGATCAGGGGAAGGAAGATATAGGGACCGCCGGGCACGCCCCATACCGCCAGGGTCTGGTCAAAATCCTCGTCGCCTTCTTCCAGCCCCATTTTGCCCGCGACATCGAAGAGGCCGAAAATGCCGACGGTGGAATTGACGAGCAAACGGCCCAGGCTGGTCAGTCCTTTTTGTCCCTTGCCCTGGAGGAAGGCGTTGCCGCTGCGGCTGATCTCCCACAGATTGTCGTAGAAATTGCTTATGCCAACCCGCGCCGGCAGGGGCACAACGGCTTCGTAGCCTTGCGCGGCGGGTTTTAGCAGCGCCAGGTCGATTCCTTCATGCACGGCGAACATGGCGCGATTGAAGCCTTCCAGCGGATCCTGCCCAGTTTCGGGAATATCGCCGGGAGCCTGTTCCTGCGCCCACGCGGGGACAGGCGCCAACAACGCCGCCAGCGCCAGAATCAGCGCGCGGCCAAAACGGTAACGAACATGCGCTTTCATTTCGAGTCTTGTCCTTTCGCCGCCCTGTCGAAAAGAAACTGGCTGACCAGTTTTTCCAGCACGACGGCTGATTGCGTTTTAACAATGACATCGCCGGTGACGAGTTTCTTCCCGTCGCCGCCGGGTTCCAGGCCAATATACTGGTCGCCCAGCAGGCCGGAGGTGTAGATCGACGCGAAGGTATCCCCGGGAAACCGGTAGCGCGCGTCGATGCGCATTTCCACCAGGGCCTCGTAGGTTTCGGGGTCGAAGCGAATATCCGTCACCCGTCCCACGACCACGCCCGCGCTTTTCACTGGCCCGCGCACCTTGAGACCGCCGATGTTATCAAACCTGGCGGAAAGAGAATAAGTTTCCTTCATGTGCGCGCTGGAAAAACCGCCGACTTTCAACGACAGGAACAACAGCGCGGCGATGCCGGCCGTGACGAAAAGACCAACCCAGAGATCAAGTGTCGTGCGTTTCATGGGCTTTCCCTGAACATGAAAGAGGTTAATACGAAGTCCAGCGCCAGGATGGCCAGGGCGGATGTCACCACGGCGCGGGTGATGGCGCGGGAGACGCCCTCCGCCGTCGGTTCGGAATCATAGCCTTCGAACACGGCGATCAGGGAGACGGCGACGCCGAAAACAACACTCTTGATGACACCGTTCAGCACGTCATGGCGGAAATCCACGGCGGCCTGCATCTGCGACCAGAAGACGCCTTCGTCGACACCGATCATCACGACGCCGATCAACCAGCCGCCGAAAATCCCCATGCAGGAAAAAAGCGCCGCCAGGAAGGGCATGGAGATCACACCGCCCCAAAACCGCGGCGCGACCACGCGCGCCACGGGATCGACGGCCATCATGTCCATCGCCTTCAACTGCTCGGTGGCTTTCATGAGACCGATTTCCGCCGCGATCGCCGATCCGGCGCGGGAGGCGAACAGCAGGCCGGCGATCACGGGTCCCAGTTCCCGCAGGAGTGACAGGGCGACCATGACGCCCAGCGCCGTATCCGATCCGTAGCGCGTCAGGATTTCGTACCCCTGCATGCCCAGCACCAGGCCAACGAACAGGCCGGAAACCAGGATGATGACAAGGGAGAGCACGCCGGAAAACCAGATTTCCCGGAAGGTGAGCGGATAGCGGCGCAGGGCCGTACCGGAATTGAGCAGGATCGCCACGAAGAAACGGGAAGCGACACCCAGCCGCCAGAGGCGATCCACGGTGTTGCCGCCCAGTCGGCGCAAGAAAGCGAAATCAGGCATATTGCATCCCGCGCGCGTCCGCTCCGAACAGGTCCACGGCGAAATTCTCCGACGGCACGTGAAAGGGCGCCGGACCGTCGGCCTCGGCGCGCACGAACTGGCGCACGAAAGGATCGTCGGAACGGCGGATGTCATCCGGTGTTCCTTCCGCCACCACCTTGCCCGCCGCGATGAAATAGATGTAATCCACGATCAGCAGGGATTCCTGGATATCGTGCGTCACCATGATGGAAGTCGCGCCCAGCGCGCTGTTCAGCCGCCGGATGAGCTGCCCGATGATGCCCAGGGAAATCGGATCCAGCCCGGTAAAAGGCTCGTCGTACATGATGAGGGCCGGATCGAGCGCCACGGCCCGCGCCAGCGCCACCCGACGCGCCATGCCACCGGAAAGCTCGGCGGGCATCCTGTCGCGCGCGCCGCGCAACCCCACGGCCTCGAGCTTCATCAGCACAAGGTCGCGGATCAGGGATTCGGGCAGGTCCGTATGCTCGCGGAGTGGAAACGCCACGTTGTCGAACACGGAAAGATCGGTAAACAGCGCCCCGAACTGGAACAGCATGCCCATGTGCCGTCGCAGGGCGTAGATGCCCGCCTGATCGAGATTGTTGACAGTGACGCCATGCACGCGAATGGAGCCGCCCGCGGGTTTCAACTGCCCGCCGATGCAGCGCAGGAGCGTCGTCTTGCCACAACCGGACCCCCCCATGATGGCGACAATCCCGCCCCTGGGAATGCGCATGTCGATCCCTTGCAGCACAGGGCGCGCGTCGTAGGCGAATTGCAGGTTTTCGATGCGGATCAGGAAGTCGTCGGACATGGCGGCAGGAAGCCGGAACAAAAGCGCATATTCTAGCAGAGGGCGTCTGGGGCGCGTCGGAAGACAGCGGACCAGGAACAGGACATGACACAGGCGAAACCCGTGGACGGCGACTTCCCGCCGTCCGGGAAGGAGGAAATGGCGGATATGGATGAAAGGATCATTGCCCGGACAGCAGCAGGAAAACCGTGGGTCGGCGATCCAGGTCGGGCGGAGGCTGGCGCCGCCATTCGGCAAGCGTTTGCGTGCGGACACGCTCGGTCGGCAGGGTCAGGTCGGTGGCGAGGGAAAGACGCGTATCGGGACTGCCGTGCCGGACAAGCGCGGCGAAAAGCGCGCTGTTGCGGTAGGGCGTTTCGATGAAAATCTGGGTCTGGCGCTTTATCCGGGATTCCCTTTCGATCTCCCGGATGATTTTCCCCCGCGCTTCTTCCCGCGTGGGCAGGTAACCGTGAAAGGCGAACCGCTGGCCATTCAGTCCGGAAGCCATCAGGGCCAGAAGCAGGGCGGATGGGCCAACCAGGGGAATGACGCGCAGGCCGCGCGCCTGCGCCAGGGCGACGAGACCCGCGCCGGGGTCGGCCACGGCGGGACAGCCCGCCTCCGAGAGAAGTCCCAGATCGTGTCCTGCCAGAAGCGGTTCCAGTAGCGCCGGGAACGCTTCTTCCCGGGTGTGTTCGTTCAGTTCGGCAAGATGAAGCGCTTGCAGGAGCACGGGCATGTCGACGCTTTTCAGGAAAGCGCGGGCGGTTTTCGCGCGTTCCACGACGAAATGGCGCAGGCGCCGCACCGTTTCCAGAACGGACGCGGGCAGGATTCGGGCGGCCTGCTCCGGCTGGCCCAGAGGAACGGGAACGAGATACAGCGCGCCGGACATCAGGCGGCAAGCAACACGTTGACGCCACAAGCGGCAAGCAGATCGCACAAGGCGACAAGCGGCAAACCGACCAGGGCGTTGGGGTCCGTGCCCTCCAGACGCGCGATGAGGGCGATGCCCAACCCCTCGGACCTGGCCGAGCCAGCGCAATCGTAAGCGGGTTCGCGGCGCAGGTAGGCTTCAATATCGGCGTCCGTGAGCCTCCGGAAGGTGACCGCGGTCGGGACGCCGACGCAATGGATTGTGTCATCGCGGGTATCGAGCAGGCAAAGGCCGGTAAAGAAATTGACGGTTTTGCCGGAAAGCGCCCGCAACTGCCTGACCGCGTTCGCGTGATTCCCGGGCTTGCCATGAATACGACCATCGGCAATGGCGACCTGGTCGCTGCCAATGACGAGTGCGCCGGGAAAATCCCCGGCCACGGCCCGCGCCTTGGCTTCGGAAAGACGCAAGGCCAGGTCCTCCGGCGCTTCGCCAGGCAATGGCGTCTCATCGGTCCGTGGATTGACCGTCTGGAACGGCAGGCCGAGACGCGCCAGCAGCGCGCGCCGAAACGGCGAAGTGGAAGCGAGCACGAGCGGAGGGCAACGGGAGATGTCGGATTCCATGGAAAAGAAAATTGGTTCCTGTCTGAAGCAGGGCGCGTCGTGGAGAATTGCAGCATCATTGGCTTGCGAAGGGGCGCCCGCGTCCCGTTCTTCTGTCCACAACCCTGACAGCGCCGCCTGTTTCGATTGATGCCATACCCAGGTGCGGCGTTCGATACTATCACAGGTCTGGAGTCACCTCGTGGTCATCGCGCGCTTGCCCCGGGCAAGGCGGTGGGGCGACCGCGCCATATTCCCTTTGGGTTTGGCATGGAATTTGGGCAGGAGCTGGTTTTTTTGGGGAGATCAGTCCTGTCTGCGAACCCGCAGGCGTATCTTGAGCCAGCGCCGAATTCGCGTATGGAAACGCTGGACAAGCGTCACGCCTTGTCGAACATTCCCGGAATCTGTCTTGAAAATCAGGCATTCTCGCGGAGAACCGCTGACTGCATTCCGCAATATTGCGCTTTCTTGCGCGGTCTCCTCCAAAAAGGGGGAATACGCTTGCCCCGGTGTCCGACAACAGGACAATCGCGCGGACGCGCGTGAGTGGTTGGGGGTGGGAATTGGCTCTTCGTTCTGTGACATTTTTTGTCACTTTCTGCGCGCAATTTGTCACTTTGTGGAGGGAGTGTGGTTGTGTTGTCGGGGAGGAAAATGGCGTGGATGCGAGTGTGCAGGCGGAGATTGGGAGTGCGGGGTTTTGCAGGCACGGAAGTTGCTCGTATCTTTCCGGTTTCTTTTCCTGACAAGTCGGACAAGCGATTCATCATGTTTTCCACCCTGCCGTTTTCGGAAGCATCGACTGGAACATCCACTGTGTTGCGCGCACGCAATATGTGCGGACGGGATGCGGAAAAAAGTGTAAAAAGACTTGACAAATCGAAATATGCAAACATAATAATTAGCAGGCAGCAGGCAAATATGAAAATCTTCTCCGCTATCCAAAGATAACGGAGAAGATTTTCCGGTGTCTGGATAACGCCGGGTTTTTCCTCTCTTCTTCTCCAGCCTTTCCTTCCCCTTCCGGTTTCTTCGCTTTTCCCCGTTTGACCACTCCGGTTGCGGGCGCATTTCCCCTTGTTCCTGCGATCACGCCCCAACCCGTCATTGCGAGGGCCGAAGGCCCGTGGCAATCCAGACGCCGGTTTTGCAGGGACGCCGCTTCTGTTTTGCGCGACGCCCTTGTTCGTCGAGCGTGGGAGAAAAAAGCAGGTTTCCCAATCGCGGCAAGGGTGTATGGATTGCCATGGGGCTGCGCCCCTCGCAATGACGATAAAGTGGGGGGAGCATCCTGCTCCCCCGTGATGTGCTCGGGGGCAGGATGCTCCCGCTACTTTGGCATCGACGCCCGCAATAGCGGAACGATCGCCCGTAGAAACGTCCCAAATCTCCAAACCCTCGTCGTTGCGAAGACCGCAGGCCCGGTCCTGCGGACAGCAATTTTTCCCGCAACCCCCACCCAAACCTTCGTCATTGCGAGGGCCGCAGGCCCGTGGCAATCCAGACGGCCTCGCGG
>JAISME010000159.1 GCA_031276915.1 Zoogloeaceae bacterium
GCGCGACCATCGATTCACTGATTACGACCCACGCGAATGGGGGCAATGTAATTCACGAGAATCCAGACAACGATACCCAGGATAGCGACGACGATGAAGCGGATGTTCCGGACGGAGAAAGTAGCCTCCCCCCAGGTGACGAAACCGGCGACAACACACCGGAAGGGGGAGATGATGCCCTGCCCGACAGCGAGGCGCTACAGGACGAGGCGGACAATGAACCGGAAGGCGGCCAACCGGAGGACAACCAGCCGGAGGACAGCCAGCCGGAGGACAGCCAGCCGGAGGACAGCCAGCCGGAGGACAGCCAGCCGGCGGACAACCAGCCGGAGGACAACCAACCAGAGGATAGCCATAATGGCAACGATACCTACCTGTTCAATCGCGGCGACGGCCAGGGCACGATCGAGGACTACGATGAAACAGCAGGAAACCTGGATACCTTGTCCTTCGGCGCCGATATTTCCGCCGATCAGCTCTGGTTCCGCAAGACAGGAGAACATCTGG
This sequence comes from Zoogloeaceae bacterium, assembly GCA_031276915.1. GTDB lineage: Bacteria > Pseudomonadota > Gammaproteobacteria > Burkholderiales > Rhodocyclaceae > Azovibrio. The sequence goes on from JAISME010000159.1 coordinate 508, forward strand.
AAATAAGCCTGATTGGCACAGCGGATACGATGACAATCCACCACTGGTATTCCAGCGCAGCCTATCGGGTAGAACAGTTCCAGACACAGGATGGCGCAACGCTGACGGAAACCGGAGTCCAGGCGCTGGTGGATGCAATGGCCGCTTTCACACCACCCGACATCGGAACAACAGAATTGCCCGACGACTACAACGAACTACTCCAGATCGTCGGTATCAACTGGACAGAACCAGATTTCAGCATCATCTGAAAAAAAGAAAGCCTTCCCGGCGTTCCCGCGCAAAACGCGGGAATGTCGGGGAATCCGTTTCAGTGAATGCCCGTGGAATTGTCCGCGGAACGGAAAAAATCCAGGACAACCTTGAGATCACGGGTGCGCTTCATCGGCGGCAGACTGCGCCAGACACGACGACCATAGGGTTTGCCGAGCATGCGCGGATCGCAGATCATCAGAACACCCCTGTCAGTCTCGGTACGGATCAGGCGACCCGCGCCCTGTTTGATGTTGATGACCGCCTTGGGAAGCTGGTATTCCACAAAGGCATTTCGTCCGGCTTTTTGCATTTCCTCGATGCGCACCGCCAGAACCGGATCGTCCGGCGGCGCGAAAGGAAGCTTGTCGATCACCACCAGGGAAAGCGCGCCTCCCCGGATATCCACCCCTTCCCAGAAACTCTGGCTGCCGATCAGGATGCCGTTGCCCGCCTGGCGAAAGCGTTCCAGCAATTCGCGCTTGCTGCCCGCGCCCTGGAGGAAAAGCGGGCGCTCCACGCCACTTTCCGACAGGTGTTCCTGGAGAAGCGCATGGACACGGCGCATGGCTTTCAGGCTGGTGCAGAGAAAAAAAGCGCCGCCGTCGCGGGCTGCGTCCAGGACCGGCAGCGCCGCCCGGACCACGGCGTCGGCATAATCCCCGGCGTTGGGCTCCGGCAACCCCTGCGGCGCGTAGAGAATGGCCTGGACAGGGTAGTCGAAAGGGCTTTCCCAATAGCCCGTTTCGGCGTCGGACAACCCCAGTTCCGCCTGGTAATGATCGAAACGCCCCTGCACCGCGAGGGTGGCGGACGTAAAAACCCAGGCGCGTGGATGCCCCCCAAGCTGTTTCCGGAAAATGTCGGTGACAGACAAGGGGGTAGCGTTCAATTGCAGGGACTGGCTGAAGGATTCGCCCCAGCGCACCCAGCCGGTCCTGGCGTTTTTCCGCCAGTCTTCCAGGCGCGTGGCAAGTTCGAGCGCGCGCTGCCAGCAGCGTTCCAGTCCCTCGGAACGTTCCGCCTGCGTCTTCAGCACCTCGGCAACATCGGCAAGCGCGTCCGCCAAGGTTTCCAGGGCAGGGAAAAATTCCGGTCGGGCGGAAAGTTGCGCCAGGGAAAAGCGTTTTGCCTCCGTCCCCACGGATAGTCTCAGGTCACGGGCCGCCTTTTCCAGCAGCGGCAGGCGGGCTTGCAAGTCCAGGCAGTCGCGGGCGTCGGACAGGCCCTCCGCCATGGCGTCGCGGACGAGATCGATGATCTGGCTGGTCGAGAGGCTTTCCCCGAAAAAAAGCGAGGCGACTTCCGGCAACTGGTGCGCCTCGTCGAAAATCACCGTGTTGCAGGCGGGCAGGAGTTCGGCCACGCCTTCATCGCGCAGCATCACATCGGCAAAGAAAAGATGATGGTTGACGACCACCAGATCGGCGTTCATCGCTTCGCGCCGCGCCGCCAGCACGAAACAATCCTTGTGGTCCGGACATTCCTGGCCCAGGCAGTTGTCGCGGGTGGAGGTCACCGCGAACCAGACCGGGGAATTCTCCGGCACGCCACCGCATTCAGCCTTGTCGCCCGTGCGGGTCGTCTTGAAAAAACGCTGGATTTTCACAAGATCGCCGGTCTCTTCGCGGCTGCGAAAGCGGCCCTCGGTGAGCGCGCGTTTCAGATGATAATGGCAAAGGTAATTGGCGCGGCCCTTCAGGAGCGCCATGTGCACCGGCGCCCTGAGCGCGTCGCGCACCTGCGGCAGATCCTTGTTGAACAACTGGTCCTGCAAGGTCTTGGTCCCGGTGGAGACAATCACCTTGCCACCTGAGAGAAGCGCCGGGACAAGATAGGCGAAAGTCTTGCCGGTGCCGGTGCCCGCCTCGGCGATCAGGATTTTCTGGGCGCGGATCGTCTCGAGAATGCGCCTGGCCATCTCCACCTGTTGCGTCCGCACCCGGAATCCCGGAATCGCGGCGGCAAGCGGTCCTTCGGGCGCGAAAATGGCGTCGATTTCGGAAACAGGACCGGATGGCGGTCCGGCGGCGGACGCCTGTGTGGCTGGATTCACCATGGAGAAGCGAAACGCATATTCAGGAAATCGCGCGCCGTTCCCGGAATGCCTGCGCCAGCGTGCCGGCATCCACGAATTCCAGTTCGCCGCCGACCGGCACACCGCGCGCCAGACGACTCACCCGGAGCCCGCGCGCGATGAGTTGCGCGGCGAGATAATGCGCCGTGGCCTCGCCTTCGTTCGTGTAGTTGGTCGCCAGGACGACCTCTTCCACCGTGCCATCCAGGGCGCGGCGCAACAATTTTTCCAGGCCCAGTTCCTTCGGTCCCATGCCCTCCAGGGGCGAGAGCCGCCCCATGAGAACGTAGTAAAGCCCGGTATAGGCCATGGCCTCCTCCATGCGGGCGAGGTCAACCGGCGTTTCAACCACGCAAAGCAGGCGCGCGTCCCGGTGCGGCGAGGCGCAACGCTCACAGATTTCCGTAACGGCGAAGGTATTGCAACGCTGGCAATGGCGCAGGTTCTCCAGCGCGGACGCCAGCGCGGACGCCAGCCGCGCCGCACCGGCGCGATCATGCTGGAGCAGGTGATAGGCCATGCGCTGCGCCGATTTTGGACCAACGCCCGGCAGGCAGCGCAAGGCGGCAATCAGGTCCTCAAGGACAGTAAGGGTCATGGGAAAAATCCGGACAGGCCGTCACGCGCGCAACCGGTACTGGTGCCCGGCGATTTTCCGGAAAGGGACGGATACCGGCATGGCTTTCCACGATCGCGCGCGATTTCCGTTTCATCCTCCCGACGCGCGGTGTACAAACCGGGACAGGAACGGGATACGCGCCATTTTCCGGGCATGGCAGAGGATATGGCGTAAACAACGGGCAATCAGAACGGCAACTTGAAGCCGGGCGGCAGGGAAAGTCCGGCGGTGAATCCGGCCATGCGCTCGGCGCTCATGGCCTCGCCGCGCTTGACCGCGTCGTTGAAGGCCGCCGCCAGGAGATCCTCGAGCATTTCCCTGTCATCCATCACGGAGGGGTCGATGAACACCCGCCGCACATCGTGAGCGCAGGTCATGGTCACCTTGACCATGCCGGCGCCCGACTGGCCCTCGACTTCGGTCTGCGCCAGTTCCTCCTGCGCCTTGGCCATGTTGGACTGCATGGCCTGGGCCTGCTTCATCAACCCCGCCAATCCGCCTTTCATCATCGCTGTGCTCCTTTGTGTCAAATGGTCATTCGGGAATGGGTTTGATGGAGTGCGCAACGATGCTGGCATCGAGCGCCTCCCTTGCCGTCCGCACGAACGGATCGGATTCGATGGCCGCCATGGCCGCGGCCTGCCGCTCGCGCTTCTGCGCCGCTTCGATCTGCGCGGGCGTGGCGTTTGCCACCGTCGCAACCTCGATCGTCAACTGGATGTCGGTTCCCAGACGCTCCGAAAGCGCCTGCCGCAATTTTTCCCGGTTGCCATTATTGCCGAGCAAATGACGCTCTTCGGGCGGCAAATGCAGCACGTAGGCCGTCCCGTCGACGCGGACCAGATCACAGTTGCAGGCCAGTTGACGAACCATGCCGGTAATCTTCAGCGAGGCCACCAGACCTTGCCAGTCTCCTGGCGGCGACTGTTCCGGCGGCGATTGGGACACCCCGGCGGGCGCGGGAACCGCGGGAGACGCCGGAACTTCCGGTGGCGGCAACGGGGCGGATGTCCGCCGCGGCACTTCCCGTGATGGTTCCGGCGCGGACGGCGGCGCCAGCCCGGCGGCATCTTCCGGATAAAACGCCAGGAGCCGCAGCAGGGTCATCAAGAAACCGCTGTATTCGTCTGGCGCAAGGGCAAGCTCCTGCCGGCCCTGCGTGACGATCTGGTAGGCAAGCTGCACGAATTCCGGTGAAAAGCGCCCGGCCAGGGCACGCAGGCGGGCATCCGCGCGCGCGTCGTCGCCGGCAAGGCGCGGCACGAGCTGCAGCAACTGGATGCGGGTCAGCAAGGCGGCGAGTTCCTGCAGGGCGCTGGCGGCGGAAAGACTGCGCGCGCGCATTTCTTCCGCGATGGCGTGAAGGCGTCCGCCATCCGTGTCGGCGAGCGCGTCCAGGATGTCCAGAAGGCGGGTGGCGTCTACCGTACCCAGCATGTCCCGCACCTCCTCCGCGGCGACACGGCCCGCGCCGTGGACAATGGCCTGGTCGAGCAGCGAAAGCGCGTCCCGCATGCTGCCGGCGGCGGCGCGGGCGATATGGCGCAGCGCTTCCGCCTCGAACGGGATTTCCTCCGAGCCAAGAATGCATGTCAGGCGTTCGACGATCGCGTCCGCCGGCATTTGCTTCAGGTTGAATTGCAGGCAGCGCGACAACACGGTGACGGGAATTTTCTGGGGGTCGGTGGTCGCCAGGATGAATTTCACGTGCTCAGGCGGCTCTTCCAGTGTCTTCAGCATGGCGTTGAACGCGGAAGTGGAAAGCATGTGCACTTCGTCGATCACGTACACCTTGTAGCGTCCGCGCGTGGGCGCGTATACGGCGTTTTCCAGCAACTGGCGCATTTCGTCCACCCTGGTGTTGGTGGCCGCGTCGACTTCGAGCAGATCGACGAAGCGTCCGGCGTCGATCTCCTGGCAGGCGGAACAGTGACCGCAAGGCTCGGCGGAAACCCCCGCCTCGCAATTCAGGGATTTCGCCAGGATGCGCGCAATGGTGGTCTTGCCGATGCCGCGCGTACCCGTGAAAAGATAGGCATGGTGCAGGCGTTTTTCGTTCAGGGCATGGGTCAGCGCCCGAACCACATGCCCCTGCCCTGCCAGGGTCGAGAAATTGCGGGGCCGCCACTTGCGGGCAAGAACCTGGTAACTCATGCGAACGGTCGGGGGAAAAGAATGGACACGCGGCAAAGGGAAGGAAAACGGGTGGCGAGCCTGACCCCCGGCACTTGCAGTGGACAGCTATGGCTGCTTCCTTCCGGACCTGACCAGGTTTGCCGCCTTGCAATGCGGGGAGACCCGCCGAGGACGGACTCTACCACACCGGGAAGCGAATGTCAGGAGAAAAAAAACCGCCCTTCGCCGGACGGTTTCATTAAATGCGCATGATATGTACACGCTCCCGCGGGCGCAGGCTCCTCCACAAGCTGTCCCTGCCCTGTCCGCGATGGGAGCCGATACGTGCGTCAGGCGCCGGGAATGATGGTCTTCACGCCGGCTGGAGCCGGATCCGCCATGAGGTCTTCCTCCTCCGTTTCGTCATCCTCGTCATCGAACGGTGGCATGTCATTGCCATTCGAGGCCAGGCGCACATTCTTGGCGACGATACCTTTCTCGCCGCGCACCATCGTGAAAACCACCCTGTCATCGTAGCGGCATTCCTCGATGCTGATGTCCTCAAGGTCGCTGGCATGGAAGAAACAGTTGTCGCCGCTGCCGTCCGGTTTGATGAAGCCGTAGCCCTTGTCGGTGATGAGGTTGACAATGACGCCCTGTCGTTCGCCGCCTTCCACCGCCGGCAATTGCCGGAATTCCGCCGGCTCCGGCGCGCGCGGCATGAAGAGGCCGTTGATAAGCGGGTCCAGTCGCCGGGCGCGGTCGTCGATCAGCGGCTTCATCATGATGGGATAGTTGACCCGGTCGATGAGGCCAGTGGATACCTGCGTGCGCATGACGCGACCATCATCGCGCTCGTACTCGAAATCCCATCCCAGAAGCATCACGCGCGCGCCCAGGGTATTGAGCTTGCGCACCAGGGGGATGAAATCGCCATCGCCGGTGATGAGCACGCACACATCGTATTTTTTCAGGCAGGTCATCTCGTAGGCTTCCAGCGCCAGCCAGACATCAATGCGCTTTTCCTCGAAGGAACCGTCGAAGCGGGTAATCAGATGCTGCTGGTACATGGCAATGTCCGCGCGCAGCAGGGCATCCTCGAAAACGCGGTCGGAAAAGAGCTTGTCCTGTTCGGCGGCCTGCTGCGCCGTGAAACGTCCCCGGAAATAGGCCGCATCCACGATCTGGCAACGATGGACGTCGATTCCCTCGGAACGAGCGACTTCGGAAAGGATGAAGTCGTGCACTCCCCGGAACGAAAGGCGCGCCCGGCGCTCATGCTGATGCAGATAGTAATTGCTGACCTTGAAAAAATACATGCCGTCGTAAAACACGGCGATGCGACAAATATCGGTTGCCATCGGTTTTTCCTGAATATCAGTAATAAAAAACGCCGCGTCCGCAGTGAAAATGCGCGAAGCGCCGCGTCGTCAATGCCTGAAGTCCAAATATCCATCGCGCAAGGCGCCGGACGTTCCGGAACCGCTTTGTCGCGGCAAGAAGGATTTCATATCCTGAAGATGTTTCCGGCATGCCATCGAACGGTTTTCCCAGAACAACCCGCACCTTTTGCAATCACAAAACATTGTTTTTCCATACGTTTTGGACACGGCATGGGGAAACACCGTCTCTGGACTACAAGCGTCCCTAGTGTACCACAGGCCATACGACCGGGATTCCCATATGGGTTACGTATTGCAACCGGAACTTGACGACACACGACAGCGCGCTACATCAGCATTTCCAGCAGCCGGTTCAGGAAACGCCGGCCTCGTGGCGTCGGCAGGATGCGGGTGGGCGCAACGCGCAAAAGACCGGCGCGTTCGGCAGCGCGCAGCCGGGGTAGCGTGTCCGCCAGGGATTGTCCAGTGCGCGCCGCGAAAAGGCGCGGGGAAAACCCGCTGGTCAGGCGCAGCGCGTTCATCAGGAATTCAAACGGCACTTCCCGAGGCAAGACCTCGAAAACGGGGAAAGGCGCTCCCGCCTGGCGCAGGTAGGCTTCGGGGTGTCGTGGACGCGCCTGCCGCAAGACACGCGGCGCGTGGCCCGGGCGGGAAACGGTCAGCTTGCCGTGCGCCCCCGCGCCGATCCCCAGATAATCGCCAAACCGCCAGTAATTGAGATTGTGCCGACAGGCGCCGCCGGGTTTCGCATAGGCTGAAATTTCATAGTGCGCGTACCCTGCCGCTGTCAGCCGCGCTTCGATGGCATCTCCCATGTCGGCGGCGAGATCGGGGTCCGGCAAGCCAGCGGGTGGAAACGCCGCGAAACGGGTGTTCGGTTCCAGCGTAAGCTGATAGCAGGATACATGTCGTGGCGCGAAATCAAGCGCCGTCTCCAGATCGGCCAGCGCCGCCGCGACATCGCGCTGGCCCGGTAGTCCGTACATCAGATCGAGATTGACGCATTCGAAATGGCGCTGCGCCAGCGCGACGGCCCGGAGCGCCGCCGCCCGGTCGTGGATGCGACCCAGGGCGGCAAGGCAGGCGTCCTGGAAACTCTGGACACCGAGGGAAAGGCGATTGACGCCCGCCGCGCGCAATCCGGCAAGCCGGGATTCGTCCAGCATTTCGGAAAGCGTGCCCGGATTGGCTTCCAGCGTAATTTCCACATCCGCCGCCAGTTGCGCGCGCGCCCGGATTTCCGTGAGGAGTTGCCGTACACCGGCGGCGGACAACAGGCTGGGCGTGCCACCGCCGATGAAAACACTGGGGAGGGAACGTTCCGCCACCAGTGGCAAGGCGGCATCAAGATCGGCGACAAGCGCCTCGAGATAGGCCGCTTCCGGCAATGGTCCGTCATGCGTATACGAATTGAAATCACAGTACGGACATTTTTTGACGCACCAGGGCACATGGATGTACAGCGCGCAGGGAATGGGCATGTTTCAATCCACGCCCATGACCGGGCGAAACAGCATGGAAGGGGTTACGCCCCTCCCAGGCCAGATACCCCCCCTGAAGGGGGAAGTTTCCAACCGGAGTTTGTTTTCGATGAACGTGGACATGGTCGTGGAACGCGGGCAACTCCGTCGATCCGGGTATTCTACGGGAACAGCCTTCCTGGACGGGATGGAGTTTGACGCCCTCCTCCACCGGAAGGCAGGTGATTCGATTCCTGTGGCGCTCAATTGGCGTTTTCCTCGAATCCGCGCGCCACGCGGGCGAAGCGGGCCTGCGCCCAGCGATATTTCGGTGTCCGGTGATATTCACGCAATCCGTCCGGTAGAATGGCGGAAGGTGTCGGGACGTTCCCGAACAACCCAACCTGTCAATGTCGGAGATTTTCATGTCGATCTTTCGTGTCTTTCCTTTCGCCTTCCTGCTCTTGTTCGGGTTGGCGTTGCAGCCCGTGTTCGCGCAGGACATCAACTTGCAACCGAAGTATGGTTTGCTGCCGAAAAACAGCGCGCAACAGGCTGCCGACGCCAAGTTCATCGCGGACATTGACAATCAGTTGCAAGGGGATCGAAAAAAGGGCGCTGAATATATCGCGGGGCGTGGCTGGCAATTCCTGCGCCAGGGCAAGCCAGAGGACGCCATGAGGCGCTTCAACCAGGCATGGCTTCTGGACCACACGAACGGAAACGCCCTCTGGGGAATGGCGGTGCTTCAGGCAAATTCTGGCAAATTCGATGAATCGCTGAAACTCCTGGCCGAAGCAAAGGATTTCATCGGGGACAACATAGACTTCGCGGTTGACCATGCCAAGATACTTGGCATGGCAAGCGTCGAGGCAAAAAATGAGAAGCTTCTCCAGGAAGCCCTTGCGCGCTTTGCCCATCTCCACAAAAAGGCTCCGCAGCACACGCTGAACCTCCAGAACTGGGCAATGACCTTATACTACGTTGGCAACTACGCCAGGGCCTGGGAGATCATCAAGCTGGCCGAGGCAACGCCACGCCACGCCGATCTTGACCCGGAATTTCTTGCGCACCTGCAATCGAAGATGCCGCGTCCGTAGAAAAATCTCCTGATCCCTCTCGTCCAGAGGGAATTTCCCTTTCCCCCGCTTTGCACAAACCGGAAATGGGAAAAGAAACGCCCCGGGAAGAAATCACCCTGTCCGGGAAGCGTGCGGCATTCATCGAAACAAACTCCGGTGGGAAACCTCCCCCTCCAGGGCATAGTATCTAGTATCTACACAGCGGGCGAAGGGACGGAAAAGCGGACGCCCCCCGTGCCCCTGTGGCCGCCCGCTCCATTCCATGGAGCACATCGCTTGCAATGTGTCCGGCATGAATGGCGCTTCCAACCGCAAACAAATGCTTGAGGGCGAGCACGCTTGCTTTTCCTCCATTTTTAATTGCCCTCTGCAAAGGCGCCCTAGCAAACGCGCGCTTGCGCGGTTGTCAGTCCTCTTCAAGTGTGTTCTACTTCGCCCGCTGTCGA
>JAISME010000171.1 GCA_031276915.1 Zoogloeaceae bacterium
GCGGTTTTGTTCTCCTGAAAGAGCACAAGGTGACATTTTTTGGTTCATTGGTGACGAATATTGTCACTTCCTGTGTTGTTGGGGTGGGGGTGGGAGGATGGATAAGGAAAGGTAATCAAGGGGTTAAGGGATTTGAGTGTTTCTGGCACATGTCTTGCAGGTAGATTGCCATGATGAAGTGTGACAGGGCAGGAGCTGGAAGTGAAAAGAGGTGTTGAGGTTTATCGTGGTGAGCCGTTTCATTGCCAATCCGAAGGCTTGGCAATGAAACGCTCACGGCTCAACGGCTCAACGGCTCAACGGCTCAACGGCTCAACGGCTCAACGGCTCAACGGCTCAACGGCTCAACGGCTCAACGGCTCAATGTGAAAGTCTTCTCCGTTATCTACAGATAACGGAGAAGACTTTCCGGCGTTTGGAAAACACCGGATTCTTTTCTCTTCGTTTTTCCTCCCCTTTCCGTTTTCCTGGTTTTTCCGCTTTTCCCCGTTTTGTCGTCCCGGTTGCGGGCGCATTTCCCCTTGTTCTTGCGATCACGCCCCAACGCGTCATTGCGAGGGCCGTAGGCCCGTGGCAATCCAGACGGCTTTGCGGTCTGTTCCAGCATTTCGGAAAACTGAACCGCCGTGTGGATTGCCGCGTCGCTTCGCTCCTCGCAATGACGAGGAATTGGGGGGGCTTCGTTTTTTCCTCTTGGGGTTTCCGGGTTTCTTTTTCCTTCCGGGTTTTCCGGTTTCTTCGCTTTTCCCCGTTTCACCACCCCGGTCGCGGACGCATGCCCTGGCATGCGTCCGCGACTTTTTTTGTTCTTCCTTCTTTTTCTTTCCAAAGGAGCATCATCATGAAACATCTTGCACACACCCTTCAACGCGGCTTCACGCTCATCGAGCTGATGATCGTCGTTGCCATCCTCGGCATCCTTGCCGCCATCGCACTGCCTGCCTACCAGCAATACACCATCCGCGCCTATGTCGCCGAAGGCTTGAGTCTCGCGGGGGGCGCCAAGATCATGGTCACCGAACACTGGGCAAACAACAACGCGCTGCCCGTTGTCCCCTATCCCGGCACCGGCAAGGCGCCTAAGGACAGCTATTCCGGCTATGAGTTCAAACCAACGCGCAACGTGAAGGCAATTTCGATCAATGGAATGAATGGGCCAAACCCAGAACCTTCTAATTACGGATGGAATGGCGCAGTCCGCATCCACTATGGTGGCAAGAACAAAGACTTGGAAAAGCTGGCGATTGCCCTTCTGTTGGTTCCCGGATTCGGCAAAATAACCGAAAATGGCTTCCCGCAATTCAAGCTGGAAAATACGCAGCAGCAGGGCGCTGCAGGCTCCATCGTCTGGGGCTGTGCCTTGAGCATGCAGAACATAGTGGAGTTCCGCAAGCTCGCCAAGTATGTGCCTTCCAGTTGCCGCTATCGGGGTCTTGCAAAATAGTGAATGCCCTTCCCGTTGCCGCTATCAAGGCATGCCCTACGTAATGAAAAAACCGTGCTGCCGCGCATCCGTTGCGTTTCCCGCCAGGCGAACGGGGAACGCGACCGGATGACTGCGCGCGAAACGATGTCCTTCCGGGAGATGAACACATCCTCGCGTTGATCCGGACAGGGAAGTGTTCCGATCTTGTGAATTATCGTCCGGTCACGCCGTTCTCCCCGGTTGGGGCGGCATATAATGCGTGTGTTTTCCGTTTTTCAATGCATTTGACGAGAAGGGGACGATTCATGCGCGCAGTGATGGTGGCAAATCCCAAGGGAGGCGTCGGCAAAACGACTCTGGCAACCAATCTGGCGGGTTACTTCGCCAACAAGGGCAAGGCGGTCAGTCTGTGCGACATCGACCGGCAGCAATCATCGCTCCGGTGGATCGCTTTTCGCGCGCCGGAACTCGCCTCCATCACCGGCTATTACGCAGGCAACCAGATGCTCATCAACCTGCCCCGGGAACCCGACTGGGTAGTGCTGGATGCCCCGGCGGGATTCCAGGGCTACAAGCTCGAAGACTACATGCGAGCGGTTGACCGGGTCATTATTCCCATTGTCCCCTCCATTTTCGACATGGCGGCCACGGAAGACTTCCTGAATACCCTGAAAAAAGACCTGGGCAACCGCTCTGCCAAGATCGGCATCGTTGCCATGCGCATCGACCCGCGCACCCGCGCCGCCTCCATGCTGGACGAGTTCCTGCGCCACTTCCACATCCCTCTTCTGGCCAGCCTCAGGAGCACGCAGAACTACGTCAACGCCGCCGCCGCCGGACTGACGATCTTCGACCCGCCCCACGCCCGCAACCGGCGTGATGTGGAACAATGGGCTGGCCTGCTGCAATGGATTGACAAGAAGTAGGTCCCGAAACCCGGCAATTGTCCCGCGAACGGCGTTCGCATACACAGGAAAACGGTTTGGACATGCAGGCCGCGAAAACTGCCATCATGATATGAAGTCCATTGCCCACAAGATGGAAGTCGGGTTTTATCCATCCAGAACGAAACGGGCGCGCGGCATGGCCTCGCGCCCTTGTCTTCCGCAGGGCGATCGCTGTGCCGCGCTTACGCGGAAAGCGCCTTGATCTGGGCGGAAAGACGGCTCTTGTGGCGCGCGGCCTTGTTTTTGTGGATGATTTTCTTGTCTGCGATCCGGTCAATGATGGACACGGACTGCCGGAAAACGCTTTGCGCTGCCGCCTTGTCACCGACGACAATCGCCTGGCGCACACGCTTGATCGCGGTACGCAGCGTGGAACGCAAGCTGGCATTGTGCGCGCGTTGCTTCACCGTTTGACGGGCACGCTTTCTTGCTTGTGCGCTGTTGGCCATGAATGAATCCTGATGATCGAAAAATAAAGGGGAGAGATTCTAATCATGGATCACGTTTCACGCAAGCCAGTTTCCATCGCCAGTTTCCATCGCCCCATGGAAGCGGCAAGCAAGACACGCAGACAAAGAAAATCATTTCGTGTAAAGTCCGGGCGTTTCCGTCGAAAGTGGTTTATTTCATGCGTATCTTCCGTTCCTTTTTCCATTCCTGGTCGCCGGTTCTGGCGGGGGCGTTACTGTTGTTGGCTGGCTGTGCGGGCAACCCCCTGCGCAGCTACGACAACGAGATGCAGGACACACTTTCCCTGGTGCGCGCGGGCGATGTGGACCAGGCCTTGCGCCAACTGGAGCGCAACAATGTTTCGCTCTTTTCTTCCGGGGAAGACGCCGAGCGTGACGCAAACGGCAACCGCAAGGAGGTTTCGGCGCTGGATTCCGTCTCCGGCAAGGATATTCTCTATTACTTCGAGAAAGGCGAGTTGCACCGCCTTGGAAACGACATCGCCAAAAGCCGTGATAGCTGGCTGATGGCGGATGAAATCGTGCGGACCTGGGAGGATGAATACCGCGCCAATCCCGCCAAGGTCATCGGCGAGGCCGGCGCTTTCCTGATCAACGACCGGGTGCGCCGCTATGATGGACAGGATTACGAAAAAGTCTTCCTTTCCGCCAGGCTGACCCTGGATCATATCCTGCTCGGCAACTTCGACCATGCCCGTGTCGAAATGAAAAAGACATTCGAGCGGGAAAAGCTGATCGAGAGTTTCCGGGAAAAGGAATACGACAAGATCAAGGAAGGGCAGAAAGAACAGGGCGTTACGACCACGACCGCCGACCTCGCCAAGAATGGCTATCCCCTGGACGAACTCGACAATCCGGAAGTCCGCGCCCTCAAGAACGGATTCCAGAACGCCTTCGCGCATTACCTGGCTGGATACTTTTTCGAGACGACCGGCGAATACTCGCTGGCGGAACCCGGGTATCGCAACGCGCTGGCGCTGCGGCCGAATAGTCGGCTGATTAGGGCGAAACTCAACAAGGTCGGACAGAACCGGCCCGGAAAAGCAGAAGCCGATGTGCTTTTCGTGCTGGAATCCGGTTTCGCGCCCGCCCGGAAATCCATCACGGTGCCCATTCCGATCCGGCTCAACCAGCGATGGATGGCGACACCACTTTCGTTTCCGGTCATCCGGTCCGAGGGCGGGGGTTACATGCCGCCGGAAATCCAGGTGGGCAATGCGCGCCTGCCAGTGGAAACCCTGGTGGACGTCGACGCGATGGCGCGCCGTCTCCTGAAAGACCAGTTGCCGGGCATCATCGGCCGCACGGTGGTTCGCGCTATCGCCAAATCCGCCCTGCAGTACCAGGCGCAAAAGCATGGCGGCGCGATTGGCGGCATAGTGACAGGGCTGTTTTCCGTCGTCACCGAACAGGCGGACGAACGCGCATGGCGGACGCTTCCTGAGCGGCTCGCCATTGCCCGCGCCAACCTGCCGGGCGGCGATCTGGCAATTGAAATTCCGGTCGCGCCTGGTCGCGTGTTCCGGGGCAGAATCCGTGTCGATCCCGGCCAGGCGATGAATGTCATTCCGATTCGCATCGTCGGTGGCACGGTCTATGTCGGCAACAGCATCATGACGGGGCAGGATGACGCGGTGAACACAACGCCGGAAGAAGGAGCGAAGGCGCGGAAAGCCCCGAAGAAAACCCCGGCTTCCGCTGGAAAACGACGCAAGGTCATGTAAATAAATTCAGCAGGAGGTCACACCATGAAAAAATCGTTTCTCGCCGCCACCTTTCTCGGGCTCTGCGTCCTGGCGCTTCCTCTCCAGGCGCAGGTAACCGGCGACGGCAGTATCGCCAGCAAGGTGGAGTCCCTGGGCGAAATGGCCAATCTCAAGGTCTCCGACCTGCGTGTCGTTGCGCGCCGGGACGGGCTCTTGCGGGTACAGGTCACGATCACCAACGAAAGCAGCGCCAACGAACAGTTGTATTACCGTTTCCGCTGGCTGGACAATGATGGACTTGTCGTCTGGGAGGAGGAGCCCTGGAAACCGGAGGTCGTCTATGGTCTTCAGAGCAAGATCCTGACCGGAATCGCGCCCACCTTCCAGGCAACGGATTTCCGTCTGGAAGTGCAAAGCCCGAACAATTCGGTCACCAGCAATCCCCCGCCCGGCAGCATCATCCGTCAATAACCCTGTTTTCTTCTTTCCCCGGAGATTTTTCCATGAACAGACACAAACTCACGAAAACACTGTTGCCCGCCCTCGCTGTCCTGGCGCTCGCCGCTTGCCAGACCAATTCCCCCGTGGTGGGGGACGGCAGCGTCAGCTATGGCGACGCCAAGGCGGTCGAAGCGGTGACGACCGATCTCGGCTCGACCGACATTCAGACAACCGCCGAAACAATGACCCGTTCCCTGTTGCAGCATCCGGTCATCCAGACGGCGATCCGGCGGCGCGAACTGCTCGTGGCCTCGCCGGTACAGAACAAGACCAGCGAATATTTCGATACGAGCCTCATCACCGATACCATTCTTGCCCAGTTGCAGAAAAATGGCATGCGCTATGTGGTCGAGGGCGCCAACATGCAGAACCAGGTCGACGAACTGCGACGGCAGAACCAGAGTGGCCTGTACAAGAAATCCACGACCGCGAAAATCGGCGGTATGCATGGCGCAAAATTCCGCCTGGACGGCAGCGTCTCCTCCATCACCAAGAAGAACAACAGCATGAAGGACGTGTATTACAAAATCAACCTGCGCCTGATCGAGATCGAAACCGGCATCGTGGAATGGTCGGATGAGAAGGAAATCCGCAAGTCCGCCAAACGCTAGGAGTTCTCACCATGACGAATCTCTGCAAAAAACTCTTCCTGCCGCTCCTTCTGGCAATGTCGGCACTGACAGCCCAGGCGGAGACGCCACTCAAGGTCGCGGTCACCGATCTTGCCTACGAGGAACGGGTGCGGGAATATTTCCGCAACATCCGCGCCTCTTCCAATGCGTCGCTCAAGGCTTCCGGGCAGAGTTCCCATGGTCGCCATTTCCATCAGGGCAGCAGCCGGGTCGATGCCAAATCCTCGTCAACCTTTTCATATGAGGAAGGAACCTACTCCTACATCGATCGCGGTGAACTGCGGAAATTCACGGCGGATATCAAGGGAGAGATGGTGAAGTCCGGCCTGTTCCAGGTCACACAAGCCAGGCCCTACACCGCCAAGAATCTGGAAGGACTTCACGACATCATCGCCCGCGTCAAGCGCGGACAGTTTCCGAACGCGAAATACGTGCTCTTCGGGACAGTGAGCAGCATCGAATTCCGCCAGGAAGCAAACCCCATCGATCACACGGATACGGTCTCCCACATCCTGAGCCTGGATCTGGTGGCGGATTTCAGCCTTGTCAACACCAGGACCTATGAAGTCGTGGCTGCCTTCTCCGCGACAGGCGAGGGCCAGGACACGAAACTCATGTCCTCGGCAGGCGGACGCATCGTGCTGAATCGCGGCAAGGTGATCTCGGAAGTCTCGAAAAGCCTCGGCGAAGACGTGATCCGGCAACTGGAAGAACAGCTCGGCGTCGTCGAGGAAGGATTCGTGAGCCGTTCGGTCAGCGTCGAGCAGCGTCGCGTCAACCAGCAGGAAAAGGTCATCATTTTTCGCTGAGAAACCTTTGGACAAGCGCGTTGCGCCGGAATCACCATTCCCACGCCGATTCTGGCCGGTCTACGCGAAAGGAATGGCTGCGGTGAACGCCCCGGGTGGGGGGCAATTGCCGGATCTGATCCGGGAAGAAGATGATTGAGCCACGCCAAGCGGGGTTTTGAAAGGCCAGCGGATCCATCGTTTGGCCGAGGCTAACCGGAAACAGAAAGTTCTGCCGTAATGTCCAGAACCCGAACCAGCAAAGCCTGGATGCGTGAACACGTGACCGACCTTTATGTGCGGCGCGCCAAAAAGGAAGGCTGGCGTTCCCGGGCGGCGTTCAAGCTGATGGAAATCGATGACCGGGAAAGATTGATTCATCCCGGCGATGTGGTGGTCGACCTGGGCGCCGCGCCCGGTGGCTGGTCGCAGGTAGCCGCCGGACGCGCTGGCGTGGCGGGCCGGGTGTTTGCGCTCGACCTGCTGGAAATGCGGGGGATCGGCGGCGTCGAATGCATCCAGGGCGATTTTCGCGAGGACGATGTCCTGGCGCGTCTCGAAATGTCTCTCGAAGGACGCCGCGTCGACCTCGTGCTTTCCGACATGGCCCCCAATCTTTCCGGTATCACCATGATCGACCATGCGCGTGGCATGCATCTTGCCGAGCTGGCGCTTGAATTCGCCCGCGCGCATCTTGCGCCGTCTGGCGCTTTTCTGGTCAAGGTATTCCAGGGAAACGACTATGCCCGCTTTGTCGCGGTCATGCGCGCGTGCTTTCACGGTGTCACGGTGAAAAAACCGAAGGCATCCCGTGACCGCAGCGCGGAACTCTATTTGCTTGGGAAAAATTTGCGTGCCTGAACTTTCCGTTTAGAATCATGAGTTCATGATTTTGTGATGCCCCGCAGGAGAAACACATTGAACAACCTCTTTAGAAACCTGGCGATCTGGCTGGTGATCTGCCTCATCCTGATGACGGTCTTCAACCAGTTCACGTCGCGCCAGTCCGCCGCGTCGAACACGATCGACTATTCGCAGTTCATGCAGGAAGTCAATAACGGACGCATCGCCAAGGTAGTCATCGAGGACGGGCGCGAAGGGAGTGTGCTCACCGCGACCATGAAGGATGGCAAGCGGGTGACCTCCAACGCTCCCCTGGATTTGTGGCTGGTCTCCGACCTTCTGAAGAACGGTGTCCAGATCGAGGCGAAGCCGGCGGAATCGCCTTCCTTCCTGATGAATATTCTGATTAACTGGTTTCCCATCCTGTTCCTGATCGGCGCCTGGATTTTCTTCATGCGCCAGATGCAGGGTGGCGGGCGTGGCGCCTTTTCCTTTGGCAAATCTCGCGCCAAGATGATGGACGAAAGTCAAAACGTCATCACCTTTGCTGATGTGGCCGGCTGCGATGAAGCCAAGGAAGAAGTGCAGGAACTGGTGGAATTCTTGAAAGATCCGGGCAAGTTCCAGAAGCTGGGCGGTCGCATTCCCAAGGGGGTCCTGATGGTCGGCAGTCCCGGCACTGGCAAGACCCTGCTCGCCAAGGCGATCGCGGGCGAGGCGCGGGTGCCTTTCTTTTCCATTTCCGGTTCCGATTTCGTGGAGATGTTCGTTGGTGTTGGTGCGGCGCGCGTCCGGGATATGTTCGATACGGCCAAGAAACAGGCTCCCTGCATCGTCTTCATCGATGAAATCGACGCTGTGGGACGGCACCGCGGCGCCGGCCTGGGCGGCGGCAACGACGAGCGCGAACAGACCCTGAACCAGTTGCTCGTGGAAATGGATGGCTTCGAGGGCCAGACCAGCATCATCGTGATCGCCGCGACCAATCGGCCCGACATTCTCGATCCCGCCCTTCTGCGTCCTGGCCGTTTCGACCGGCAGGTGGTGGTGCCGCTGCCGGACATCCGCGGCCGCGAGCAGATACTGCTTGTGCATATGCGCAAGATTCCCCTGCACGAAGACGTAAAAGCCGACATCATCGCGCGCGGCACGCCCGGTTTCTCTGGCGCGGACCTTGCCAACCTGGTGAACGAAGCGGCGCTTTTCGCGGCACGCGGCAACAAACGACTCGTAGACATGGAGGATTTCGAGCGCGCCAAGGACAAGATCATGATGGGATCGGAACGCCGTTCCATGGTCATGACCGAGGACGAGCGCATGAACACCGCCTACCACGAATCCGGTCACGCGGTGGTGGCAAAGCTCGTGCCCAAGTCAGATCCGGTGCACAAGGTCACCATCATCCCGCGCGGGCGCGCCCTGGGGCTGACCATGCAATTGCCGGAGCAAGACCGTTACTGTCACGACAGGGAATTCCTGCTTTCGCGCATTGCCATCCTGTTCGGTGGCCGCATCGCCGAGGAACTGTTCATGAACCAGATGACCACCGGAGCGGCCAACGACTTCGAGCGCGCCACCGCGATGGCGCGGGACATGGTAACGCGCTATGGCATGTCCGACATGGGCGTCATGGTTTACGGCGAAAACGAGGGCGAGGTCTTTCTGGGCCGGTCTGTAACGCAGCACAAGAATGTCTCGGAGGCGACGATGCAGAAGGTGGATGCGGAAATCCGCCGCATCATCGACCAGCAGTACACGCTGGCAAGAAAGCTTCTGGAAGAAAGCCGCGACAAGGTGGAAGCCATGACCCGTGCACTTCTGGAGTGGGAAACCATAGACGCCGAACAGATCGACGACATCATGGCGGGTCGCCCGCCGCGTCCACCCAAGCCAAGCCAGGGCCAATCCACGCCCGCGAACGACAAGGACAAGAACGACAAGGATTCGCCCAAGGCCGCGCCGAACGCGCCCGCGGCGGCCTGATTTTTGGCCATTTTCATAGTCTGGAGCCTTGCGCGCCCAGTTTGCGGGGCACGCAAGGCATGAGTGAGAAAACATGAAATTCTTCCATTTTCTGTTCTGGTTGTTCTTGAGTCTGTCCGCGCATGCAGTGGAACTTGTTGAAACCACCGCGCTGGGCGGGAAAATTTTCCTTCTCGCGCCAAGTGACTTCCAGCCAATGTCCAAAGAGACGCTGGAAATCAAATATCCGATGTCGAGAAGACCCACCGAAGTTCTGAGCAATACCGCGGGAGGCATCGTAACCTTGGCGTTCAACCACACGAATGACGCCTTGCAACCTTCCCAAATCCATGCGGCGCATTCATTCATTTCACAAATGATGCACAATCTATACCCCTCTGCCGAATGGTTCAGGGATGAGGTGATCGTGCAAAACGGCAACACGTTCATCGTGATGGAATTTGTATCGCCCGCAATCGACACGCAGATTCACAATATCATTTACGGCACGTCTGTTGACAACCGATTTTTGTTGATCGCGTTCAATTCAGTGGTCGAACAGGCCGAGGAATGGGTGCCGATAGGCCGGAAAATCATGTCGTCGATTACGGTGAAGTAAAGATACCAGCGGTTTTTTGAAGCATGGCAAATCGGATGCCGATCCGAAGCGATTGCGACCTTTGCCTCATTACAGCAATGAGCGGCTAGCGCTTGATCCAGACTTTGGTTCTGGCAAGAACCTCACCCACGATCACGGAACATCGATTGAAAGAACTTCGTGATGCATCCCGTGCTACCCTTCCATCCAGGACCTCCGCGTTTGCGCAGGGAAGCGGCGAAGTTCGTCCTTGCTGTTACGGTTTGACTGGCGTCTTCTATTCTCGCGCTCAATATCCCTGATGTTCCTGACGATTCATGGACAATGATCCTGTTCGTGCCGCTTATACTCATGCCGATGATTTTCTTCGCGTGTGTCATCCTTTGTTCTTTTGAGCTTTTCAGAGCATTGCGTGCCGCCTGCGCGGGACAGTGCTTTCTTGCTCTGGTATTCGGCATTCTCCAATTCCTGCATGGCCTTTTTTTTCTTGTGACAGGATTGGCGATCTTTGCGGGGTATCATGTATATCTCTATTTCGTCATGGGACCAGTGGAATACTCAAGATTCCTGTTGTTAATGGGGATCGGGCTTTTGCTGGTTTTGTGTGTCTTATTTCGCGTCAGATACGCGGAAATAATGGTAGTCTTGGCGTGGGTTTTATTTTGGATATGTGGTGGACTCGGACTGCTTGCGGCAAGATACGGCTACATGCGCATGAAAACCACGTCCCGGCCATACTCTCCGAAAGACGAGGCTTTCCGGGCAGACCGTTTATGAATCATCCCTCCCAATCGTCCCATCCAGAACTTCCGCGTCTACGCGGAAAGGTGAGGCAGCATGCTGTCGTTTTTGTCCTGTTCCTGCTTGGCCTTTCTTGTTTCGCGGCGGGACTGGCAATTGTTGTCTATGAATTTTCTTTTGTGGAATGGAGAAAATACGAATTCCCGGCGTTTATATTGGGAAGCTCGTGCATGGAATTCATTGCGCTGTTTTTGATTGCAACCGGATTCGGATGTATGAAATTCGCGCTTGAACCAGAAAAGCTGTTTCCAGAAAAGGGAACGAGCGCAGACAAGGACAGGGAACCTTCATGACTCACTCTATTTCCTCCCTGCGTTGCGGGCGTTTTCGCCTCTCGCTGGAGCGTCCACTCATCATGGGCATCGTCAACCTCACGCCCGATTCCTTTTCCGGCGACGGGCTGGGCAGGAACACGACGGCGGCTATTGCCCACGCCCGCACCCAGTGGGAATCAGGAGCAGACATGCTCGACCTGGGCGCGGAATCCACGCGTCCCGGGTCCGAACCCACTTCGTTGCAGGAGGAACTCGACCGTCTGTTGCCGGTACTGGAAGTCATCCGCGCCTGGAACGTGCCCATCTCCATTGACACCTACAAGCCGGAAGTCATGCGCGCCGCGCTTGCCGCAGGCGCGGACATGGTGAACGACATCAACGCCCTGCGCGCGCCCGGCGCGCTGGATGCCGTGGCCGCCAGCGATTGCGGCCTTTGCCTCATGCACATGCAGGGCGAGCCGCGCAACATGCAGCGAAATCCGGTCTATGTCGACGTGGTGAAGGAAGTCGGCGATTTCCTGGTCGAGCGTGTCCGCGCCTGTCGAAAAGTGGGCATTGCCGATGCGCGTCTGGTGCTCGACCCCGGCTTTGGCTTCGGGAAAAACCTGGAGCACAATCTCGAGCTTTTTCGGCGTCTGCCGGAGGTCGCGCCGGATGGTCTTCCTCTTCTCGCGGGCGTTTGCCGAAAGACGATGCTCGGAGAACTCACCGGTCGTCCGGTTTCCGAGCGGCAGGCGGCCTCCCTGGCGGCGGCGGTCATGGCCGCGCAAAAAGGCGCGCGCATTATTCGCGTCCATGATGTCGCCGCGGCGCGTGACGCGCTGACTGTCTGGGAAGCGTTGGAGAAAAAAGTGGCGCGGGGAAGTCAGTCCAGCCACTTTGCCGCGTCCAGCGCGAAATAGGTGAGAATGCCGTCCGCCCCGGCCCGCTTGAACGCCAGCAGGCTTTCCAGGACCACGGCCTTTTCCTCCAGCCAACCGTTACGCGCGGCGGCTTTCAGCATCGCGTATTCGCCGCTCACCTGGTATGCGTAGGTGGGTACGCCGAATTGCTCCTTGACCCGCCGCACGATGTCCAGATATGGCATGCCGGGCTTGACCATGACCATGTCCGCGCCTTCCGCGAGATCGAGCGCGACCTCGCGCAAGGCTTCGTCCCCGTTTGCCGGATCCATCTGGTAGGTGCATTTGTCGCCTTTTCCCAGGTTGCCCGCCGATCCTACCGCGTCGCGGAAAGGGCCGTAAAAGGAAGAGGCGTACTTGGCGGAATATGCCAGGATGCGCGTGTAGATCAGCCCCGCCCCATCCAGCTCGGAACGGATGCGCGCGACGCGGCCATCCATCATGTCCGAAGGCGCTACCACGTCCGCGCCCGCTTCGGCATGGCAGCGCGCCTGTTTCGCCAGCGCCGTCAAGGTCTCGTCATTCAACACGTAGCCCCTGGGGTCATCCGGATCGATCAGGCCGTCCTGGCCGTGACTGGTATAGGGATCGAGCGCCACATCCGTGATGACGCCGAGTTCAGGGAAACGTTTTTTCAGCGTCTCCACCGCGCGCGGAACCAGACCATCCGGATTCCAGGCTTCGCGGGCATCCGGAGATTTCAGCGCCGCGTCGATCACGGGGAAAAGCGCCAGGGCGGGAATGCCCAGCGCGATGGCGCGCTCTGCCACGCGCAACAGATGATCCAGGCTCTGTCGCGCGACTCCCGGCATGGAGGCGACGGCTTCCGTTCGGTTTTCGCCGTCCAGGACAAAAACCGGATAGATGAGATCATTCGGCAGCAGCACGGATTCACGCATCAGACGGCGCGAAAAATCGTCACGCCGCATGCGGCGCATGCGGACCGCCGGAAACCCGGCAGACAATGACACAAAACGGGACATGCTCAACCTCGTTCGGAATCCAGAACTGGAACATTCATTATTTCACCGGGTGCCGCTGAAAAACCCGGGAACCCTTTGGAAGAACCAGCAAGGTATCGTAACCCTGTGCCCGCGGCGCTTCCATGCCCGGTGCGCCCAAGGGCATACCGGGCACCGCAAGGCCAATGGCCCTGGGCCGCTCGACCAGCAAGCGCCTCACATCGCTTGCGGGGACATGGCCTTCCAGCAGGTAGTCGCCAATCCTGGCCGTGTGGCACGAGGCGTAATCCGCTGGCATGCCCATCCGGGCGCGCGTGGCGTTGATATCCTCGGACAAGTGCACACGCACGCGGAATCCCGCGGCCTGCATGTGCTTTTCCCATGCGCCGCAACAGGAGCAAGACGCGTTTTTATAGAGATCCACTACCGGCAGCCCGGCTGCCGCAACGATGAGTGGCAACCCCGCCAGAACGAGGAAGAACGACAGGGAACGCAATAATTTCGACATGGGAAAACTCCTTTCATCGTGAAACGAACTCTGGTTTGTAACCCCGCCCGAAAGAATCGGCGCGTGGAACTCCGATCTCCAGGTTGGGGTCTCCAACACGGCAACCCGGAAAGGGAAAACCCCTTCCGGATTCGGGGAGAGCGACAGGCGGGGGAATGCCGGTCGATCACTCTCGCCGCCGAAAAACCGGGCGTCGCGCCGCGTTTTTCCGCGCTGTGGCGGGATTTTGCACCAAACGCAGGGAATCCGGATTGTAGCAAGTCTACGGGTACGGATACGGATACGGGTACGGGTACGGGCCGCGACGCGGGCCGCTCTCCGTGAAAGCGCTGTCCAGTACTGTTGTGACAAGCCCAAACCGCGATGGTGCTGATGGTACTATCTGCACCCGTCGTCTATGGGAGGATTCGCATGTCACGCAAGACCGCCCTCGCGTCACCACAAGCCGGGGAACGG
Organism: Zoogloeaceae bacterium; assembly: GCA_031276915.1. Lineage (GTDB taxonomy): Bacteria > Pseudomonadota > Gammaproteobacteria > Burkholderiales > Rhodocyclaceae > Azovibrio. The sequence goes on from JAISME010000171.1 coordinate 13,778, forward strand.
CAAATGCGGACGGGGATGATCGCGGCTTTCTGGATTACCCTGCTCGGAGTTTCCTGGCTGGCTGCTTCAGAGTTCCTGGACCGGCAGCACAATCCAAACCGGGGTCTGCGCGTGGAGGAAGGAAACGGGGAACTCGCGCTCCAGCGCAACCGCGCCGGTCATTACGTTGTTCCTGGCGTCATCAACGGAAAGCCCGTAGTTTTCCTGATCGATACCGGCGCGACGCAAGTTTCCGTTCCGGCGCATCTGGCCCATATCCTGAATCTGGAAGCCGGCGCGCAAGGCGCCATCTCGACCGCGAACGGAACGGGCACAGTCTACGCGACAAGGATAAAAGACCTGGGTTTCGGCCCGTTTCACTTCTCGAATGTGCGCGCGCATCTGAATCCGGGGCTGGAGGACGATCAAATCCTGTTGGGCATGAACGCCCTGGGCCAACTGGAATTTACCCAGCGCAACGGCATCCTGACCCTGCGCGCGGCGCCAGGCCCGGATTGAGCAAAACCGGCACACTTACAGCACGGTGGAAAAAAGCTCCAGTTGCGGCCCTTCCAGATACCATTCGCGGGCGGTTTTTCCCGCGTTGACATGCGCTTTCATGAAGGCTTCCGAGTGTGTCCAGTCGGCAAAGGCCTGTTCCGACTCCCATTCCGTATGAGACGCGAACAGGGTATATGTCTCGTTGCTTGCGCCGCGCAGCAGATGAAAACGGACGAATCCCGGAACTTCTCCCAGATAGCTTTCCCGGCGCTGCCAGTGTTCGACGAATGCCTTCTCGTGTCCACGGGCGATCTTGAAACGGTTCATGGCCAAAAACATGGTTGTCGGTAACGGAAATTGATTCGGGCCGTCAAGTTTCAGGCAAAACGTCCTTTCGTACAAGGCGCTCCATCCACCGTTGTTCCCTGCGGCCAATCCGGGATTTGGAACACCCCCGAAATCCCTGGTGCGCGGGGCGGGAGTCGAACCCGCATACCTTTCGGCACTGGAACCTAAATCCAGCGCGTCTACCAATTTCGCCACCCGCGCGCGAACGCATTCTACCTTGTAACCTCGCGTGTTTGTCAGGCGTTTTCTCGTGTCTGGAAAGCACGACAAGTCGGGGATTCCCTGACTCCCCTGATCCACGATCTGGATTCCAGACTGGAGTGTGTTTCACGACGATGGAAAAAAATCCCCCGGGATTTACTGCCGGGGGGAATTTCCTTGTCAACGGTCCGTGGCGTTGCGCGTTGCTGGAATACCCGGAACCTGCTTCTTGCGAGGCGGTTTTGGGCCGTATCGGACTTGATCCTCAGTTTGTCATACTAGGGTGTTTGTAGCGGCACCGGCTGGGCAGGTACTTGGCTATTTTGCCGAAAGATTGGCCTTGGCTCGTGGGGTACGGATGGCAACCCCAGACAATGGAGCCAACATCAAAATTTTGT
>JAISME010000178.1 GCA_031276915.1 Zoogloeaceae bacterium
AAACCTCAACACCTCTTTTCACTTCCAGCTCCTGCCCTGCCACACTTCATCATGGCAATCTACACGCAAGACATGTGCCAGAAACACCAAAATCCCTTAACCCCTTGATTACCCTTCCTTATCCCTCCTCCCACCCCCACCCCAACAACACAGGAAGTGACAATATTCGTCACCAATGAACCAAAAAATGTCACCTTGTGCTCTTTCAGGAGAACAAAACCGCACAGCGGCAATTCCCCGAAATAGCGCGGGAACAGCACAACCCCCCATCCTCCTAACCTCTCCCCACCTTGTACCCTCCTGTTACCGCCACCACCCGGCGCAAGAAACCGGACTGGAAACAAGGCAATCCTGGGCAAGGCTTTCCTCGCGCGCCTCGACAAAGCGGGCGTTCATGGTCCGACGATGGATGCAGCCAAAACGCGCGCGGACAAGACTTCGTGGAAACGGGGAAACCACGACACATTTCAGTCCGCGGACAATAAATTTCCATATATTCCGCCGGCTGTCGAAGAGGAATCGCCATCCGAGAGAACGCAGTCCGTAAAATTGCTGTCCGCAGAGCTGCTGTCCGCAGGGTTGCTGTCCGCAGGACCGATTCTGGAATATGCATGTAACAAGACGATCTTTGTCAGTTTCGACCGCGCTACGTTATCCTCTTGCGCGCGCATCCGGGCACGTGGTCCGGATGTGGTCTTTTCCGTTCAGGAGTCTCCCATGCAACTCGTCATCAACGGTGACGGCAAGTTCTTTTCCGAAACGACCCTTTCGCTTGCCGATCTTCTGAAACTCGAGTCGGTCGAACTGCCGGACATGGTTTCCGTGCAGTTGAACGAGGATTTCGTCAACAAGGCGGATTACGATGTCACCTTCCTGAAGGAAGGCGACACGGTGAATTTCCTCTATTTCATGGGAGGCGGGCAGTGAGGGAATTCACCGACCAGGAACTGGAGCGTTACTCAAGACACATCATCCTCGAAGACATCGGAATCGAGGGGCAAGCAAAAATCCTGGAAAGCAGTGTGCTCATCATCGGCGCGGGCGGTCTGGGCGCGCCGGTTGCCTATTATCTTGCGGCGGCAGGAGTTGGCGTGATTGGCATTGTGGACGGCGACGCAGTTGATCTTTCCAACCTGCAGCGGCAGATCATCCACGCCACCGAAGATGTTGGCGCGCCAAAGGTGGAATCCGCCAAGAGGAAAATGCGGGCCATCAATCCCGGCGTGACGGTAAATACATACCGAACCATGCTGGATTCCAGCAACATCCTGGAGATCATCGCGCCCTACGATTTCGTGATCGATGGCACCGACAATTTCGCCGCCAAGTTCCTCATCAATGACGCCTGCGTGCTTGCCGGCAAGCCCTATTCGCACGGTGGCATCCTGCGCTTCAATGGCCAGACCATGACTGTCCGTCCCCGCGAGACGGCATGCTACGCTTGTGTCTTCAACGCGCCGCCGCCCGCGGGCGTGGTTCCCACCTGCTCTTCCGCCGGGGTTCTCGGCGCGGTGGCCGGAATGCTTGGCACCATTCAGGCCACCGAGGCGCTCAAGGTCATCACCGGTGTCGGCGAACCGCTCTACAACGCGCTCCTGAATTTCGACGCCAGGAGCATGCAGTTCCGGAAAACCAGACTGAAACCCAACCCTCGCTGCCGGGTCTGCGCCGGCACGGGCATCCGAAAACTCGAGGATTACGAACAGCCGGTGTGCGACATCAAGAATTCCGCAGATGGAAGACGATGATTCCAGTCCGCCCGCGCGCAACCCGCCAGCGACAGGACAAAACAACGCGACGGCAAGCGGCAACCGCGAAGAGCGCTGCCCGCCACGGAATATTCACATCCCGGTAGGGAATCCGCGCCGATTTTCCCGTGCCACAATCCCCCCGTACCTGTTCCCCCCAACACGCGCATCAAAGGTTTTCCCATGCTGAAAGTCCCCCGGACCATCTACGAAGCCATCATCACGCACGCCCGAAAGGACGCCCCGATCGAGGCATGCGGCTATCTTGCCGGACTGCGCGCGGAAGAAGGCGACACGATCGGCGCGCATTTCCCGATGCGCAATGTCGACCAGAGCGCCGAACACTTCGCCTTTGACCCCGCCGAACAATTCGCGGCCCTGAAAGAAGCCGGAAAGCAGGGCATGAAACTCATCGCCTGCTATCACGCGCACCCCGCCACGCCGGCGCGGCCTTCGGAAGAAGACATCCGGCTCGCCTGCGATCCCAGCCTCCATTACCTCATCGTTTCGCTCGCGGATGCCGCGCCAGTGGTGAAATCCTTCCGAATCCGGAAAGGCGCTGTCGAGCATGAAGAGATCGAGGTGCTGCCATGACCGGCTATGTCATTCCCGCTTCCGTGCGGGACGATTTCCAGACCTTCCGGCGACAGTACGCCGATTTCGTCGCGGGACGGCTCGACGCGCTCACGTTCAAGACCATCCGCGTCCCTTTCGGCATCTACGAGCAGCGCGAAGCCAACACCTACATGGTGCGCGTCAAACTCACGGGCGGACTCCTCACGCCCGCGCAGCTCCTGGCGCTCGCGGAACTCGCCGAAACCTATGCAAACGGCACTCTCCACGTCACTACCCGCGGCGGCGTGCAACTGCATTATGTGAAGCTTGAGGATTTCCTGCCGGTTGTCAGTGGCCTGCATCTTGCCGGACTTACCGGTCGAGGCGGCGGCGGCAACACCGTGCGCAACATCACCGCCGACCCTTGCGCGGGCATCGCGCCCGACGAAGTTTTCGACATCACCCCGCACGCGCTCGCGCTGACGGAAAAAATGCTGGCGCAAAAGGATTCCTATGCGCTTCCACGCAAATTCAAGATCGCTTTCAGCGGCTCGGACGCGGATCGGGGCGGCGCGACTTTCAGCGATGTTGGCTTCATCGCCAGGGAGCGGGATGGCCAGCGCGGCTTTTGTATTTACATCGCCGGCGGCATGGGCGCGCATTCCCGTCTGGGACAGCTTTTTGTCGATTTCCTGCCGGAGGCGGAAATTTTCCTGCTCGCGCAAGCGATCAAGGAAGTTTTCGACACCCGTGGAAACCGCAGGAACAAGCATGCGGCGCGGCTGCGTTTTCTGGTGGAAGAACTGGGGCTGGAATCCTTCCGCGCCCTGGTCGATGAAAAGCGCGCGGAAATTCGTGCCCGTGGCGGTTGGGAGATCGTGCTGAAAGCGGCTTTTGCGATCACGCCCGTCGATGCGGAATCTCCCGCGCTTTCACCCGAAGAAGCCATCTGGTGGCGGCGTTTTGTCATTCCGCAAAAACAGAATGGTCATTACGCGGTCAAGATGCCGTTGCCGATGGGTGACATCCCCGCCGGAAAAGCCAGGGAACTGGCGCTGGCCCTGCAGGACGCCGTAGCGCACGCGGAGACGATCCGCTTCGCGGGCGACCAGAATCTTTACCTGCGCAACCTTGCCGCCGAGACCCTGCGCGCGCTCTACCCGGTCCTCAGGGATTTTTCGCCGCTTGCGCAAAAGCCGGCGCTTCTGGGCGACATGGTTGTCTGCACCGGCGCGGCCACCTGCCAGTTGGGCATCACCGTTCCCCGCGGCGCGCAACTCGCCATCGAAAAGGCGCTCGCCGCCGCGCCCGATCTCGATCTGGACGCCATTCAGGGATTGCGCATCCACATGTCCGGCTGTCCCAACAGTTGCGGCAAGCACGAAATCGCCGACCTGGGCTTTTTCGGAAAGGCGTCCCGCAACAAGGGCATACTGTATCCCGCCTACAACGTTTTCGTCGGCGCGAGAATCGGCGATGGCGTCACCCGCTTTGCCTGGAAGGTTGGGGAAGTCGCCGCCTTTCATCTGCCCCGTTTCGTCGTCGAGGTCCTGAGAACCTGGATTCCGTTGCGGCCCGGCCATGCCGGATTCGCCGACTGGATCGATGCGGGCGGCGACGCCATTGTGGCCGAAATCGCCAAACGCCATGTGGAAATCCCCACTTTCGAGGAAGACAAGAACCCCTACTTCGATCATCTCGCAAAAGAGGTCTTTTCCCTGAAGGGACGCGGCGCCGGCGAATGCAGCGCGGGCATGTACGATCTGATCGAGGCCGACAAGAAGGCATTGAACGCCGCGCTGAAACAGGAGCCGACACCGGAAAATCTCGCGGTCATCCGCCTTCTGTCCGCCCGGATGCTGCTGGTGACGCGCGGCGAGGAAGCCCGCGACGAAGGGGAGGTCCTCAAGGCGTTCCGGAAACAATTCATTGACTCCGGTCTTGTCGACGCCGCCTTCACTCCCCTGCTGGAAGGCGAAGCCACGCCGGAAGTCGCGCGGCTTGCCCAGGCAGTCATCGCTCTCTACGACACCATGGACAACACCCTGACCTTCCGTCCTCCCGGCCCCGCGGACGGCAAGGATTCCGCAAGGCAACCCGGGAACGCTTCCGAGGACGGAAACCCCGCGAATGGCAATCCGGCGGAGGGCGAGAGGTCAGCCGAAACATCACCGTCCGCGGAACGCGTGGAGCGGTTCAAGGATTATCGAGGAGTCGCCTGCCCGATGAATTTCGTGAAGACCAAGATGGATCTGGCGCAGATGAAAAGCGGCGAACTGCTGGAAATCGTCCTGGATGACGGTGCGCCCATCGAGAATGTGCCGCAGTCGGTCAGGGCCGAAGGCCATGTCATCGAGGAACAAATCCGCAAGGGCACGGCATGGCACGTGACGATCCGGAAAAAATGAACTGCGCGTCAACCGGCATGGCCGACACACGCCGCGCATTCTTATCACGAAATGGATTCCTCCGGTTCGCAACCCTGCCCAAAAGGATCGGCGCGACAAATGGCGCTCCGGACCGAAGGGCGGGATTCGCGTTTTACGATCAGAAACAGGAACCAGAAGGCGAGGCGGTCTCCCGTACCGCGCTGGAAGACTACGCCAACCGGAAAACGGCGTAGAGCCCGTGCAGTCCATAGGCCAGGATCAGGCTGCCCGCGCAGAAACGCGCCCAGGGTTTCCGAATCCAGTTCCGGAATCGCGCCAGCAAGAAACCGGTCAGCAAGAGATTCGGCAACGTCCCCAGACCAAAAGCCAGCATCCGGAGCGCGCCTTCACTGGCGGATTCGGCGCTCAGGGCATTGGCCAGGGCAGTATAGACCAGCCCGCAGGGCAGCCAGCCCCACAACAGGCCGAGAGGAAACGCCTGGGCGATGTTCCGCACGGGCAGGAAACGCCGGGAAAAGGGCTGGAGTCGCCGCCAGAGGCCCCGGCCCATGCTTTCCATGAAGGCGAGCGCGCGAACCGCGCCCATGAAATAGATTCCCAGCAGCAGCAACATACCGTTGGCAAACGCCAGAAACGCGAGGCGAACAGGCAACTGTTCCGCCAGGGCCGTGCTGCCAGCGCCCAGCGCCCCAACCAGGAAACCCGCGCACCCATAGGAAATGATCCGGCCCAGGTTATAGGCAAGGTGCAGGGAAAACCGGGGCGCGCCGCCCAGGGAGAGGGCGCTCACGATCCCACCGCACATGCCGACGCAATGCACGCCGCTTGCCAAGCCGACGAGGAACAGGAGCAGCAGGGAACCAGCGAGTGGCGCGGGAAAACCGCTCATCGGCGCGTCAGGCGTCCCGCCCGGATACCAGCAACTCCAGAATCGCCCGCAATTCCTCCCGGATACTGGCGGTGGTCAACGCGCCACTTCCACTTTCCCCCCCCTCCAGGATGCTTTTTTCCAGGTAATTGCGCGCACCGCTGATGGTAAAGCCTTCCTGGTAGAGCAGTTCCCGGATGCGCCGCACCAGAAGGACTTCGTGATGCTGGTAATAGCGCCGGTTGCCACGCCGCTTGACCGGCTTCAACTGGGTGAATTCATGTTCCCAGTAGCGCAGCACATGCGGTCGGACGCCGCACAGCTCGCTCACTTCACCGATGGTGAAATAACGCTTGGCGGGTATTGGCGGCAACGCGTCCGCATCCGCGACCGGCTGGTCAGGCCTGGTTTCCATGGAAAGTCGCCTCGACGTCGGACTTCAGTTTCTGGCTGGCGTGAAAAGTAACGACGCGACGCGCCGTGATGGGAATTTCCTCTCCGGTCTTGGGATTGCGGCCTGGCCGCTGCGGCTTGTCGCGCAACTGGAAATTGCCAAACCCGGCGAGCTTGACGCTATCCCCCTGCTCCAGGGCATCGCGGATTTCCTCAAAAAACGCTTCTACCATGTCCTTGGCTTCTCGTTTGTTGAGACCTACCTGTTCGAACAGCAAGTCGGCCAGATCGGCTTTCGTCAAAGTCATCATGGTTTGGGAAGACTGCCTTCTTCATTATGCGCGGCGCTGGGCGTTCAGGTTCTGCGCCAGATATTCCGCAATTTTTACGACAGAGGCATCGATGTCCGCGTCTAGCAAAGTACATTCAGTATCTTGTATAACTATCCGGAAGGCAAGACTTTTCTTTCCTTCCGGAATTCCCTTTCCCTGGTACAAATCGAAAAGCCGGACATCGGAAACCAGCGGTGGCGCGCACTGTCGCATGGCGTCGAACACAGCTTCCAGCGGCAGATCCCGGTCGACCACGATCGCCAGGTCGCGGATCGCGGGCTGGAACTTCGAAACCTCGGCATATGCCGGCAGACGCGCCTGAAGCGCGCGCTCCAGTTCGATCTCGAACAGGACGGGCGGCGTCGGCAGGCCATATTTCTGCACCCATCGCGGATGCAGTTCACCGATCCAGCCAATGCATGCGCCGTCCAGGTGGACGCCGGCGGCGCGTCCGGGATGGAGCGCCGGGTGCTCCAGCCGGGCGAAAGCCGCCGTCGCGGGGGAAAGCAGGGCTTCCAGATCGCCCTTCAAATCGAAGAAATCCGCGTTTCGTCCGTTGTTCCCCCATCCCTCCGGCAAGGCCGGACCATAGGCCAGCGCCGCCAGTCGCCAGGGCTGGAGGTAGGCGCCCCGCGCGTCGCGTGAAAAGCAGCGCCCCGTCTCGAAGAGACGCACACGCGACTGCTTGCGCCGAAGATTGACGGAGAGATTTTCCACAAGACCGCCGATCAGCGTGGAACGCATTACCGCCAACTGGCTGGCAATGGGATTGGCGAGCCGGACCGGCGTCGCGTTGGCGGCGAAATCGGTCTCCCACGCTTCTTCCACGAAGGCGAAATTGATGACTTCCTGAAACCCGCGATCCGCCAACTGCTGGCGCACGACGGCAAGCGGTCGCCGGGTTTCTGGCTGCGCCAACATGCCAAGGCGGCCCTCTGGCGCGCGCGCGGGCAGGTTGTCATACCCGTGGATGCGGGCGACCTCCTCGATCAGGTCCTCCTCGACCGCAAGGTCAAAGCGATAACTGGGCGGCGTCACCAGAAAATCCTTCCCCTCGCGGGTGAAGGGCAGGAGCAGCCGCTCCAGGATTCCGGCGATCTGCGTCTCCTGGAAAGCCATGCCCAGCACGCTGGAAACACGATCGGGACGCAGGCGCACCGGCGGACGCGCGGGCAGGTGTGTTTCCGAAACGGCTTCTGTCACCGGACCCGCCTTGCCGCCACAGATTTCCAGGATCAATTGCGTCGCCCGCTCCAGCGCGTTCCGGACATTGGCGAAATCGACACCCCGTTCGTAGCGGTGCGACGCGTCGCTCGAAAAATTGTAACGCCGCGCCCGCCCGGCGACGGCCCCGGGCGTGAAGAACGCGGATTCGAGAAAGACGCTTTGCGTCTCCATTGTCACGCCGCTCATCTCCCCGCCCATGATGCCCGCCATCGCCAGCACGTTCAGGTCGTCGGCAATCACCAGCACATCGTCGGCAAGCGTTACGGTCTGTTCATTCAGGAGCCGCAGTTGCTCGCCCGAACGCGCCGTGCGGACATGGATCGCGCGGGAAAGTTTTTGCGCGTCGAATGCATGCAGGGGCTGGCCCAGTTCCAGAAGGACGTAATTGGTGACATCTACCAGTGCGGAAATGCAGCGAACGCCACTTCTTTCCAAGCGACGGCGCATCCATTCCGGCGTTGGCGCGCGCGCGTCAACATCTTCGATCACCCGCCCGCAATAGCGTGGGCAGGCCGCGGGCGCATCCAGCCTGACCGCGCGCCGCGCATCGACTGTCACCGGCGCGGGCGAAACGGCGGGAAATCGCGCGACCACCCCGGTCAACGCCGAAACCTCGCGGGCGATGCCTGCAAGCGAGAGGCAATCGGCGCGGTTGGGCGTGAGTTTCAGCGTGAAGCGCTTGTCGTCCAGGTCCAGATACTGGCGGATATTCGTTCCAGCCGGCGCGTCCGGCGGCAGGACCAGCAACCCGGAAGCCTCATCGGAAATGCCCAGTTCCTTCGCGGAACACAGCATGCCCGCCGAATCGACACCCCGCAACCTGGCCGCCTTGACGGAGAGGTTGCCCGGCAGCACGGCGCCCGGCAGGGCGCACGGCGCTTTCATTCCAGCCACCGCGTTGGGCGCGCCGCAAACGATTTGCCGGGGTGCGCCCTCGCCTGTGTCGACCACGCAGACATTGAGCCGATCGGCGTCCGGGTGCCTGCGCACCTCCAGGATTCCGGCCACCACGACATGCCGGAAATCCGGAGCGACGGATTCCATTTCCTCCACTTCCAGTCCGGACATCGTGAGCAGCGCGGCGAGTTCGTCGCTGGAAATCATGGGATCGACAAAAGTTCGCAACCAGGATTCGGGGAATTTCATGAACGTTCTCTTTTATGCTTCTTGGAAATGGCGCGCCCGGCGGCGTGGCGCTCCGGCACGCTCCGGTGTCAGACGAATTGCCGCAGAAAGCGCAGGTCGCCCTCGAAAAAAAGGCGCAGGTCATTGACGCCGTAACGCAGCATGGCCAGACGATCCGGGCCAAAGCCGAAGGCAAAGCCGGTATATTTTTCCGGATCGATGCCGGCGTGCTTCAGCACGTTGGGATGCACCATGCCGCAGCCGGCGATCTCCAGCCAGCGGCCTTCCAGCGCACCGCGCATGAAAGCCACATCGATTTCAGCGGAAGGCTCAGTAAATGGAAAGAAGGAAGGACGAAAACGCACGTTCAGGTCGTCCGTTTCGAAAAAGCGTTTCAGGAAATCGGCGATCACGCCCCTGAGGTCGGCGAACGAGACGTTTTCGCCCACCCACAGCCCCTCCACCTGATGGAACATCGGGGCGTGCGTCGCGTCCGAATCGACGCGATACACCCGTCCCGGCGCGATGACGCGAATCTCCGGCATGCTGCTCCAATCCTTGTACCTGGCGACATGCGCTTGCATGTGGCGCGCCTGGATCGGACTCGTGTGGGTGCGCAGCAACATGTTTTCGGAAACCCTGCCGTGTTCGTCCAGCAGGAAAAAGGTATCGTGCATCGACCGGGCCGGATGGTCTTCCGGCATGTTGAGCGCCGTGAAGTTGTAGAAATCCTCCTCGATTTCCGGCCCGTCGGCCACGCTGAACCCGATGGAGCGGAAAAGCGCCTCGATGCGCTCCAGTGTGCGCGTGACCGGATGCACCCCCCCTTTTTCCTCGCCGCGACCGGGCAACGTGACATCCAGCGCCTCCTCGGCCAGGCGCGCCGCCAGCGCCGCCTGCCGGATTGCCTCGCGCCGTTCGCTCAGGGCTGCCTCCACGGCGCCCTTGGCGCGATTGATGGCGGCTCCCAGGCTTTTCCGCTCTTCCGGGGAGTGCTTCGCCAGTCCCTTCAGCAATTCGGTGATCTGCCCGTTTTTCCCCAGATAGCGCGCCTTTGTCTGCTCAAGCGCATCCGGATCGGTCATGGCGGCAAAAGCGGCCCTGGCCTCGGCAACAATGGCGTCAGGATTCTGCATGGGGAAATCAACAGGAAAAATCTGGAGTATACCGGGATCGGATCGGAAAAGCGTCTGGAAAGCGAACGGTCGTGAGCCGGAGGAAGTTCCCTATTTTGTGACAATTCTTGTCACTTGACGCGCGAAAAATGTCACTTTGTGGAGGTGTTGTGATCTTGCTGTTGGCGGGGAGACGGCGCAAATGCACGCGAGCGGGGGAAATCCCGCGAAGCCGGACAGGCGGCACATATGTTGCTTTTTCGAATTCCAGATTCCTTTCCTGACAAGTCGGACAAGCGATTCATCATGTTTTCTACCCTGCCGTTTTCGGAAGCATCGACTGAAACATCCGCTGTGTTGTGCGCATGCAATATGTACGAATGGGATGCGGGAAAAAGTGTAAAAAGACTTGACAAACCGGAATATGCGAAAAT
>JAISME010000152.1 GCA_031276915.1 Zoogloeaceae bacterium
TCTTCGGCGCGACCGTGGACATGGAAGACCAGGATTCCGGCGAGCGCGTCACCTACCAGATCGTCGGCGAGGACGAGGCCGACATCCGGCAGGGCAAGATTTCCGTCAGCGCCCCCATCGCCCGCGCCCTGATCGGCAAATATGCTGGCGACGTGGCGCAGGTGCAGGCGCCAGGCGGCGCGCGGGAATATGAGATTCTGGATGTGCGCTACGAATAGAGCTTGTGTCCGTCTCATTCGCGCGTCCGGAAGCCCAGATCAGTCCGCTTGCGATCGTTGATCGTCGCCACATTCGCCCGCCATCACGGCGATACCCGCTGTGGAAACAGCGCGTGTTCCAGCCTCGGCGGGCGGATTTCCTGAATCCTGTTTTCCGTATCTCCACTTGTGACAGTTTTGTCCGCGCCGGATGTGTCTCCCTGAAAAAATTCATGACGATCGGGTAACCTGTACACCATAAAAGCGGACAGTCGGAAGACAGTGACAACGCTGGACATTGCATTGACGGCATGAAACCGCTAACCTTCCACATGTTTCTTTTCCCCTTTGTTTTCCATCGACTGCACGAGAGGTTCCTTATGTCCGAATTCACCCCCCCCTCCCCATCCAGCGCAGAGAAGCTTTCCGCCGATCTGAAGGCGGTTCGCGCCGATCTTGAGGATATTGCCAAGAACATTGCCGACACCGCGGGCGAAAAAGCCGCCGGTGTGCGCGCCCGGATCGAAGCGCGCCTGAAAGACATCAAGGTGCGCCTGGAAGACATCGAGGCTGTCGTGGTCGACAAGACCAAGGCCTGCGCGCGCGCCACGGATGATTTCGTGCACGACCATCCCTGGAAAGCGGTTGGCGTAGCCTCTCTTGTCGGACTTGTACTCGGCGTGCTGATTAGCCGCCGCTGAGATTGATGACGGAGAAAGCGTCCCGGCTGTTCCAGGGCTTGCGGCTGACGCTTGCGGATTTGCTCGACATTGGCCGAACACGCCTTGCGTTGCTTGCCAATGAAGTCGAGGAGGAAAAACTCCGCTTCGTTGGAGCCATGACCTGTACCCTCCTGGCATTGGCGACATTCATCGTCAGCGCTGTGCTTTTGGTCGTATTCCTTGTGTTTCTTTTCTGGGAAAGCCGCCTTGTGGTGCTGGGGGCCGCCTGTCTTCTCTTTTTCACTGTATCCCTGGTGCTTGCCTTGGCCGGGCGTGGCGCTTGGGTCGCGCGTTCCTCCATGTTTTCGGCGAGCCTTGCCGAGCTCAAGACCGATGTGGATCGTTTGCGTTCCGGAACATCGTCGCCGGATAACGCAGCATGAATGTTCGTCTGCTCGAATTGCGTGAGCAACGCGGCGTGCTGCGTACCCGTTCCGCCCAGCAGCGGGATGCTCTGGCGCAGCATGTGAGCGTACTGGGACCGGTTTTCACTGTGGCGGATACCTTCCGAAATGGCGCGCAGTGGGTGAGGCGCCATCCGGTATTTGTCGGAACGTTCGTTGTTGTTTGCGTTATCCTGAAACCACATCGCATCTGGCGTGTTGCGCGCTGGTCATGCCGGATATATGCACTGCGAAATGGCTGGCGCGCGCTGCGCGCGCGCTTGTTGGCAGTCTTTCTGAAAGCATAGGAATGGATTGCCCGGCACTCCCGGATTTGCCGGAATCATCCTATGCGCATGCCACGTAAAATCCTGTTGTCGGTTGTCCTTTCCGCATTTTTCCTGTCCGCGTTGCTGCTTTTCTGGCATTACCAGCTTCCCGCGCTCGCCTATCACTGGATCGCGGTTCGCCGCCAGGCGGACACATGGCGGTCGCGCAGTTTATGGCTGCCTGATTATCGCGTTACGCTTGACGCGCATCCCGTCGAAGGGATCGTCCGCAACCTGTCGGGTCTGACCTACAACAGTCGGGCCGGCACACTCTTTGCTGTCATCAACAATCCGGCGCAGATTGCGGAAATCACCACACATGGCCAGTTGCTCCGGCTGATTGCCGTGGAGGGCGTAGCGGATCTCGAAGGCATTTCCTACGTCGACGGCAATCTTTTCACGCTGATCGACGAACGTGAACAGCAGGTTTACTGGGTCGAGATTGATGAGAACACCCGGCGGGTAGACGTCGCCAAGGCGTCCCGGCTGGGGTTGGGTATTCTCCTGAACGGCAATCTTGGATTCGAAGGCGTATCGTGGGATGAAAAAATGCGGCGGTTGTTCGTCGCCAAGGAAAAGTCGCCGATGCGCATTTTCAGCATCGATGGCGCCACGCAATGGCGCAAGGGCAACGTCCTTGATCTGCAAATCCGCGAATGGTCACCCAGGCGTCCTTCCGCCCTGTTCGTGCGCGACATCTCATCGATAAGCCTGCACGACAGGACCGGCCATCTGCTGCTCCTGAGCGACGAATCCCGTCTGCTTGTCGAATATGGCAGCAAAAGCGAACTGGTCAGTTTCATGCCTCTCTGGCGCGGCTGGCACGGTCTCAAGCATTCGATCCCGCAAGCCGAGGGCGTGGCGGTCGATGATGCGGATGCAATCTACATCATTTCCGAGCCCAATCTCCTTTACCGTTTCGAACGGCCCTGTCTCGTGAACGGCAACCCGTCCTGCAACCAGCGGGAATGACCGAAAGACCGCTACTTGCGCTCGCCGAGCAGGGTCCGGATGTCCGCCGCCATTTCCTCGGGCGTCGCGTCATGGCCAATGGCGAGACGCAATTTGCCCATGGGATCGTAAGCGTAGGTCACCACGCTGTGATCGATGGTGTACGTATCGGGCGCGCGACCGGGATTGACGCGAAAAAACACCCGGAAATCGCGAGCAAGCTTCGGGGTTTCCTGCGGCGAGGCGTACAGCCCAATGAAACTCGGATGGAATGCCGGAGTGTATTCGCGCAGCACGGCGGGCGTATCCCGCTTGGGGTCCAGGGTAACAAAGAGCACCTGGACCCTTTCCGCCGCCGGACCCAGAAGCGTCATGGCCTTCGCGGCGCGCAGCAGGCTGGTGGGACACACGTCCGGACAGTGGGCATAACCAAAAAAGAGCAGCACCACCTTGCCACGCCAATCGGCCAGGGTGCGCGTTTTCCCGCCGGCGTCCAGAAGACGGAAATCCCGCGCGAACGCGGGACTCTCGATTTCCGGGGCATGGAACGTTTCACGCGCGAATACGGCGGATGCGCCCAGGAAACACAGGAAAAACAGCCAGGACAAATGTTTGCGCATAGGATTTCCTCCATCAGCGGGACAATGGCGCGGACATGACCGATTCCGCCGGCTGGTGATTGAGTGGACGCACTTCCGCTTCAATCCTGTATTCCGCGCGTTTTCCCTCTTCGTTCTCGATGACCAGAGTCAAGGGAACGCGTTGACCGGCTGCAAGCGACGTCTTCAGCGCCATCAGCATGATGTGGAATCCACCGGGCCTCAATTCGACAACGGTGTCCGGCGACAGGGGAATGGCTTCGACCGCGCGCATTTTCATCACACCGTCTTCCATTTTCATGTCGTGCAGTTCGGTCGCGCCCGCGATCGGAGAGTATGCCGCCACCAGTTTCGCGGGCGTTGGCGTGGAAAGCTTCAGGAACGCGCCGGTTGCTTGCTGCCGGGCGACGGTCGCCCGCACCCAGGGATCAGTCACGACAAGCTCCGCGTGCGCCAGATTGATCGTCAGGACAACGAGAGTCAGGAAAACGGGATAACGGACGAGGCAACGCATCAAGGGAATCTCCATGAGGCCGGGGACAATTTTTTCAGGATACGCGATTTTCAGGCGCGGTGGATGTTTTACCGTTGTTTCGCGCTTGTCGCAAACACGACAAAACGATGGAAATATGGCAAATCCGGATTTCCAAATCGTTGATTTTTTACAGGACTCTGGTTGGCATCTTGTTTGCTGTGGGGATTTCTCCGAGTGCAAAAAGGAGAACGACATGCAAGGCAAACCCAAAAAACATGTACTGGTCTGTGTCCAGGGGCGTCCGCAGGGCCACCCGCGCGGTTCCTGCCGGGATCGCGGCAGCGGCGCGGTGTACCAGGCGTTTCTGGATGAGTTCCAGAAACGCCAGCTTTGGGAGTCGGGCTATATGGTGACCGATACCGGTTGCATGGGCCCGTGTCACCTGGGAGCGACAGTGGTGGTGTATCCCGATGGCCTGATGTATCTGGGCGTCAAACCCGAGGATGTGCCGGTCATCATCGACGAGCACCTGATGTTCGACCAGCCCGTAAAGCGCCTGCTTGCGCCGCCGGAAATCTGGGGGGGATGACCGCCGCGGACGGCTGCGTCCGGCGGAAGGAGCGCCGGCGATAAGCGCCATGCGCGCCGGGCGAAGATCAGGATGTGCCGCGCAAGGACAGTGGGTCATGTCCGCTGACGGGAGCGTCTGGCCGTTTCAATCACAGGACGCCCTCGATTCACGCGCGCGGCGCGTATTCGGGAGCCGGAAAGGCTTTCGGAAACGACGGGAAGGCTGGGCGGTTGGTCATGGGGCCGCATTGGAAAATGCCGGACTGGATGTCGTTACCCGGAATTTTCGACCAGAGGCTCCCTGACACGGAGCGTTGCGGTTGCGAGTGGGTTGGCATAGGATTACGGCTTTTCGTGCGGTCGTACTTTTGTGAATACATTGCCCAAGAACCCGGCGTGTCCGGAAAACGCGCCTTGTACCCGCTCGCCGGCTTGCCGCGAGGACAGGACCCCGTCATGCAGCCGATCTTGAAATCCCGCAAGCTTGACGATGTCTGCTACGACATTCGCGGCCCCGTACTCGCGCAGGCGCGGCTGATGGAGGAAGAAGGCCATCAAATCATCAAGCTCAACATTGGCAACCTTGCCAGTTTCGGCTTTGAGGCGCCGGAGGAGATCCAGCTCGATATGATCCGGAACCTGCCCCACGCGGCGGGCTACACCGATTCCAAAGGGATTTTCTCGGCCCGGAAGGCGGTCATGCACTACACCCAGCAGCAGCAGATCAAGGGTGTGGACATCGAGGATATCTACCTTGGGAACGGGGTTTCCGAGCTTATCCACATGTCGATGAACGCGCTTTTGAACCCTGGTGACGAAGTGCTGGTGCCCGCGCCGGATTACCCCTTGTGGACGGCGGCGGTTTCGCTTTCCGGGGGCACGCCCGTGCACTACCTCTGCGACGAGGCGAATGGCTGGTTGCCCGCCGTCGACGACATCCGGGAAAAGATCACGCCCAATACCCGGGCACTGGTGGTCATCAATCCCAACAATCCCACCGGCGCGCTCTATCCGGACGACCTGCTGAGGGAACTGATCGAAATCGCCCGCGCGCACAATCTTGTGCTCTGCGCCGACGAGGTATATGACAAAGTGCTCTATGACGGCAATGCGCACACTTCGTTGGCGGCGCTTTCCGAAGATGTGTTCACGCTCGTGTTCAACGGTCTTTCCAAGAATTACCGTTGTTGCGGCTATCGCGCGGGATGGATCGTGGTCTGTGGCGACAAACGGCATGCCCGGGATTACACCGAAGGCCTGGACATGCTGGCTTCGATGCGGCTTTGCTCCAACGTGCCGGGCCAGTACGCGATCCAGACAGCGCTGGGTGGCTACCAGAGCATTGACGACCTGGTTGCGCCCAGCGGTCGCCTTTGCCGCCAGCGCGACATCGCCTACGATCTCATCAGCGCCATTCCCGGCGTTTCCTGCGTGAAACCCAAGGCGAGCCTCTACATGTTTCCACGGCTTGACCCGAAGGTTTACCCGATTGCCGACGATCAGGCATTCATCCAGGAACTGCTCGTTGCCGAACGGGTGCTGCTCGTGCAGGGTACCGGTTTCAACTGGCCGCGCCCCGATCATTTCCGGCTTGTGTTCCTGCCCTACGAGGACGATCTGCGCGAGGCGCTGGGACGCATTGCGCGTTTTCTGGAAGGGTATCGCAGGAAGCATGGCGCATTCAGCCTCGGCGCCGCGTCTGGCGTTTCGGAGGGCGATGCGTGACGAAAATTGTCACCTCCATTGTTTCCAGAAAGTTTTTTTCATTTTCGCTTTTTCATCGGAAACGAACTCCGGTGGGAAACCTTCCCCTTCAGGGGATAATCTGGCTTGGGAGGGGCGTAGCCCCTTCCATACTGTTTTGCCCGGTCACGGGCGTGGATTGAAACATTCAGGAAGACACTCAAATGAAGCCAGTCAACGTCGGTCTCCTTGGCATCGGCACGGTCGGGGGCGGTACTTATACGGTATTGACGCGCAATGCGGCGGAGATCGCGCGCCGCGCCGGACGTCCGATCCGGATTGCCGCCGTGGCCGACAGGAACCCGGAGCGGGCGCGGGAAATCACGCAAAACGCCTGCAAGTTGACGGACGACGCCTTTTCCGTGGTGCGGGATCCGGAAATCGATGTGGTCGTGGAACTCATCGGCGGTCACGGTATTGCCCGCGAACTGGCGCTGGAAGCCATCCGGCACGGCAAGCATGTCGTTACCGCCAACAAGGCGCTCCTGGCCGCGTATGGCAACGAAATCTTCGCCGCGGCGCGGGAGAAGGGCGTCATCGTCGCTTTCGAGGCAGCGGTCGCGGGCGGCATCCCCATCATCAAGGCGCTGCGTGAGGGGCTTGCCGCCAATCGCATCGAATGGGTGGCGGGCATCATCAACGGCACGACCAATTTCATCCTGTCGGAAATGCGTGACAAGGGCCTTCCCTTTATCGAGGTCTTGCGGGAAGCGCAGCGCCTGGGCTATGCCGAGGCGGATCCCGCCTTCGACATCCTGGGGATCGATGCTGCGCACAAGGCGACTCTGATCGCCTCCATTGCCTTCGGGATTCCCATCCAGCTCGACAGGGCCTATGTGGAAGGCATAACGGATCTCGAAGCGATCGACCTGAAATACGCGGAGCAACTGGGATACCGCGTCAAGCTCCTGGCGCTCACCCGGCGGCGCGCCGACGGGGTGGAGCTGCGCGTGCACCCAACGCTCGTGCCCGCCCGGTGTTTGATCGCCAATGTCGAGGGAGCGATGAACGCGGTGCTGGTCAAGGCGGACGCCGTGGGCGCGACGCTTTATTACGGCAAGGGCGCGGGGGCGGAGCCAACAGCTTCCGCCGTGATCGCCGACCTGGTCGACGTTGCCCGCGCGGCGACCACCGACCCGCACAACCGCGTGCCGCATCTGGCCTTCCAGTCCGACCAGTTGCACGACCTGCCCATCCTGCCCATCGCGGAAGCCGAGACTGCGTTCTACCTGCGTCTCGCGGTGGAAGACAAGCCCGGCGCGCTGGCTGACATCACCCGCCTTCTCGCCGATCAGTCGATTTCCATTGACGCCATCCTGCAACGCGAACCGGAAGCGGGCGAAGGCAAGACGGACGTCATCATCCTCACCCACGTCTGCCGCGAGAAACAGATCAATGCCGCGATGAGCGGGCTTCAGGGCCTCGCGGCGGTGACGGAAAGGGTGACCCGCCTGCGCCTGGAAACGCTGGAAGGCTGAAGACATGGCCGCCCGGCTGGAGGCGCTCCGCGCGGACATTACCACGCTTCCGGTAGATGCGATCGTCAATGCCGCGAACCCGTCGCTGCTGGGCGGCGGCGGTGTGGACGGCGCGATTCACCGGGCTGCCGGGCCGGAACTCGTGGCCTTCTGCCGCGCGCTGGACGGTTGCAAAACCGGCGGCGCCAAATTGACGCCGGGATTTCGCCTGCCTGCCCGCCACGTGATTCACACGGTTGGCCCGGTCTGGCAGGACGGTTTTTCCGGCGAACCGGATTTGCTCGCCGCCTGCTACCGGAATGTTCTTGAGTTGGCCGCGAAGATGGGGGACATCCATTCCCTGGCCTTCCCCTGCATCAGCACGGGCGTCTACCGTTTTCCGCCGGACCGGGCCTCCCGCATCGCCGTAACGAGCGTGCGAGAGACGCTATCCCGCCTGCCCGGTATTGAAAATATTGTCTTCTGCTGCTTTTCCGATGAGGATTTGACGCGCTACGCGGCGTTGCTGGCGGACGATTCCAGCTTTCCGCGTCGGCATTGAACCGCCGCCTGGACGGAGCGTCCCCCTCCCCGCAGCATTTGTTTCGATCTCCCACCGTCCAGAACGGACAAATTCCATTTCGGTTGCGGCACACGCCCTCTGGCATCGGCCCGGTTCCCTGCGGGAATCCATCCCGAATCCGGATTCCATGCGGGGATCACGCCGGGCCGATTCCTCGCGGACGAAATATTCCTTTTCGGGAAAGCATTCACTATTTTGCAAGGCTTGCAAGCCCCCTGTTACGGCAGATGGAGGGCACATAGTTGTAAAGCGTGCGGAAATTCTTTACGCTGTGCACGCCCAAGGCACAGCCCCAGACGATGGAACCCGCAGCACGGCCCGGCGTTTCAGATTCCAGCACGTATTCTGGAAAGCCATCCATTTCTTTGTCTCCATGGCGAATTTTGCCGTACCCGGGAACCAGCATGAGAACAAGACCCAAGTCGTTCAACGCCTTGTTCTTGCCACCATAGTAGATATGAATTGCGCCATTATGTGCGTAATGGGAGGCACCTGACTTTATCGCCATCCCGTTTACTACGAGTCTTTTCACGTTGGCTGTTGGCTTGAACTCATAGCCGGTATAGCTGCCCTTGGGCGCCTTGCCGGTGCCGGGATAGATGATGGTGGGCAGCCTATTGTTGTTTGACCAGTGTTCGGTGACCATGATCTTGGCGCCTTCCGCGATGCTCAGCCCTTCGGCGACATAGGCGCGGATGGTGTATTGCTGATAGGCGGGCAGGGCGATGGCGGCAAGGATGCCGATGATGGCGACGACGATCATCAGCTCGATGAGCGTGAAGCCACGCTGGAAGGGGTGTGCGATGTGTTTCATGATGATGCTCCTTTGGGAAGAAAAAGAAGAAAGAACAAAAAAGGCCGCAGACGCATGCCAGGACACGCGCCCGCGACCGGGGTGGTGAAAAGAAGATCCTGCAGACAGCAACCCTGCGGACGGCAATTGCCCTGCGGGCAGCAATTTGTCGTCTGCGGGACCGGAATTGTTTTGGGGAAATTCGCCGTCCGCAGGACCGGGCCTGTGGTCCTCGCAATGACGAGGGTTTGGAGAGTTGGGATGTTTCTGCGGACGGTCGTTTCGCTGTTGCGGGCCTCCGTCCCAAAGTAGCGGGAGCATCCTGCTCCCGACCACACCAAGGGGGAGCAGGATGCTCCCCCCACTTTATCGTCATTGCGAGGGGCATAGCCCCGTGACAATCCATACACCCTTGCCGCGATCGGGACGCCTGCCTTTCCCTCCCACGCTCGGCGAGTAGGGGCATCGCGCAAGACAGAAGCGACGTCTCTGCGGAACCGGCGTGTGGATTGCCACGGGCCTGCGGTTCTCGCAATGACGAAGTGGGGTGTGATCGCAGGAACAAGGGGAAACGCGCCCGCGACGGAGTGGTAAAACGGGGAAAAGCGAAGAAACCGGAAGGGGAAGGAAAAGCTGGAAGAGAAGAGAGAAAGGATCCGGCGTTATCCAGACGCCAGAAAGTCTTCTCCGTTATCCAGAGATAACGGAGAAGACTTTCATAGCTGCCTGCTGCCTGCTGCCTGCTGCCTGCTGCCTGCGATTATTATGTTTGCATATTCCGGTTTGTCAAGTCTTTTTACACTTTTTTCCGCATCCCGTCCGCACATGTCGCATGCGCACAACACAGTGGATGTCCTGGTCGATGCTTCCGAAAACGGCAG
>JAISME010000168.1 GCA_031276915.1 Zoogloeaceae bacterium
CGGATGTCGCCAGCGCGGCTTTCAAATCAAAACAGGGAAAAATCAGGCGAGGGAAACGGGTGGGGCGCGTGGCGGGGCGTGGCGCAAATCCGGCGCCGAGGGTTGGAAACCTGCGGCGACCGCCGGGAGGAAAACGAGCGGATCCGGTTCGGGAAGAAAGAAGGAGAGGGCGGTCGCCAACAGGGGCGCAAGACCCGACGACGCGGCGCAAAAGGGACAATGCTGCCCGCCCGCATAAGCCGCTGGCGAATGTTCGCCATCGGCAGCCGCCATGCGGATAACGCCGCCCGGCGTGCAAATATCGAAAGCCCCGTTCCCGTCGGCAAGTTGTCTTGCCGCGTGGGAACTGCCTATTGCCGAAGCGGCCAGTTGCAGGCAGATCGCCAACAACGCCAGGAGGGCGAAGGGACGAAGGCGGCAGCGAAAGAAATGGAGTCCAGAGGGCATCGGGCGGCATTCTAGCAAGAAACCGGCGATCGGTCTAACGTCATTGGAAGGGGTTTCTCTCCCTCCCCAATGGGAGAAACGTCCCGCCGCCTGAGGCCGATGGTGTGGGGACAAGTCCCCGCGTCAAAAAGCCGTCATTTCCCCGTAGACAAGGGAAACACGGCATGGCTAGAATGCCGGACTGGGTTTGCCGGTTTTGTTGGGTCTCGTGTTTATCCTCGAAAAGGAGCGGGTTATGAGGCGGTTATTGTGGAGGGGTTATGAGGTAGGCGCGGCGCTTCCGAAGCCCCGGCTGTGGATAACGCTTGCGGCGGCGTGGCTCTTCGTCGGGGGCCTTTGCGCTCATGCGCAAACGAATCCCGAAGACGTGTCCGGGATCGATCTTGAGGGCAAATATGGCTACATCAACGGCAAGGGCGAACTGGTCATCCCGCTGCTTTTCGATTACGCATGGAGCTTTGCCGACAACGGCCTGGCCCTGGTCAAGGAGAAGAACAAATGGGGGTTCATCAACGCGCAAGGCCAGTTTGTGATCCCGCCGCGTTTCGATACCAGCGGGTATTTTGCCAACAACGCGCTGGCTCCCGTCCGGGAGAAGGAGAAATGGGGATACATCGACCGGCAGGGCCAGTTCGTCATCCCCCCGCGTTTCGAGCACGCAAGCCTCTTTGCCAACAATGGCCTGGCGATTGTCCAGGAGAACGGCCAACAAAAATACATCGACCAGAACGGAGAAACCGTGCTCTTCGTGGATGTTGTCTGCGGGCGGAAGGCGCTAAGGAACGCCAGGGACGAAATCCTCTGGCCTCCCCAATCCGCCGACGAGATTTGCGCCGGGCAAGGCGACCCCCTCAAAAATGAAAAGAAATCGTCCTCCCGCCTTCCGGACGCGTCCTTTTAGCCTTCCGCAGCCTGGAAGCCATCACTTTTCCGCATTCCGCACGGCGTGCAATGGCTCGTCATGACCAATGGCGCGTCGGGCGTTTTTTTGCGCCATATGCGACATCCGCGTATGCAATGGGCCTTTGTCCCGCATTAAACATTTGATCCGTAAACATTTTTTCTGCTATTATCCGAAGCTTTCCGGTTGTTCCGGGAAAACCTAGGTGCCGGGAGGCAGTTCGGCTTCCGGCGTTTATCAATGAACCGCTGTTTCGCAGCAAGAATGGCTTTATCCCTCATGGAATCCTTTGCTCAACTTTTTGAAGAAAGCCTGGCCCGCCAGGAAATGCGTCAAGGCGAACTCATCACCGCCGAGGTGGTGCGCGTCGACCAGAATTTTGTCGTGGTCAACGCCGGCCTGAAATCTGAATCCTATATCCCCATTGAAGAATTTCTAAGCGACCGGGGCGAAATAGAAGCCCATCTTGGCGATTTTGTCCAGGTGGCCATCGAGATGCTGGAAGACGGTTATGGCGAAACCCGTCTTTCCCGTGATCGCGCCAAGCGCATCGCCTCCTGGAACTTCCTGGAACAAGCCCTGAACGACGGCTCCCTGGTCAACGGCACTGTCACCGGCAAGGTGAAGGGCGGCCTGACCGTCATGGCCAACGGCGTGCGCGCCTTCCTGCCCGGCTCGCTCGTCGACATGCGCCCGATCAAGGACATGTCGCCCTACGAAGGCAAGACCCTGGAATTCAAGGTCATCAAGCTCGACAGGAAACGCAACAACGTGGTGGTTTCCCGCCGCGCCGTGCTGGAAGCCAGCGTGGGCGAGGAGCGCGACAAGCTCCTGGAAACCCTGAAGGAAGGCACTGCCGTCAAGGGCATTGTCAAGAATATTACCGATTACGGCGCGTTCGTCGACTTGGGCGGCATCGACGGCCTGCTGCACATCACCGACCTGGCCTGGCGGCGCGTGCGTCACCCCAGCGAAGTGCTTTCCGTGGGCGACGAGATCGAGGCCAAGGTGCTGAAGTTCGACGCCGAGAAGAATCGCGTCTCCCTGGGCATGAAACAGTTGGGCGAAGACCCATGGGTCGGCATCGCCCGTCGTTATCCGGCGAGCACACACCTCTTTGGCAAGGTGACGAACCTGACCGACTATGGCGCTTTCGTGGAAATCGAACAGGGCATCGAAGGTCTGGTGCACGTCTCCGAAATGGACTGGACGAACAAGAACGTGCATCCGACCAAGGTGGTCCAGTTGGGCGACGAGGTGGAAGTCATGATCCTGGAAATCGACGAGGAACGCCGCCGCATCTCCCTGGGCATGAAGCAGTGCCAACCCAATCCCTGGGAAGAGTTCAACCAGAACTTCAAGAAAGGCGACAAGGTTTCCGGCGCGATCAAGTCGATTACCGATTTCGGCATCTTCATCGGGCTTTCCGGCGGCATTGACGGCCTGGTGCACCTCTCCGACCTTTCCTGGAACGTTTCCGGCGAAGAGGCGATCCGCAACTTCAAGAAGGGCGACGAGGTGGAAGCCCTGGTGCTGGCGATCGACGTGGAAAAGGAGCGCATTTCCCTGGGCATCAAGCAGATGGAAGGCGACCCCTACACCAGCTACATTGCCACCCACGAAAAGAATTCGGTGGTCAACGGCACGGTGAAATCCGTAGAGGCCAAGGGCGCGGTCATTGCCTTGGATGGCGAAGTGGAAGGTTATCTGCGCGCCTCCGACTATGCCCGCGAGCGCGTAGACGACCTTTCCCTGGTGCTGAAAGTTGGCGATGTCGTGGAAGCCATGATTACCAATGTGGATCGCAAGACCCGCTCCATCAATCTTTCCATCAAGGCCAAGGATCAGGCGGAGCAGGCGGAAGCCCTGCAAAAATTCAGCGCGGATTCCGCAAGTTCCGGCACGACCAATCTGGGCGCTTTGCTGAAAGCCAAGTTGAACCAGCAAGGTTGATAATGTCGGCATGACCAAATCCGAATTGATGGATCGTCTGGCAGCCCGTTTCCCGCAATTGGTGGCGAAGGATGCGGAGTATGCGGTCAAAACGATTCTCGATGCGATGTGCGGGGCAATGGTAGCCGGGGATCGCATCGAAATTCGCGGTTTCGGCACTTTTTCCCTCAATTATCGTCCGCCGCGAATGGGGCGCAATCCCAAATCGGGCAACCAGGTGAAGGTTCCCGAAAAATGGGTGCCGCACTTCAAGGCGGGCAAGGAATTGCGGGATCGCGTGGATTTTGGGGCGCGCCAGACGTAGGGGATTGGTCAAGAAAAGCTCCGGGCAACCGGAGCTTTTTTCATGGGCGCTCGGCAAGAGCTGGCGCGAAGCAGTTGTCGCGTTCGTTTGCCCTGGGCCGGACAATGAGGCAAATCCCAAGCGTCCCAGGTTTCCGCGCGTCCGCTCATGCCGGAACAAACGCGCGATACGCGGGGCAGGGCGTATCCGCCGTAGTCTGAAGACAATGCGCTGTTGTCTAAGAGGTAGTTCCCAATCATTTAAAACAGCGATAATCACTGAATTTTGAGATGAGAAAGAGCTACCCAAGCGATATCAGCAGAGAGGCGTTCGAGCAAATCCGCCCTGTGCTGGAGCGTGTGCGCA
>JAISME010000034.1 GCA_031276915.1 Zoogloeaceae bacterium
ACATCGGTCCTGCGGACGGCGGGTTTTCCCAGAACAATTGTCGTCCGCAGGACCTCGCAATGACAGGGAGTTGGAGGCGCTTCGTTTTTTCTTCCCGGGTTTTCCGGTTTTCCTTTCCCTTCCGTTTTTTTCGCTTTTCTTTTTTCACCACTCCGGTCACGGGCGCGTGTTCTTGCATGCGTTCGCGGCTTTTCTTGTTCTTCCTTCTTTTTCTTTCCAAAGGAGCATCATCGTGAAACATCTTGCACACACTTTCCGGCGCGGCTTCACGCTCATCGAGCTGATGATCGTCGTCGCCATCATCGGCATTCTCGCCGCCATCGCGCTGCCCGCCTATCAGGCTTACACCGTTCGCGCCTACATCGCGGAAGGGTTGCAACTCGCGGGCGGCGCAAAAGCGGCTTTCGTTGACTACTGGACCGAAAATGGCTCGCTTCCCCTATGGGGTTATCCCGGCACCGGGAAGGCGCGCAAGGGCAGCTACAACTACGAATTCAAGCCAACGGCCAATGTAAAGAAGATCGAGATCGGGGGAAGTGAGGACTTCTCCGTCGTCCGCGTCTGGTATGGCGGCAGGAACAAAACGCTGGATAATCTGGGGATTGCGCTTGGGCTGGCCGCGGGGTTTGGCAAGATCGACGGTGATTCCGGTGTTCCCGAAACACCTCTGGCCAATGGTCTTCTGGCTGGTAACAAGAAATATTATGCTGGTGGCGGTTCCATCGTCTGGGGTTGTTTCGTGAGTGGTTCCAGCAAAATAAAGTCCTACGACAAGATTGCCAAATATATCCCCAGCAGATGCCGTTACAGGAGCGCATCCCTGCCGAAGTGAGGGTCAGGTCCAGTATGGCAACACACAACCCGCAGACGGTCCGGAATCCACCGCCTCGCAAGAAGCGGCTCCGGGCGTGCCGGCGGTACGCAACGCCGCTGACTGCTGACAAACAAAATCTCCCCCGGCAATGAATCCCGGGGGATTTTTTTTTCGTCCTCGCAAAATGATCTCCGGTCTGGAACCCCGACCGTGGACCAGGGGTTCCTTGACGGATGTTCCCTCGAGAATGTGATTGAGCGCGCGATTGCCCCGGAGCGCCGCATTGACACGCGTTCAGGATGCGCATACCCTGCGCGCACCCATTTGTCTGCCGTGTGTTCCGGAAATCCAAGGCGGTTTTCCGCACACGCTTGCCACGATCATCGTCGCGTCGCCGTATCGTCCAGAAATTCATGGATGCGCCGCCGATCCGGCGCTTGGGTTCGCATGCCGCAATCGGGATATCCATGCATTTGGTCGCGGTTTTGCGGGAAGTTCCTTTCGTGCCGCGCCGCTTTCTGAAACGCCCGTCGCCAGCCTTTCGTTCCGGCGTGATGGAATGATCGCCGCGCCGGATTTGCTTTTTAATTGACCTCCAGACGCAATACAGGAAAACAAACGATGGCCCAATACGTCATGTCCATGCTCCGCGTGAGCAAGACCGTTCCCCCGAAACGCCAGATTATCAAGGACATTTCGCTCTCATTCTTTCCCGGCGCGAAAATCGGCCTCCTGGGGCTGAATGGCGCGGGCAAATCCACGGTGCTCCGGATCATGGCCGGGGTGGAAACCGAATTCGATGGCGAAGTGCAATGGTTGCCCAACATTTCCATTGGCTATCTGCCGCAGGAGCCGCGGCTCGATCCCGGCAAGACCGTCAGGGAAGAGGTGGAAGTGGGCCTGGGTGAAATCATCGCGGCGCAATCCAGGCTGGAAGCCGTTTACGCCGCCTATGCCGAACCGGATGCCGATTTCGACAAACTCGCCGAGGAACAGGCGCGTCTCGAGGCCCTCATCGCCGCCGCTGGTCCGGACACCGCGAACCAGATGGAAATCGCCGCTGACGCCCTGCGCCTGCCGCCGTGGGAAACCCGCGTTGTTCATCTTTCCGGCGGCGAAAAGCGCCGCGTCGCCCTCGCCAGACTCCTGCTTTCCAAGCCTGACATGTTGCTCCTGGACGAGCCCACCAATCACCTCGACGCCGAATCGGTGGAATGGCTGGAGCAATTCCTGCAACGTTTTCCGGGTACCGTCGTCGCCGTCACGCACGATCGTTATTTCCTCGACAACGCCGCCGAGTGGATTCTGGAGCTTGACCGCGGCCACGGCATTCCATGGAAGGGCAATTACTCCTCGTGGCTGGAACAGAAGGAAGCGCGCCTGGAGCAGGAACAGAAACAGGTCGACGCCCACAGGAAGGCCATGAAGCAGGAACTGGAGTGGGTGCGCTCCAACCCGAAAGCGCGGCAGGCCAAATCCCGGGCGCGGCTTTCCCGTTTCGAGGAAATGTCGAGTTTCGAATACCAGAAACGCAACGAGACGCAGGAAATCTTCATTCCCGCCGGCGAGCGCCTTGGTGACCAGGTCATCGAATTCCACGGCGTCGCCAAGGCGTTCGGCGACAAGCTGCTCATGGATGACCTGAGCTTCATCGTACCGCCGGGCGCGATCGTCGGCCTCATTGGCCCCAACGGCGCGGGCAAATCGACGCTCTTCAGGATGATTACCGGGCAGGAAAAGCCCGACGCCGGCGAAGTGGTCCTCGGCAGCACGGTGAAGCTCGCCTATGTCGATCAGTCGCGCGACTGCCTTGACGGTGACAAGACCGTGTTCGAGGAACTCGCGGGCGGCGCCGACATGCTCACCATCGGCAGGTTCGAGGTGCAAAGCCGCGCCTACATCGGTCGTTTCAATTTCAAGGGCGCTGACCAGGGCAAGCTGGTCGGCAAGCTTTCCGGCGGCGAGCGCGGCCGGCTGCATCTGGCCAAGACCCTGATGGCGGGGGGCAACGTCCTGCTGCTCGACGAACCCTCGAACGATCTCGATGTCGAGACCCTGCGCGCCCTCGAGGACGCCCTGCTCGAATTCGCTGGTGTTGCCCTCGTCATCTCGCACGACCGCTGGTTCCTCGACCGCATCGCCACCCACATCCTCGCCGCCGAGGGCGATTCGCAATGGACGTTTTTCCCCGGCAACTACCAGGAATACGAGGCCGACAAGAAAAAACGCCTGGGCGAGGAGGGCGCGAAGCCGAAACGGATACGCTATAGGCCGATCAGCCGGTGATTGTTGAGGCCGTTTTCCTTCTTCAGGCCAAACCGGCGCGGTACCATGGCGTCTTTCCCTTTTGTGGAAGGAGCGTTCGATGGAACTTCTGCTTTGGCGACATGCCGAGGCCATGGACGGCAGCCCCGACCATGCCCGCGAACTCACGCCGCGCGGGAAAGAGCAGGCGTGGCGGATCGCGGCGTGGCTGAAAAAACACGCGCCCGGTGGCATTCGGCTCCTGGTCAGTCCCGCCGTCCGCGCCCGGCAGACCGCGGCCTTTTTCAGGGAGGAGATGGAAATCCGCGAGGCGCTGGCATCCGACGCCGCGCCGGATGAAATCCTCGCGCTCCTCGATTGGCCGAATGCGGCTCCATGCGTGATTGTCGGGCACCAGCCCATGTTGGGGGAAATTCTCGCCCGGCTCCTGAAGGACGCGCGTTATCTTCATTCCGTCCGCAAGGGCGCGCTCTGGTGGCTTTCCGGGATGGCGGGAGAGGAAAAGGCGAAGCTGCGTTGTCGCAAGGATCCGGGGGACAAGCCCTTTCCCCGCGCCGACCATCTGGAAACGGCAGGAAAGTAGATTCCTGGTCAATCCTCCTCCGCCGCCGAAAAATCGCCGCGCAGGATGCGTTGCAATTGCATGTGCCGTTCGCGGCGTTTTGCGCCTTGGGTTTTTTCGTGCACCTCCACGCCGCGACGCATTTTGCTTGTCGTGG
>JAISME010000048.1 GCA_031276915.1 Zoogloeaceae bacterium
TGGAAGCGGTTGAATTCCTCGCGCGTCTGGCGGTCAAGATCCTTGCGGTCGACGACGAAAAGGCATTTTGCGATGTCCGGGTTGTCTTTCAACAAGGTCGACGCCTTGAAGGAGGTAAGCGTCTTGCCGCTGCCGGTGGTGTGCCAGATGTAGCCGTTGCCGCAGTTCTGGTGGATGCAGTCCACAATAGCCCTGACGGCATAGATTTGGTAGGGACGCATCATGAGCAGTTTTTGCTCGCTGGCGACCAGCACCATGTAGCGGCTGATCATTTGCCCAAAAGTACATTTGGCGAGGAATTTTTCGGCAAAATCGTCCAGCAAGGTGATTTTTTTGTTGTCCTCGTCCGCGAACTGGTAGACGGGCAGGAAGCGTTCCTCGGCGTCGAAGCGGACATGGCGCGGGTTGTTGTTGGCGAAGAACCAGGTTTCGCTACGGTTGCTGACGATGAAAAGCTGGATGAAGCACATCAGCGTTTTGCTGTACCCATTGCCGGGATCGTTTTTGTAGCCAACGATTTGCTGTATGGCGCGGCGCGGGCTGACCTCCAGGGCCTTGAGTTCAATCTGCGCCACCGGCACACCATTGATGAGCAGGATTACGTCATAGCGGTGACAGCTATTGTCGGTGTTGACGCGAAGCTGGCTGACCGCCTCGAAACTGTTCTTGCACCAGTCCCGGATGTTCACCAGCGTGTAGTTCAGCGGTGTGCCGTCGTCGCGCTCAAAGGCGTTGATGCCGCGCAGCGTTTGGGCGGCGCGGAACACATCGGGCGTGACGAGGTCATCAAGCAGGCGCTTGAATTCGCTGTCCAGCAAACGCACGCTTGTTGAGCGTCTCGAATTTTTCGCGGAAGTTCTGCTCCAGCGCGGCGCGGTCGCGGATATCGGGGCGCAGGGTGTATTTGAGGTCCGCCAGCTTGGCAAGCAGGTCGCGCTCGATTTGGCTTTCCGTTGTCGTCATTGAACAACGCGGGAGAATACGAAGCGCCCGATTATCGAATGAGAATATCCCGGTCTTGCGAACGGCATCGTGTGTTGTTTTCCGCCGGATGCGCTACCGGCCAGAGGTTTCCGGAAAGGTCCGGGAAACCGGGAAAGGCGCCGTCCACAGAGCGCCTCCGATCGCGGGATGGCATCATGTCTTTCCACCCGGTCAATCCGGAATGCCGCGGCTTGCAGCCTCATGTTTGCGGACCCTGAAAAATCATTTCACGACCTGGTTCAATTCCCCACTCGCGTAACGCTCGGCCATTTTTTCCAGCGGCACGGGTTTGATCTGGCTGGCGCGGCCTTCGCAGCCAAAGGCCCGGTAGCGGGCGAGGCAGATTTTCCTAGCGGCTTCGCGGGCTGGCTTCAGATAGTCACGCGGGTCGAATCTTGCGGGATTCTCGACAAGGAAACGGCGAATCGCGCCGGTCATGGCGAGCCGGATGTCGGTGTCGATGTTCACCTTGCGCACGCCGTGTCGGATGCCTTCGACGATTTCTTCCACCGGAACACCATAGGTCTCCTTCATATCGCCGCCGAAGGCACGGATTTCCGCCAGCAACTCCTGCGGTACGGAGGAAGAACCGTGCATGACCAGATGCGTATTGGGAATACGGGCGTGGATTTCGGCGATGCGGTCGATGGCGAGAATGTCGCCGGTCGGCTTCTTGGTGAATTTATAGGCGCCGTGGCTCGTGCCGATTGCGATCGCCAGGGCGTCACAATTGGTGGCGCGCACGAATTCAGCGGCCTGTTCGACATCCGTCAGGAGATCCTCGCGGCGCATCCTGCCCTCCGCGCCGTGACCGTCCTCCTTGTCGGCCTTCATGGTCTCCAGCGACCCCAGGACGCCCAATTCCGCTTCCACGGAAACGCCGATGCAATGGGCGAATTCCACAACCTTCCGGGTGACGTCCACGTTGTACGCGTAAGTGGCGACGCTCTTGCCGTCGGCCCGCAGCGAGCCGTCCATCATCACCGAGGAAAAACCGGACTTGATCGCCGCCATGCACACGGCGGGCGATTGTCCGTGATCCTGATGCATGACCACGGGCAGATGCGGATAGGCTTCGAGCGCCGCCAGGATCTGGTGCCGCAGGAAAGGTTCACCCGCGTATTTGCGCGCGCCCGCGGAAGCCTGCATGATGACCGGCGCGTCGAGTTCGCTTGCGGCCTCCATGATCGCCCAGACCTGTTCCATGTTGTTTACGTTGAAGGCAGGAAGTCCGTAGCCGTGTTCAGCGGCGTGATCCAGCAATTGGCGCATGGAGACGATCGGCATGGTGAATTCTCCGGGTAGGGGGCAAGACAGGAAATGCTTCGATTTTACTGCAACCGGCATGGAGTTCCGGCCTCCGAAACACACGGGTCCGTTTCCTGGTCGGGCCCGTGTGCCCGGGAAATCGCGTTTAGCGGCGCGCTTTCCGGATGTCCGCCTCCATCAGGCGGCGGTAAAACGCGTGGAAATGCCGCATTCCGTCTTCCATCGGGGATTGGTACGGGCCCGTTTCGTTGCGACGTTCGGCTTCCAGCGCCATACGACCGCGATCCATGCGCTCGCCGATGTCGTCGTCCTCAATGGCGGTTTCCATATAGGCAGCCTGCTCGGCCTCGATGAACGCGCGCTCGAAATTGACGATTTCTTCCGGGTAATAGAATTCCACCACGTTCATGGTCCTGTGGACATCCATCGGCGCAAGCGTGGAGACCACGAGCACATGCGGATACCATTCCACCATGATGTTCGGATAAAAGGTCAGCCACACCGCGCCCTGCGGCGGGGTTTCGCCCCGGTCGCCGTAATACTCGCGCACCACTTTCTGCCAGCGCGCATAGACGGGGGAGCCGGATTTCATGAGCGAGGTGATGCCCACTTTCTGCACGGAATACCATTCGGCGAACTGCCAGGAGAGATCGTCACAGGTCACGAAATTGCCGAGTCCGGGGTGGAAGGGCACGACGTGATAGTCTTCCAGATAGACTTCGATGAAGGTTTTCCAGTTGTAATTGCAGGCATGCAATTCGACGCGGTCGAGCTTGTAGCCGGAAAAGTCGAAAACATCCGCCACCTGCATGCCGGCAAGGTCGGCCGCGACCGAGCGCGGCCCCCTGAAAAGCAGGCCATTCCAGTTCTGGAGTTTCACCCTGTCGAGGTTGAGGCAGGGGTTTTGCGGGAAATGCGGCGCGCCGGCGAGCACGCCCCGATCGTCGTATGTCCAGCGATGGATGGGACAGACAATGCCGCCGCCATCGAGCTTGCCCGCGCCCTGCAGCATGATGGCCTGACGGTGACGGCAAACGTTGGACATGAGCCAGTGTTCGCCGTTCTGGTTTACGATCAGCTTGCCATGGTCGGCCCACTCCGTGGAACGATAGTCGCCATGTTCCGGCGCCATGAGCTGATGACCGGCGTAGCCCGGACCGGCGTCAAAGATCAGGGTTTTCTCCAGCGCAAAAATGCGTTCGTCGAAATACCAGTCCACCGGCAACTGGGAAACCACGGGAGCCAACCGGTTTGTCGTCACGTCGGCCATGCCGCACCTCCAACGGGCTAGAGAAAGGAGCGGCGATTGTACTCCAGGCACCGTACCTGCGGACGGCAGCGTTTTCCCCCGCAAAACCGGCTCTGGCATGAAGGTTTGAAGCCCTACCCGGAAGAATCGGTATGCGGGTGGGAATGCCTGTCATTTATTTTTTGCTGTTTTGGTTCCTGGTTTTCCCTCTGGTTCGCGCTGTAGCGGAACAAGCTCTGTTCCAACTTCGTTACCCCGTGATATAAAGCGGCACAAACAGGTCGGGAGGCGGACCCGGTGACGCCGATCCTTGTCGTTCGCATAAAGAGTCGTCAGGTAGGAACCATCGGCGCATTCCGTCTCGCGCGGCAGGCGCTGGTTGGCCTTGGCCCGAAACAACAGCTTGGCGCCACGGGTCGCCGCCCGTTGCCAGAATGGGTAATTGAGAAACCCCGGTCGGAATTGCTCCGGCGTCGTCGCCGCAGTTCGCAAGTGCGCGCACAGGTAAGCAGCAGCAGGCGGATGCTCAGGCAAGTCTGTCGCGCCAAATGAGGAAATTCCCGCAAGGTTTTCAGGAATTCCGGCAATTCGTCCATGCGCAAAAAAGATTGTGTCGTGTGGGCAGACAAGGAACCGCAACCACATCCAGATCGGAAGTATGGTTGGTCTCCAGTCCCGGCACTTTCACCAGCGCGAACCGGAAAAGCCAGCCGCGCTTCCCGCAGGGAGACTTCCGGGTAGGCGCCCAGGGATATGCGTTTCTGCGCGCCGCCCCAGTAGTAGCGAAAACGCCACGATTTGCCGCCCCGCGGAGAGACCGCGAGGGAAAGCCCGTCAATATCGCCGAGGGTGTATGCCTTGCCGGTGGCCTTGGCCTGCCGGACAGCGGTGTCTGTAAACGCCATGTACCTCCGCCGAGATCGTACCCGGCGAGGGAGAAGAAGAAAGCAGGTGCGCCAATGCCCGGCTGGCGCGCCGCAGATCGAGCCACAGGAAGAGGCCCGGCAGGACGAAGCGAAGGAGGAATGCCAACGCCATGACGAGCGGCAAGATGAAGATGATCCTCACATTGCCGGCGGTGCTCCAGAGATTCAAGGAAAAGGCGGTCATGGTGGTGGCGGTCGGTTAGTCATTGACTGTGGTCATGGTGGGCCGACAACCCACCCTTGACAAGCCGTGGCTTGTAGGACTTTCCGGGGCATGGAAGATGCCACAAATGAAGATTCTCGAAGCCGTTGGCGTTGTGAATCCCACCCCCCTTCCTCGCCCACCTATTATCAACGCCACATTTATACGCCCACTGATTTGCTACTTCCGGGTACTCACCGTGTTCTCTCCGGAATCAAGGCTTCAGTTGTCGAGTGCGAACTCGAAAGGGACGATGCCGGCCAGGTGTCGTGTTGATCGGTGGCGTAGCTCATCGGGGGTGTTCCTCGGTGACGAGGGTTTCGTCTTGCACCGTGCGCTGCCGCAGGCTCATGACACCCACCATCAGCGCGTAGGCGAGAGCGCAGACGCCGACCAGGGTACCAAGCGGGAACAGGCTTTCGGCCTGGGCGATGCAGAAGGCGCCGACGGTGGGGCCGACGCGGAACAGCATGCCGTACAGGGCGATGACCCGGCCCCGCAGCGCGGCTGTGCTGTCGAGCTGGCACAGCGACTGCATGGCGATGTTGCAGACGACATGGCAGAAGCCGGCGGCGGCGATGGCGGGCAACGCCCGCTCCAGCGTGTCGGCGGACACGAAGGCGAGCAGCGCCAGCACGATGCCGAAGCTCGCGCCGTAGAGAATACGCAGCAGCGCGGCGCGGCGCTGGCAACGCAGCATGACGACCGCGCCGACCACGGCGCCGATGCCTTGCGCACTCATCAGCAGCGACAGTGTGCCCGGCCCACCGCCGAAGACCTCGCCGGCGAAGGCCGGCAGCAGTTCGGCGAAGGGCCGCGCGAGAAAGGAGAAGCCCAGCGTGACGACGAAGACACCGGTCAGCGCCGGGTTGCCCGCCACATGGGCAATGCCTTCGCACAATTCGGCGAGGAAGGCGGCACGGTGGCGCGGCGGTGGCCGGTGCAACTGCCGTCGCAAGTGGAACAGCGCCGCGAACAGCACCAGGTAGGTCAGCGCATTGAAAGCGAACACTGGCGCCACGCTACCGGTGAGGTGCATGACGAGACCGGCGACGGCGGGGCCGACCGCGCAGGCCAGTGCAATCGTCACCGCCGAGGTCGCCACCGCCTGTGACAGCCGCTCTTCCGGCGCCAGCAGGCCGGGCAGCAGCATCTGCGCCGGCTGGCTGAAGCCGCGCAGCGCGGCCGCGGCCAGCGCGAACAGCATCAGGCC
The DNA here is from genome assembly GCA_031276915.1 of Zoogloeaceae bacterium. Classification (GTDB taxonomy): domain Bacteria; phylum Pseudomonadota; class Gammaproteobacteria; order Burkholderiales; family Rhodocyclaceae; genus Azovibrio. Next base: position 5,844 of record JAISME010000048.1, read on the forward strand.
GTGGATGGAGAGTGTGTCAGCGGCGGTCAGCGCGCACAGCGCCAACGCCAGCAGCATCGACGCACCCTCGGTGACGTAGAGCAGGCGGCCAGGGTGGCTGCGGTCCGTCACCGTACCGGCGAAAGGCGCCACCCACAGTGCCGCGATCAGGTCGGCCAACGCCAGCGCACCGACCCAGGCGACCGAATGGGTCAGATCCCAGGCCAGCCAGCCGAAGGCAGTGCGTTGCGCCCAGGTTCCGGAAAAGGAGATGCCGGAACCGAGGCCGAAGAGAATGAAGCTGCGCGGGCCGAAGTCGCGCGCCGGGGAGGATGACGCGGCGGCGTCCGGAGGAGAGGTGGGCATGGTTCAGGGCAGCGGCAGGGGCTTGATGATGACCTTGTGCGCCCGCAGCAGCGGTAGCAGCAGGCGATTGCGCTTGCGGTCGAAATGCAGGTCGGCGACATGGGTGTCGAAGCCGGGGACGGCTTCGGGCTGGCCGTCCGGGCGGATGCGATAGAGCTTTTCCGGGCCGGCGGCGAAGACGGTACCGTCCGGCGCCTGGCCGACACCGTCGAAGCCGCGGTCCGGCAGTTGGCGGACTTGGGTACGTCGACCGTCGGGCGTGAGTTCGTAAAGCGTGGGCGAACTGCTGGAGGCGATAAGCAGATTGCCCGAGGGCAGCAGTGCAATACCGTTGGGCTGGAGCAGATCCTTGCCGCGGGCGAAGACGGAGACGCGGCGGTCGGCGCCGATGCGGTAGATCGCATCACGGCCAGTAGGCGTCCAGGTGGAGCCATCGGCTTGCTGCCTGGTGCCAGATGCCGTCGGTTCGCGTTCGTCAGTAGTGTTGCTCAAGCGCCAGCCGCTGTCGGTCGCCAGTACCTCGCCGGATGGCAGCGCGGTGAGACCGTTGAGGAAGAGTGAACCGGCGATGGGGATCTCGCCGCGCGGCTGGCCGGTGGCGAGGTCGAACAGGCGGATGACATTGCCGGCAGCATCACCGTTGTCGGCGACGTACAGGGTATCGCCGGTAATCGCCAAACCCTTTGGGGCGTGCAGGGTGACGCCGGGCGCACCGCCGTCTATCCATTTGAGCACGAGCACCGTACCGTCCGGCGCGATGCGCGAGATGAAGCCATTGCCGTCGTTGTCGATGGCGCGACCATTGACGTTGGAAAGCAGGTAGACGTCATGGCGCTCGTCGTGGACGATGGATTCGGGCGCGGCGAAGCCGGCGTTCTCGATGACGATATGCTGTGCAGCGAGTACCAGCGCGGGTGCGAACAGCAGGGCGGCGCCCAGGGTACGGAGCAGTTTCAAGGGAATGTCCTCATTTGGGATGGAAGTGCTCAAGGAATGCGTGCGACGATGAGCTTGCCGGCGACGATGGCGGGCAGCAGGATGCGGCCGCGCTTGAGGTCGAAGCCGAAGTCGGCGATGTGGGAGTTGAAGTCGAACACCGTCTCCGCCTGCCCGTCCGCGTGGATGCGATAGAGCCCGTGGTGGAAGGAGACGAAGACCTTGCCGTCCGGGGTGGCGCCGACACCGTCGAAGAAGCCGCGGTGAGGCAGGATGCGGACGTTGGCGCGTTCGCCAGCCGGGGTCAGCTCGTACAGCTCGCCACTGTTGCTGCTGACGGTGAGCACGTTGCCGGAAGGCAGTGCACGAATGCCGTTGGGCTGTTTGAGTGCCGGCGAACTGGCGAGGATGGAGACCGTGAGGTCGGGCGCGATGCGCAGCACGGCATCGCGCCCGTTGGGCATCCACAGGTCGCCGTCGAACTGGCGAAAGGCGCCCGCCACAGCGCGCCCGGCAATGTCGCCGGCGCTGCCCAGCTTGTGCCGGTTCCAGGCGCTGCAGGTCGCCAGCACGCTGCCGTCGGGCAGCGCCGCCAGGCTGTTGGCGCTGGTGCCCTGGGGCAGTTCGGCCTTGCCCAGCGGCTTGCCGTCGGCGAGCCTGAACAGGCGCACGAAGAGTGAATCAGCGACGTAGAGCACATCACCGGCGATCGCCAGCCCGGCCGGATGGTCCAGCTCGGTGCCCGGCGCGCCGCCGTCTATCCATTTGAGCGCAAGCACCGTGCCGTCGGGTGCGATGCGCGAGATGAAGCCCTTGCCGGCCGTGCCGGGTTGCAGGCCGTTGATGTTGGAAACCAGATAAACATCGTTGCGGGTGTCATGGATGACGGACTCCGGCTTGACGAAACCGGCAGCCTCGACGACGAATTCGATACCGTCGGTGGTGTGGGCGGGCAGCGAGCAGGCGAGGGCCAGTGCCGCAAACAGGTAGCGTAGCAGGCGCATGGTGGGTCTCCGGTCGGTTCAGTGAGATGAGTGAGAAGGGAGGCCGCCGACGCCGAGCAGCGCGAGACAGCGCTGGCGGATGCTTTCGGCGGCGGCGTCCGGCTGGCGCGGGCGCGGCGCGTCGAGGCGGAGGTCCTCGGCGATGCGACCGTCGACCAGCACCAGCACACGGTCGGCAAGCAGGATGGCTTCGTTGATATCATGTGTGACCAGCAACACCGCCGGCCGGTGCTGGCGCCACAGTTCCAGCAGCAGCGCGTGCATGCGGATGCGGGTCAGCGCGTCGAGCGCGGCGAAAGGCTCGTCGAGCAGGAAGAGCTGCGGTTCGCGCACCAGCCCGCGGGCAAGCGCCACGCGCTGCGCCTCACCGCCGGAGAGCGTGGCGGGATAGGCGTGGATGCGATGCGACAGCCTTACTTCCGCCAGTGCGCGCAGCGCCCGCTTGCGCGCATCCGCCTGGCGCACGCCGAGGGTGACGTTCTGCCACACGCGCTTCCACGGCATCAGCCGCGGTTCCTGGAATACGGTGGCGACCGCGGCGGGCACTTCGGCCTCGCCGCCGTCGGCGCGGTCCAGTCCGTTCAGGATGCGCAGCAGCGTGGTCTTGCCCGAGCCGCTGGCGCCGAGCAGGGCGACGAATTCGCCCGGCGCGATGTCCAGGTCCAGGCCGTCGATGACGCGGTGCTCGCCGAAGCGGCGCTCGATACGCCGCAGGTGCACGGCGGCTTGGGCTGGGGTATCGGAGACCGGCATGTCCATCCTTACGCTCCCTTGATGAAGCTGGGGCGCCAAGCCAGGGTGACATGCTCCAGGGCGCGCACCAGGGCATCGATGACGAGGCCGAGCAGGCAGTAGATCAGCAGGCAGATCACGATCACGTCGGTGCGGGCGAAGTCACGCGCGTCCTGGGCGAGAAAACCGATACCTTCAGTGGCGTTCACCTGCTCGACCACCACCAAGACCAGCCACGACAGGCCGAGGGAAAAGCGAAGGCCGACGAAGAAGGCCGGCAACGCGCCGGGCAGGATGACGTGGCGGATCAGTTCCAGTCGGGTCAGGCCCAAGGTCCGGCCGGCCTCTACCAGCTTGGCGTCGACGCCGCGGATGCCGGAGAACAGCGTGAGGTAGATCGGGAAGGCAGTACCGAAGGCGATCATCGCAATCTTCATTGCCTCGCCCACCCCCAGCCACAGGATGAAGAGCGGTACCAGCGCCAGCGAAGGTAGGGTGCGCAGCATCTGCATCGGCGCATCCACCGCGATCTCGCCGACGCGCGACAGGCCCGCGACCAGGGCCAGCGCCACGCCGACCGAGACGCCGAACGACAGGCCGGCGAGCGAGCGCCCGAGCGAGATCAGCAGGTGGTCGGCCAGTTCGCCCGAGCGCAGCAGTTCCCATAGCGTGCTGCCGATCTGGCTGGGCGCGGCGATGATGTGGCTGCCGACCAGCCCGGCGCGCGAGGCCAACTCCCACAGCAGCAGGATGCACAGCGGGCTCGCCAGCCTGAGCGCGAGCCGGTACGCCAAGGCCAGCGTCCGCCCCAGCTCGCGTGGGCGGCCGGTGGCGCGCGCCCTCGTCGGCATGGAGCGCAGTGCCTGGCGTATCATGCCACCACCGTTAGCGCCGGTCGTGCCTGGCCGACGCCGTTGCGCAGCGGCGTCGCCCGCTTGCGGCCCAGCGCGCGGTTGCCGAGGTTGGAGCGGATCAACTGTCCGTGCGGGTTGTGGGCGCGGGCCGAGAGCGTATCGCGGTGGTAGCGCTCGAAATCATTGAAGCGGGAAAGTCCTTGGTTGCCTGCCAGTTCGAGGGCGAGGGAGGTGACTTCGATCGAGGCGCGGATGACCGCCAGGCGAGCCACCGAGGCATCGGCGGCCAGGGTTTCGAGCAATTCTTGGCGCTTTTCCAGGCTGGCGTCGTAATCGTGGCCGATGAACTGCAGCAGGCGCCGGGCGGTGGTCTGCTGAACCTCGATCTCACCGATCACATCCTGGAAGCGGGGCAGGCTGGCGAGCGACTCGCCCAGCCCACCGGGGACAAAGTCGCACACGAAGCGCACGATGTCGTTGCGGGCGGCCTGGGCAATGCCGTGGTAGACCGCCGCCACCAGCACCAGATACCAGATGCCGTCGAGCGGGCTGTGACCGATGCCCTGCGCAACCGGCGCTCCGGCGAAGAAGTTCTCCAGCGGCAGCGCCACGTCGTCGAAGATTACGTCCTGGCTCGCGGTGGCGCGCATGCCCAGGCTGTCCCAGGTGCGCTCGACGCGGATGCCCGGCGCGTCGGCCGGCACCAGGAAGTAGCCGATGCGCGGTTCAGGCTCGTCGGTGACGCCCATCACCCGCACCCAGCTCAGGCCGTCGATGCCAGTCACGTATTTCTTGTGGCCGGACAGGCGCCACTGGTTGCCTTCCCGGCGCGCGGTAGTTTGCGGCAGGGCGCCGTGGGAGGCGGAACCGACGAAGGGCTCGACGTAGGCCGCGTTGATGAGCGCGCCCTTTTCCAGTGATGACGAGATCAACTGGCGAGCGATGTGTTCCGGCCAGTAGCCGTCGTTGACCGCGATCTGGCCGTGCTGGATGTAGTGCATCGCCAAGATCAGCGCGGTGGCTGGCTCGCCTTGGGCGATGGTGCTGACTGCGGTGATGGCGTCACCGAGGCCGCCGCCTAGTCCGCCCTGGTCACGGGCGATGACCAGGTCGAGCAGGCCGGAGCGGTGCAGGACGGCGAAATTCTCGACCGGCAGCCGCGCGTTGCGGTCGGTTTCGGCAGCGCTGGTGGCGAAGGTCCGCGCCAGTTCTGGAGCTTGGGCGAGGGCACTGGCGGGTGTGGAGGTATGGCTCATGGAAGATTCCTCTGAAGATGGATGTTCGGGGACGGGGGCATGCGTCAGACCGTGGTCTGCTGGCGTGGCCGCCACACCGCCTTGGCATAGACGCTGGCATCGGGCGCCGCCTTGCCCTTGGCGGTGATGCGGGCGGCGTGGTGGTCCAGATCGGCGAAGAAGAGGCCGCGGGTGATGCCACTCAGCAACCGCGGCAGCTCCGGCATGCTGGGCACGTCGCTGAGGTTCTTGCCGCAACTGACGCTGGCAGCGAAGTTGTAGCAGTGGATGTTGGCCAGCCAGGGAGCCTGCCCCGGTGTCTTCTCCACGAACTCGAAGCCTTCACCCAAGTAGGGGTAGAGACTGCCCGCCGCGGAGGCTTCGCCGGCGGGCGGCACGTAACGGTCGCCCCACAGCGCGATTTGCTCCACGACACGCGCCAGTTCCGGGCGGGCAGACAGGTCCACCCGGAAGCCGGTACCGACAATGACGAAATCGAGCTTGAAGTGCTCGCCGCCGGCTTGGGCCACGACCGTATGACCATCGGATTCCGCTTGCCAAGGCGCATTGAGGTGCAGGTGAAAATTGTCGAAGTGGGTGACTCGATCGATGGAGTCGATGGGCATGGAGGTACCGGCCTGTTGTGTGACCAGGTGATAGCGCCAGCGCACCGGATCGGGCAGGCGATGGAAGTGCTCCATCGCGCCCGGCTGGCGGGCGGGTGGAAGGGCAGGTGGCGGCGCGTAGGCGGGGCTTTCCGGCTGGTGCGCGATCTCGCCGCGGCGACTGAAGAGGTGCACGGCGTGGGCGCCACTTTCCAGGGCGACAGCGGCGGCATCAAAAGCGGACGGGCCGGCGCCGACGATGCCCACGGTCTTGCCTGCGAGCGCAGCGAAATCGATGTCTGCGTTGGTATGCGCCCACAACGCAGTGGGCAACGCACGGATGCCATCGGGGATGTTGTCCTCGCCGCCGCCGCCGAAGCCGGTGGCAAGCACCAGCTTGCGAGTGGTCTCGATGGAACGCTGGCCGTCGTGCTCCAAGTGCAAACGCAGCAGGCCGTCATCGCGCGGTTCGATCTCCAGCAGGCGGGTACGGTAGTGGACCTCGATACCCACGGTGCGGCGATACCAGTCTACGTATTCGGCCCAGTCGGCGCGCCGGATGCGCGTCAGCGCATCGAAGGCTTCCGCGCCGTGCTGGGTCTCGAACCAGGCACGGAAGCTCAGCACCGGATTGCCGTATTCCGGGCCGGACAGGTACTTGCCGGTGCGCAGCAGATTCATCCGGGCGATGGAGGTCCAGATACCGGCCTCGCCCGGCGCGGCCAAGTCAATGACGCGGACGCGGGGGATGCCGCGCAGGCGCAGACCGTAGGCGATGGCGACACCGGTCTGGCCGCCGCCGACGATGAACACGTCGTGGTCGGTGCCGGGCGCGGGCGGCACCCAGTTGGCGGGCTGCGGTGCGGACCAGCGGAAGGAACGCTCCACGTCGTCCTGGAGTTGCTGCAATTTACTACTCATTTCGATGTCTCCGTACTGAAGGGAAGAAGAGGGTGGATCCCTCGGGGAAAGAGGACGGAACCCCCGGCTTACTCGGCCAGGGTAAAGCCTTGGCGCTCCGCGATAATCTTGGTTTCAGGATGGATCGAGGTACTGTAGGGCTGGACGCGCTGTGTCCAGGGCACGCCGTCGGGGCGACCGACCTCGCGCCAGTAGGCAAGCAGTTCCGCGTCGTAGGCGGACAGGATGTCCGGCGTCAGCGCGTCGACGCGATAGCGCTCGTCGTGGCGGTAGGTGGACAGTGGCAGGCGCGGCTTGAGGCGGAGTTGGGCGGGCCGATTTACCTTGCCGATGCAGATGCCAACGATGGGGAAGGTCCGCGGCGGCAGGCCGAGCAGGTCAATGACTGGCTGCGGGTCGTGGCGAATTGCGCCGATCGCCACCGCACCCAGGCCGAAAGAGCGCGCGGCCGTGCTCAGTGTCGCCAGAGTGATGCCGGCATCCACCGCGCCCACCGTCCAGCCTTCCAGGCTTTCGTGGAAGTGTTGCTCGCCGCCACCCGCCTTCACCGCCACTGCCGTCTTATGGAAATCGACCGCGACCAGGATGAAGACTGGCGCCTTGGTGATCTGCGGCTGTGGGCCGGCGGTAACTTCGTACAGGCGCTGGCGGGTGTGCGCGTCGCGTACCACGACCAGCGAGATCTGCTGCCCGTGGCGATGGGTGGGGGTGCGCTGGGCGGCCCTGACGATGGTGTCGAGCACCTCGTCGGCGACGGGCTCGCCGGTGAAGTCGCGTTCGCTGACGTGGGACTGCAGTAGGCGTATGGTTTCGTTCGGCATGGTATCTATCCGGTGATTGTTACGTTGTCGGTGATGGCGGGCACCGCCAGTCTGGCTGTAGCGGCCTGCAGCGGGCGGGCATCGACCCAATCCCGTATCGCTACCGGGGTGGCGATGAAATGCCAGCGCAGCAGGAAATCGGCAAAGTCCTGCAAGATCGCCAGCGCTTCAGGCGCCAGATCGGTCGTCGCTTGCAGCCCCTCGTCGCCACCGTAGCTCTTCCAGATCCAGTACTCGCTGGTATTCACTTCGCGCGCGGCAATCTGGCGGGCTTCCTGTGGATGCACGCGGGACCAGCGCTCGGCGCGCAGGATCTGTTCGAGCACGCTGGCCGCGGTGTCGGGATGGCGGTCGAGCAGGTGCGCGTCGGCGGTGAGTACGATGGGACTGGCGTTGTTCGAGCGCACCAATGGGTCGGGGTGTTCGCTGAAGTCGAACAGCACCCGCAGTTGCAGGGCGTGGGCCAGGGACAGGGCCTGGACGCCGTGCAGGATGATGGCGTCGACCTCGCCGCGGATCAGGCCGAGTACCTCGCTGTTGTAGCCGGGCAACTGGCGCGGGCCGAAGGCCTGGGTGCCGGGAATGCGGTGCACCGCCTCGTCGGCGAAGCGGGTGCCCACCGGGTAATCCACCAGATCCACGTCGGCTACCGTCAGGCCGTGCAGCACCAGCGCGTTCTCCAAGCCGCGCAGTGACTGGGCGCGGATGAAGTCGATTGGCTGCGCGTGCCACTGCGGCAGGCCGAAGCGGCGACCGCGCAGATCGACCGCCGACTTCAGGTCCGAATCCGGCGCGGCCAGCAGCAGCAAGCTTTCACGCGTGCTGGACAGGCCCAGCAGTCGGGTCTCGCGGCCGGTCGAACGGGCCCAGATCGCCGGACTGGAGCCACCGTAGCGCACCGAGTTCTGCAGACTGTGGTCGAAGTGGGACGCCCGTACCGCCGGATCGGGCGATTCCTTCAGCGAACGGATCTCGGTACCGTCCACCGCCAACCGCCCGCCGATCCAGTCGTGGTGCATGGCGATGCCGAAGCTGGTCGGCACGCCACAGCGGGTGTACCAGAGGGTGTCGGGATGGGTGCTCATCGTCCGCCCTCAGAAGTTGTAGCGCAGGCTGGCGGTGATGGTGCGCGGGATGTCGTAGGCGTAGGACTCGATGCCGTAGATCGGCATGTAGGTCTTCTGCAGCACCTGGTCCTTATCCAGCAGGTTGCGCACCTTCACGCCCGCGGTCCATTTGCCGCCGGGGAAGCGGTAGTCGGCGCCGATGTCGACGTTGGTGCGGCTGGGAATCTTGCTGGTGTCGGAACCGCCGGCCTCGTCGCTCTTCTGCTCGGAGACGTACTGCACCGAGCCGTACAGGCTGAGCTCGCCGCCGTCGGCCACCGGGAAGCTGTAGCTCAGCCCGGTAGCGGCGGTGATGCGCGGCGCGTAGGGCAGTTCGTTGCCGGTATAGTCGGTGGCGGCGGCGCCTGACGGGTTCGTGAAGTCGGTGAATTCCGAGCGCAGGTAGGCGAAGGTCAGAGTCCAGTCGAGGCCACGCGCGAGGCGGGCGCGCAGGTCGATCTCGCTGCCCCAGATGATGGCCTTGGCGGCGTTGGTCAGCACGCTGCCGTTGTACTGGACGCCGTCCAGGACCGGATTCGACAGGGTGGCGATGTAGTCGGAATAGGTGTTGTGGAACAGCGTGGCGTTGATCTGCAGCCGATTGCCGAAGCTGTTGGTCTTGATGCCCAGTTCATAGGCCTTGACCTCTTCCGGCTCGGCCGCCACCCGGGCGACGGCCGCGGTCGCCGCGCTGCGGTTGTAGCCGCCGAACTTGGCGCCTTCGGTGTAGCTGCCATAGGCATAGACCTGCGGCGTCCATTGGTAGCCCAGCGTGAGCCGCGGCGTGACCCCTTCAGAGCGCTTTTTCAGCCCGGACACGCCGACGGTCTGCGAGACCGGCTGCAGGTTCGCGTTCAGCACGTAGGCGCTGGCGTCGTATTCCTGCTCGGTGTTCCAGTAGCGGGCGCCCAGCGTCAGCGTCAGCCTGTCGGTGAAGCGGTAGTCGAACTGGCCGAAGACGGCGATGTCGTCGGTGTCGTAGACGGTGATCCGACGGCTGCGGTTGATGGCGACGCCGTCGGCGCTGTTCTTGGTGATGCTGTCGTTGCGGAAGTATTCGCGGCTCAGCACCAGGCCGGCGGTGTAGGACAACTGCTCGCTGACCTCGCCGAGCAGTTGGAATTCCTGGTAGAACAGGCGCTGCAGCCAGCTCTGGTCGGCGTCGTTGCTGACGCGCGGCAGCCCGCCGTGCTCCATCCGGCTGGGGTCGTGCTGCCAACCGCGGTAGCCGGTGATGGAGCGCAGGGCGGTATGGTCGTTGAGCGCCTGAGTGACGCGCAGGTTGAGGCCGCCGCGCTTGAGGCGGCCGCCTAGGTCCATCAGCGAATAAGTGTCGCGCTTGTCGCCGTTGCCGTAGTTGTTCGGCGCCTTGGTGCCGTTGTCGGAGGTATCCACCATGCCGTCGATGGACAGCACCGCGTCGAGGTCGCTGTTCGGGCGCAGGCGGAACTTGGCGCGCGCTTGGGTGACATTGGCCGTATACACGTCGTCGCCGGTGGTGCGGTTCTTGCCGTAGCCGTCGTGCTGACGGTGGGAGAAGGCCAGGCTGGCGCTGAGCACGCCTTCCTTGAGCGGCCCGGCGACGTAGCCGCGGGTCTCGAAGGCCGAGTAGTTGCCGACGCCGGCCGAGACCCAGGCAACCGTGTCGTCGCCGGGGTCGATCGAGATCAGGCGCACCGCGCCGGCCGACGAGTTCTGGCCATAGAGCGTGCCCTGCGGGCCGCGCAACACCTCGATGCGCTCCACATCTGGCAGGTCCCACTGACCGGCGCCACCGCCGCGGATCAGCGGCACGTCGTCGACGTATATGCCGACCGCCGACGGGTAGGCCATGTTCAGCGTACCCACGCCGCGGATGATGATGTTGGACTGCTGGTTGGCGGCGCCCTTGAAGAAGGTGACGCCGGCGACGTTCTTCTCGATGTCGAAGAGGTGCTGGAAGCCGGCCTTCTCCAGCTCGGCGGCGCCGATCACGCCGACCGAGACTGGCGTTTTCTGCAGCGCGCTTTCGCGCCGTTCGGCGGTGATCTTGACGGCTTCGAGTTCGATCTGCTCGCCGGCGGGAACCTGCTCCTGCGCGGCGGCGAGCGCAGGCAGGGCGAACAAGGCGGTATGAACAAGGGCAGCGAGCGACTTGCGGCGGAAGAAGACGGGGTATGAGTATGACATTACGTGCTCCATGGATGAACGGGGTTGGGAAGGAACGAAGAAGTTTCGGGGCTAGGTCAGGTCTTGGGCAGCAGGGCGTCGAGCGTGGGACTCCACAGCCGGTCAAGGTCGGGCAGCGCGGGTATGGCGCCGGCCTGGAAGAAGGCGTCGGCGACTGCGCGCAAGCGGACGCGGCCCTCCGCGCTGGAAAGGATGGGCGTGGGCCGCGGACGCGGACGGTGGCGAACGATGAAGGCGGGCGGCACACCGTAGAGCTTGGCGAGGCGGGCCGCCCATCGATCCTGATATTCGTCCAGCCATTGCCAGGTCTGCTGTAGGCGGCGCAGGTAGTCGGCGATCGCCTCGCACTTTCGCGGATCGGCCAGGGTTTGCGTGTGCGCGGCAAAGGACGAACCGTTGTTGCGGGCGAAGGCGGGATAGTGGTCGCCGAGGACGAGGATCTCACCGCCGCCCTGTTCGATCTGGTAGCTGGGGGCGAACATGCCGGCAAGCACCACGTCCAGGTCGCCAGCCAGGAAGGCGGAAGCCGAATCATGCGCGCTGAGGGCGATGGGCCGTACCTCGTCCAGCGTCAGCTTTTCCTGCTTGAGCAGTTCGATCAGCAACAGGTGCAGCGGCCCGCCGCGCATGTAGCCGATGCGCCTGCCCTTGATCGCGGCGGTGCTGGTGATGCCCGAGCCGCGCCGGACGTACACCTTGAAGGCGGCGGGCGCAAAGCCGACGAAGCCGGCCAGCCTCACCGGCGAGCGCGGTGGCAGGAAGACCGAGGAGATGTTCGACTGGGCGCCGAAGTCGTAGCTGCCGGCATTGAGCGCTTCGGAGCCGAGCGAAGCCTGCCTCAACCGCACGTAGCGTACCTTGTAGGGCGTATCGGCGACGCCCGCGTCAGCGAAGAAAGTGGCGTCGTCATCCTTCGACGAGGAGATGCGCAGGGTGACGGCAGCGAGATCGGCGGCCTTGGCCTGCACCGCGCGCAGCGGCAGGCCTGCAGCCAGCAAAGCCGTCGCCAGCGCATGGGTCAGCATTCTCCGGCGGGAGAAATGAAGGGGAGGCAGTGGAGACAAACGCATGATACGGTCCTTGATATTGAGATGGCAGTTACACTATTGTTTTGTTTGATTGGCGTATTGGCGTCGAGAAATTTCCAACGCTCCAGCACATGCAGATCCGTGCCGTGGAAATTCCCGGCGCGGTCAAGCCAGGTTCGTCGTAGAAATCCACCAGCGTGTCGCCCTCCCAACGCCCGCACGAATCGCCCAGCCAGAATTCCTGGCTTTCTTTCGGGTGGCGTGTGTTTATTGGTGCGGATGGTGCGAATCGAATCGCCGAATGGTGTTGTGGAATGACCGTGATGCCCCTTTGCCTTTGCAGAATCCGGAAAGGACAAGGGATCTGGATTTCCAAGCTGGCGGGAAGCTCTTTCGCGCTCAGGCCGACGCGGCTACCGCTTTGACTGCGGCATTGATGAATCCGACGGGATGTTGATGAATCGAGTGTTACCGCGCTGCGTGGCGCGGGAACGTCAATTGCCCAGAATATGACAACAGGATTGTGTGTGTGTGGGTGTGGGGGGGGGGGGGGGGGGGGGTCAGGCTTTTGACATTATTGACGAACACGATCGGGGGTCGTGCGCCAACCACCGACGCGCAGCGCGGCAAGCTTGATCGAATGCATGCGCACGGGGAAAAGGAAGATTTTTTTCGTTCTGTGGTATTCATTATGCAGAAATGGCCTTCCAGGGAAGGAACATGTGTCGTGTCAATCGTGGACGCAAAAAAAAAAGTACATAACATGACTAAGCAAGGTTTGCGCCATTCGTATGAATTCACATAACCCAATGATAAATATACAAAAATAAAATTCAATGATATGACCCTGGGACTTGGGCGCTGCTTCTTTTTCAGCAACCATGCTGCCTGTGCAACAGCCCGACCTTGTGTCCTTTGGCCACTGATTTGCTACTTCCGGATCGACCGCTTCAATGATTTGCTCCCGTATTTCGCCGTACCTGTGTCAATGCTTCGGCTATTTCCAACCGGACGCGGAGGATCTCCATGTCTTTTTTCAAAATTCCGCCTTTTCGCCTCTTCTGGGAGCAATGCAGGACAACTGAAACAGAAGGCTTTGCATGTTCTCGAAAGAGGCAAAAGGAGAACCAGGGGAATTACAGCTATCCGCGTAGTTTCCCTGTGGATCAAGGCGAGAGAACTGGACAAGGCGAAAAGTTTGGTGAGCGGATTTTTGAAAGGGGAGGGTATTCCAGAATTTGCGGCACATGATCTTGAAAAGATCATTGAAACACTGAATGAAATCACAGTAGAGAAAAACCAATGACCAATAAGATCATCGAAAAAATCCGGAAATGTTTGGCGTTGTCCACATCGGCGAATGAACACGAAGCCGCCAGTGCGCTCCGACGGGTTGCAAGGGCCTGTCTCGTGTTGACATGGCAAACGCCAACATGTGTATCCACAAGAATCACTGACACCGACATACCGCGTTGCATGCCAGCGGACAAATAAAAAGGCCAGAACCCTTGAATTCACTTGGGTTTCCGGCCTTTGTCGGACTGCTTTGGCCAAAAGACTATCGAACAAATCACTGAAATGCGTGCTGTTACTGGGTTTTATTTTTCGTTATTTCCAAGTTACCAACAAAATTACCAACATCCAATGCGCGCTACCCCTGAACACCCCCGGTCTTTGTTGGACGATTGCCGTTCCGAAACCACTCAAACCTGACTACCGCTTTGACCGCCAAATTTTGGAAACTTTTTTGGAAACCTTGGAAACCAGCCGGTAGCCAAAGCATCCAAACTTTTAACCCGCCAAATTTTGGATACCGAACTGGATACTTTGGCTTACCTTAAATGCTTAAAGCATCTACATTCATTTCCAAAAATGCTTTATGCCTCTTCATGAAGCAAGGACAGCCGGAATACCTTGCAGGACATCCCGGGGCTTCTTGCTTGTGGCAGTCAATTCTGACCACCAATTCGCCCCAGGGTTTTCCTTGCCCGCGCCATGGCTTCCTCCGCGTGGGCAAGTGCTGAACAGACATGGATGCTGTATTGGCTTGCCAGTCGCGCGAAGGTGCGCCAGTGCATGCCCTTGGGCTTGGAGCCGAAACCATGGGCAATCCCCGGTATCCAGCCCATCTTGCGACGGAGATTGTCCGCCCGGCGGAAAGCGCGAACTTCCTCATTTTCCCGCTGACTCTCATGGCGCAAATCATGGCAGCCTCGGCAAGCGAAGACATGACCACAATAGAGCATTGCTACCCGCCGTCCGCATAGCGGACAGATGAACCATGCCCGCCGTCCGCCCAGGTGACAATCCGTCCAATCCAGCGACACCATATCGCGCCGGGATTCCCACTGGCCTTGCCGGACGCGTGTCTGGTGTTCGAGGATGATGTATGTCGTTCCCGGCGTCAGCGGACTTTCCCACCGCAAGCGCCGGATGTCCAGGGCGTACCTGTCCTTCGTTGTCTCCCTGCCGCCGTGTCTGCCGCTACCAAATCCGCCCATGATTCACCGAAATCATTTGGAAAATGAATCCCGCCTGTCGAAGCAGGACAGCCGGAACGCCTTGCAGTCTGCGCCCAGATCGTCGGGCAACTGGCGCAGGGGGTGATTTTCGCCATAGGCGGGGGGCAGGTCTGGACGAACATCCATGTGGCAGTAACCATTTGACAATCCGGGACGGTGGAAATGAGCGCATACCTTGCAAGGTGCTTCCCCCGCATCCAGGACGGCGGCGTGTTCCGCTTCCAGACGGGACAGTCCGCCGTCAAACTCCATGATCGCCGCCCGTTCCTCGATAGTTTTGCCTCGTACTTTTTCTCGTACCTTGGTCGCCCGCCCAACAAAATACGCCCGCGCATCTGAATCTTCCCGGCATCGGCTCATCACTTCGGCAATGATCGCCGGGTCAGTTTCCTCAATCATCGCCAGCCATGCCCGGATCACCGTTTCCTCTTTTTCGTCGGATTCCGCCTGCGCGTTGCAAACATTCGTTTTTTCAGGTGGAACAGGTGGAACAGGTGGAACAAGCCCTATCCATGCGGGTTCCAGCGTTCCACCTCGTGCAGGGGGCAGGTGGAACAGGTGGAACACTTCATCTGCCCCGGCTTGGTTTGCTGGCGGTTTGTTACACCTTGTTCCACCAGTTTTTGGGGCAGGTGGAACAGCGAAAGCCGCGCCGTTACTGGTTGTTCCACCTGTTCCACCTGTTCCACCTGTTTTTTTCAACATTGAAAAATCCCACTTCATGCTTCGCCCTCCCACACGCGCCCCGTGAAGACATAGCACCGCATCACATTCAATCCAGGGACGCGGATGTTTCGGGAAAACTTCCCGTCCTTGCCCGGCTCAATCCATCCCGCCTGCACGAGCGTCTTGGTTGCTGTCTTGCTGTCCAGCCCTTGGCAAACTTCCCGCTTGAAGGCTTCCGGCAAAACCAGAAATTCCAGCTTGCCATCTGCACCGCTCCGAAAGAATCCCGCCCGATTGATGATGCGTTGTTCATGGATCGCGTCCATGCTTTCAAACCGGCTCGCCCCGTGCGCCTCGAAGAATGCCCTGACTTGCGAAAGCATCGCCCGCTCTTCCTTGTTGCCCGCGCCGCCAAAACCTTCCAGCCATGCCGTAAAGCATTTCTTCACTGCCGCGTCCGCCTCGTCTTCCTGCCATCCGGTCAGGCCGTAATGGGTTGCCAGTTCGCCCGCCGCTGCAACCAGGGCAAAACGTCTTGCAACCCGCATGACTTGCCCGCTGGTGTTGGCGGGTATGACTTCCTTCACAAAGTCCCGAATCCCGGCATTCAGCATTTCCGGCAAAGCCGCCGCGTCTTTCACGATGCACCGCAACCAGGCCATGCCCACTGCCCCATGCTGTTTCATGGTGGCGTCTTTCAGGGTTTGCGCAAAGGCCGCCGAATTCGGGGAATCGTGGAGATTTTCAAACGCGCCCATACCCGCGCCAGCGTCCGATTCAATGTCCGCCATGCGGATTTCCTGCCCGGCGTTGGCGCATTTGCCCGCCTGCGCCATCAGGGTTGAAAGCGGCACTTCCCCGGCGGAAATGAACAGCAGACGCCATCTGGCGGATTGCCGCGCCGCGCCAGTTCGATTCGCCCGGCTCTTTCCCTGCCCGTTCGCCAGCATGTAGGCCGCTTCCCCCGCCTCTCTGGGGTCGATTTGCGATAATTCATCCAGAATCAGAAGCCCGTCATTGTGCAAGGCCGCCAGCCCTTCAAGGCCGTTTGCCGTTGCCCGCCACAGGCGCGGATAGACATCCGGGTTGCCCCAGACAGAAGCCGCCAGTTTCAGCGCCGTGCTTTTGCCGGATGATGATTCGCCGCGCAGATGAAAGCCGCCGGAATCCTCCCCAACCAGATGCACCAGCGCCCCAGCGAAGCCCGCAGACAATGCGAATACCAGCCGGGAATTCCCCGCCCCCCGCGCCGCCACAGAATCCCGCCATTCCTCCACTGTGCCGGATACCAGAAGGGCAGGCTCAATGCTCTGGGTATTCTGGAAAACGACAAGTTCATCCGCGCCAATCGTTTCCGTCGGCGTCACATAGACCGCGCCATGCCAGCCAAGCCGATCCACGCATCGCGCCCGATCCTTGACCGGCCAGGTTTGCAGGTAGTCCGCCAGCCGTTCCCTTGCCCTTCGCCCCGGCGCAATCACCAAGCCTTGGTGCAAGAGTTCCCGCCAGACTTCCGCGCCATCGCCTCGCAAGTGTTCCAGCGGCATTGCCCACTGGTGAGATACGCCATCCCGATCCTTCCAGCGCAAGAGCCGCCCCCATGCGTTGCTTTTCGCGTCCCGCGTCATGGCGACAACGTGAAGGGGGGAGCATATCCAGTACGAATTGCCATCCTCAACGAAGAAAACGCCTTTTGCGTCGATCCTGAATCGTGGCGTTTTGCTGGCGGGAGCATCCGGCTTGGCTGGCATTTTGCCTTCTTCGCTTGCCGCCGGTTCATCCGTCAATGCTGCATCGATTGCTTCCCTGACAGCATCCGCGCCATGTTTCGCCGCCATGTCGTTGAAGTCCGTGTCATTGTCCGCACGGCCTTCCCCGAAAACCGGGACTGCCACCTTGCCGCCCACGGCTTGCGCCGCCTCTCGCGCCTTGGTCAGGCCGAGATTGCCGCCTTTCTTCCAATCGTCGTCTGCGCACAGGACAATCCGCACATTGGGCAATTTTTCCCGCAAGGCTTGCGCGATCGGCTTCAGGTTCCCGGCGTCGAAGGCGACCGCCACGGCGTACCCGGTTGTCTCATGGATGCTTGCGCCCGTGGCGAATCCTTCAGCAATGCACAGAATGCCGCCGGGTTTGCCAATGGCGAAATAGCATCCCTGCTTCTTGCCGCCGGGCAAAAACAGTTTCCCGCCGTCCGCGCCGATGGTTTGAAGGGAATGCAGTACGCCAGACGTATCCCGCAGGGGCAGGACAAGGCGGCCTTCGTGCAGACGCGCCCCGTTGGCGGCAATGCCCTTTTGGGTTAGGTAGGCGTGTTCCGCGCAAGGTTTTGCCGCTTTCCAGATTCGCGCCGCCTCCTCTTGTGCCTTTTCCCGGCGCAGTGCTCCATCGGCTTGGCGTTTTTCTTGCGCAGCCTTGATACGCGCCCGATGCGCGGCTTCTTCGTCGGGCGTCAGCGTTCGCCCTGTGTCCGCCCGCCAGTTTTCCCATTCCAGGCCGTCCCGGTGATTCTCGAATCCGCCAGCAGGAATGCCGTCCAGATGCAACAGATAGGCAGCATCCCCCTTGCCATGCTTGCCTTCCACGTCGCAACGGTGAAGCTCTCCGTCTGCGATGATCTGGTCAGGAGGAATAATGCCGCGCCCTACCAGCGCATCCCGGAATTGGTCGATAGCGTTATTCATGGCGCAATCTCCCCGACAAAAGCCATTGCGCCAGATTCGCAGGGATGATTCCCCAAACGGCAAGCGTGACAATCCATTCCTTTTTTCGGGTAGAATTGGCTTCTGGAATTTGCTTCAAGGCCGCCTCTGACACAGGCGGCTTTTTCTTTGGGGTCATGGTCAATTCTCCTCGTCTTCAAAGACAATCGGAGGGGGTTCAACCAATACCCCGTCTTCATTGATCCAAACGGCGCGTTTGCCCGTGGTCAGGATTTCACCATCGGGATTCAGTGGCATGGCTTCCTCAAAGCGCGAAATGCAATCCGACAGGCGTTCCATGCTGCGGCTGCTGTAAATGGCTTCTTGGCAATTGCAGACCAGTTTTGCCGCCAGCATTAAATCTGCCGCGTATCCGGGAAGATTGTGGCTCACGTCCTTGTCAAGAATCTTGTCCAGAATCGCCGCCGCCAGCACCAGCGAACCAAAATCCGCCGGGTCGGTCTCACGGGCTTCCTCGACTTCACGCGCAATATCGACACAATGCGCCAGCCGCCGCCCCAAGTGATTGATATTGGCGGCGCTCATGATTGCGCACCTTTAATCAGGGCGCGGATGTCTTCAACCTTCCAAGCCGTGATTCGTTCTCCCAACTTGACCGGCTTTGGGTATCGACCAATCTTGACGCCAAGCCACCAGGTGCTGGCGCTTACCGGGATAATTGGCGTATTGCCATTTTTGCCAATGATCTGCGCCACGCGCAGGAAGCCGGTTTCCGGCAATTGATGATGTTGCATGATTCGTATCCTTCCATGTAAATGCTGCGAAGTCCGCAGCGGACGGATACGAATTTTCTACATTGGGCTGGAGCGCGGAAGCCCATCTACATGTAGAGGGGGGCGGCCTACATGTAGAGGGCAGGTAATATAAGTTTATTTTTTGGCGCTTTTCGCAGGCCACGGATCAGGGTTTGGCGTTCCTTTTAATGCGTTTCGGGTAGTGCGATAGGATAGTTTAAATTTACCGCATACATTCTCTGCACATTTGTCCCGGCTCGGATATTTCCCGGTAGCCCATATCTCCCGGATTTTTGCTCGGATTTCACGACTGCCGCCGGGTTGGTCATGTTTTGCGTTTATCGCTTTCTTCATATGTTCAGAGAAAATTTTAGGGGAAACTTGTTCTATCAATTCCTTTGATTCCGGGCTGTTCTGCTCGTTGATTCTCAACAGGTCGTGAAGCTGAACCGCCAGAAAAATTGAATGCGTTGCCCGCATGAAAGCGGAAACGACTTCTCCCTTGTCAAATGATGTTTTGCAATATTCGATGCTATCAGCAAGCTCTCGGATCATGACCGCAAAGATTTTCCATTCCCTGAAAACTTTCCTTTCCCTGTAACTGTTTCCTTCCCTTGCCCACCAGTGATTTACCTTCCTGAATGTCAAATGCCCATCCTTGCAAGCCTTCACAGTATCCCGGATCGCCAGGTGGATGAATGATGCAAAAGACAACAGGGATTCCTC
>JAISME010000006.1 GCA_031276915.1 Zoogloeaceae bacterium
CAGCAAACCCGCTTCGCCTCCGCAAAGGAACTGGAAACCACTCTCATGCGCTATCTGGCGGCTTACAACCACCACATCCCTCAACGTGCCCTGGAGCACCGTACTCCCGTGCAAGCCATCGAAGAATGGATGCTCAAAAAACCTGATAGCATCCGATTCGTGCCGGTTTATGATCAGGCGGGTCTTGACACGTATTTCTTCCTCGTCGTCCGCGCGGTTTCGGGAATGCGGGAATGCGGGAAAAGCCAATGAACGGGTTCCGGGATGCGACATATAATCTCCCGGTTCAATTCCGAAAAGCGGGAAACCATGAAAATTCTGGCAAGATGCGCGGCTGCTCTGTTGGCGGGGCTGGCGTTTTCCGGTGTTTGGGCGCAAGAGGCAACGCGGGAAGCGGATACTTACGCCAACAAGTCATCCGGACCAATCGTAATTTTGCCGCCGGACTACGGGGACGTTGACGATGAACTCGACGGAACACTGTATTTCCCCGGTCTGGAATATCGTTCCGGCGACGGCTGGTGGAGCCTGGCCTGCGGCGACGACGGCAGGACTTGCCAATTGCTCCCGGCGCGGCTGGATGTTGCCGCCCATCCGCATCCCCAGCATGACGAGCCGGACGTGCCCGGTCAGAGGCTGCGTTTTACCCCCGCGCCTGATGGAAGCCTGCTGTTCTTCAAACCCTTCCGCGCCCCGGCGGACACGCTGGTTTTCGAGGCGGGCGCGGTTGAAACATGGCGGATTGCCCGCTCCACGCGGACACCGGGGACGATGGAAGGCGAGCTTGCGCTGGCCGATGGCCGTCTCCTGCGCTTCGTGCCAACCGCGCAGGGTTACGGATCCGTGGCGCTGGAACTGATACTGGACGGAAAGCGGCAAACCCTGGGATTCTTTCCCGCCGGAGAATACCCTATCGCGCTGGAGCGGTACGTATCCTGGATCGGCGATCTGGACCGCGACGGCAAGCCTGATTTCATCGTGCGATTTTCCTACGGCTTTTCCAATGGCGACGGCAACTGCGGTCAGGGGCCGGATTTTGCGCTGTTTTTGTCCTCACTCGCCAAGCCCGGTGAAATCGTGGGGTTGGCGGGGAGCTTTTCCTATCTTCCCATTGATGACGCCGCGGGGTGCTGAACATGGCAATCCGGTCTTTCCTTTTCCTTTTCCTGTGGCTCTCCCTCGCCGCGCCCGCCGTCTTTGCCGCCAAAGAACCATCGCATCCGCCGCCGCTGCCCGGCGAGACCCGCACGAATATGGAATTGCAGATCAAGGGACAATTCGCTCCGCCGCTTGCTGTCGGCGACGGCAGCGCCCTGTTGTTTCAGGCAAACTCAGACCGTGAAATCCGTTTGTGGCGCATTTTCCCTGCCCAGCCAGAGCGCAGCAGCCACACCCGTTTACCCATCCGCATCGAAACATGGCAGCGCAAAAATCTTGCTCGCTATGCCAGCATTGCGACTCGATCCGGCGTATGGCTGGTCGGCCCTTCCATTCACCTGATCCGGTCCGACGGCAAGATCGTCTCCGGTAAGCTGACCGCGCCACGCGATGCGGTCCAGGTCGTCGCTCTGCCGGACGACAGCGTGATGGCGCTTGGTGGCTATGCTGAAAATTTCCAGGATTTTTCCAGCAACTTGAAAGTGGATCGCGTTTGGCTGGACGACAAGGGCGCGATCCACAGCGAGGAATTACCGCCTCTGCCGGTGAAGTTGGGTACGGCATTCACTTCATGGGGAAGTTTTGACGACTTCAGCGCCCTGCACATTGGTAACGGGCAGGTGCTGGTCACGGGGAGCGAATACCACAAAGCCACGCTGCTGTATGAACCCGCCGCCAGAATCTGGCATGAGCTTCCCGCCATGCTCATCCCGCGTGACCGCCCGGCCCTGATCCGCCTGCCCGATGGTCGTGTCTGGGCTACCGGGGGAAGTCATCAAGCTAGAAATCCGGCCTTGGCTCGCTTGCCCGATGGCAGCTTTTGGGTCACTGGGGAAAACCATCCGCCCACGACTTCGGAGTTCTGGGATCCCGAACAGCGTGTCTGGCAGCGCGGCCCCGATCTGCCCGCGCCCATGCTGGAACATCAGGCGGTATGGGTAGCCGAGGAAGGCGCGGTGCTGTTGGGCGCGGGATTTTTCCCCGTGGTGCTGGCCTGGAAACCGGGGGAGAAGGCAGTACGCGTCGCCGCGCAAATGAGCATCGAGCGTCGCGGCGGCGCGCTGATGCCTCTTCCGGGACGGAGCGTGGGCGTGGTCTCCGGCGCCCATGCCCGCGGGTATGATGAAGGTTGGGGGCGCCGCAGTCCGGGAAGCAGTGTGATGATGACATGGACGACAAATCCCGCCTTCTCGCTTTCCGGTACTTGGCAAATCACGGAAGATGGCGGGCTGTCCTTGCGGGGGGACCGTCTGTTGGCCGTTGGCGGCACACTGACACACGCGCATTGGGGCCAAGTAAAGCAGGAAGTGACGCGTCTGGCCGAACTGCGGGAAGATGCCAGCGGTCAGATGAAAAACCCACCCGCATTGCCTTTTGATGCTCCCTGGGCCGAAGTTGCGTGGATGGATGGACGGCGGGCGCTGATTCATGCAGAGGGGCAACTCGCCCTCCTTGACCTGGAGACACAAGACTACCGGCTTCTTGACGCCACCCCGCTGGCGCATGTGGAAGACGAAAACAACCGGCATTCCAACAAGATCGACGATTCCCGGCTCGTGGGCGCGGACGGGCAACGCGCCTGGCTCATCAGCGGGGACGCTTCCGTGCATTGGGTGGACGCGGATTCAGGACGCGTCACTGAAGGGCCGCGCCTGCCAAGAAAACGCCTGGATTTCATCGGGCGGGTATTGACCGATGGCAGAGTGATCGTCGCGGGCGGCGGGGCCAAGTCCGAAACCATCGCCCGTCGACCGGGCAATTGTGCCGATTGCCCGGTCGAGTACATCGGTTGGGGGTCATATGGGTATGCCAACCGTCACGAGATATACGATCCGGTTCGAAAAATCTGGTATCTCTCGTCACCTTCCCAGACAAGCTGTCCGTATCGTGACCCCGGCATGAGGCCAAGGGCAAGACCGGAAAACAACAGGCGTAACGAGATGGACTGCGTCGCCATCCTCGCCAGTGGTCAGGTCGTGAAAGCGGGGCTCGACAAACTGGAAATCTCCAGCCCGGACGGTTCCACATGGCGAACGCTTCCCCTGCCAGGAGGAGCATTCCCGGAGCAGTTCCACGCCAACATTCGCCTGTTCGCGCCCCTGGGAGACAGCGGGCCGTACCCGGATGCCGTGTTTTTCGGCATTCGGGAAGCCGTGGATATACAACGCCCATTACGCTGGCGCTGGTGGTGGCTGCCCTCGGCCAACGCGCCCGATCCGGTCTGGCGCGAGATCGGCACGGCGTTTCCTCCCTACGTTTTCCCCGGCGGGGAAATTCCGCTGGAGGCCGAAAACGGCCCCGCGCGGGCCATCGGCAGCGCCGCCGGTGTGATGGTGCGTGCCGGGAACAAGGACAGAAACGGGAATTGACGCGCGTTCCCCCCTGCTTGACCGCCGCCGTCCGCGCCTGCCCGCCGCGTCTCGTTTTTCGGGCTTGCGCCGTGGCGCTTTGAAAGAGGAGTTGGCATGGAAATCC
>JAISME010000087.1 GCA_031276915.1 Zoogloeaceae bacterium
TCCAGCAATTGAATCTGGTAGGCGCCGCCCTCCGGATTGTCACACGCCACCGCAAGCACATAATCGCCCGCCTCCAGCCACTGCGACTGGATATCATTGCTGTTCCAGGACCGCCAATATCCTTGCTGGCCCAGGCGTGTGCCGACAGGAACAACGCGCCAGCGCATGCCGTCATTCCCCTTGCCTGGAACAATCCATAACCTTGTCGCCGTTGCCAAACTGAAGCGATGGCTACGCGCCTCATATGGCGCCGCGATTTCATCGACAAGAATGTCACCAATGGTGATTCTCTCGACATATTCAACCGCATGGGCTACCGTAACCGTATAGGCCAGGTCATCCGTCAGGAGCGAACTGGAACTGACCACCACCAGATAGTCTCCGGAAAGCGCGCCGGAATCAAAAAACACGCTGCCCTGGAACACCTCCCGCACAATTTCACCGCGTGGATCGAACACAGTAACGGCGCAGCCCTGTCCACCCACGTACCAAGATTCATTCGCCTGCGCGCGGAATCGATAGACATCCGCACCCGCCGGAGCAGGCAGCACTCCCGAGGCCGCCACACCCGTTGTCAACATCCCGGCCGTCGACACATCCACAAGCTGGAACCCATAACGCCCAGGCACGGAGGTATCATCTCCCGCCCTGCCACGAATGACAATTCGATAATTCCCCGCCTTCAAATCCAAAAGCGCGGGCGCCCCCTTCCAGAGCGCACTGTAGATGAATATCCGCCCCGTATCGTCCATCAATTCCCATGCAAACAGATCATTCGACGGAAACCCGTTCAGCACCAGACGCTGGTCCGTCGAGAGGCCAAAACGCCAGGTGTCTTCAAGCACCCCGGAACCGAGATAGCCCTGGACATTCTCGCCAATCGCCAGTTCACGCAACTGGTCCTGGATCCATTGCGCCGTGAAATCCAGGATGACACCGGATGTCGCGCCCGCATTCGCCTGGAGCACCAGGTAATGGCGCCCCGCCATCGCCCCCAAATCCTTGCTGTTGTCGTAGCGAGCATCCCCTGTCTTCAAAATCCTGCCTTCGGCGTCCAGCAGGTAAAGGCTGGCGGAAGGCGCGTTTTCGGAAATCGTGTTGAACCGATAGTTGAAAACATCCCAGGGCACGCTGTCAAAGGCAAAGACCTGTGTACGCCGCCCGGCGTCCAGGATGACGCTTTGCCTGCCTGCCAGGGGCACTGCCGGTAGCGCGCTCAAATCCAGCAGACGAAAACCGAAATCGGCGGCGACATGACTTGCCGAAAATACCCGCAGCACATAAGTCCCCGCGGCGTCCAGGCGTATCGACGCGCCATTCATGTCGAAAAAACCACTCGCGTCCCGCACCACGCCGTTTGGCCCGCTCAATTCCCAGCGCAGGGCGTTCCCCGAAGTCAGGCCCTCAAAAAGCAGGGGCGTCGGTCCGGTTACGGCAAAGGTGTAATGGTTTTCCTGCCCGGGCCGATCCAGGCGATCGCTCACCAGGCTGGAAAGCGCAAGCGGCGCATCCTTGCGTGTGGCCTTGCGCAGGGCGACACGCCACGATGTCGCGCCGTCCAGGACAAGGAAATATCTTCCGGCCGCCAGGTTGGGCAACAGGGTATTTGCGTGGGTGTTGCCTTCCGCGCGAAGTTTTCCCGAGGCATCGTAGAGTTCCCAGCGTGCCGGGGACGCGCTCTCCAGACTCTCCAGCAGCACTTGTTCCATCCCCGTCGATTCAACGCGGCGATACGCGTTGAAATACTCATCCGGCGCGCGACTCAATATCGTTTCGGCATCCACCTCGAGCGCCGGCACGGCGGACATGTCGGTAACGCGCAAACAAAAGGGAATGGAATCCAGGCTGTTTGATGTCAACGTCAGCGCGTAATTTCCAGCGGGCAGGCCAAAGAGAGGCGTGTCGCCATCCAGGGCAACCCCATTGGCTTCATTGCCGCGCGGCCCATCGAGACGCCAGGTGATTCCTGATCCAGCCAACCCTTCCACCAGGATTTGCGTCGGCGCCGACAGGGTAAAGTTGTATTTCACGGCGCCAGGCTGTTCAAATTTTCCACTGGTTTCTTCATTGAGCGTGAGTGTTTCAGTCGAGTTCCGGCGTGAAACCAAATTGAAACGCGCTGTCAGCGCCTCGCCCTGCGCGTAACTGTTATAGTTATAGGCCAATAGAAGGTATTCACCGGTTGTCTCCAAAGCAATATCCGGATAATCTGAACTCATGTAATTGCTAACAATAATTGTGCGATCATAGGGGTCGAGCAATCGCCAGTGATTGTAGGAACTACTGGCCTGCCCGTCGAAATAGAACCTTTCCCCCGCCGTCGCGTTGAATCGATAAAGATGGGCCTCCCCCACAGGGAAACTGTCATTGACTGCCGTGCCCGGAACAAGATTGGTCGCGGCTTCACGGTTCAATACCTGGAATTTGTAGGTCGCCGCAGCATCCCGCGAACCGCGCACAAACAGGGAATACTGCCCTGGCGACAGGGTGTGGGGATACGTAGATGTGTCCAGGGATGTCCAGCCCTGAACCGTGGTCCCGCCCTTCGTCTTTTTGAGCATCCATTGCACATTCCCTGCGGTCAAGGCGTCAAAAACAATGGTGGCGCGCTCCTCAAGGGTGAATTGGTATTCCGCCAGACCCTGCGCGCCCTCAAATGTCCCTTCAACCTGTTCGTTGAACACCAGCGGACAAACGCTGTGCTCCTGTGCACCCAGCCTGAAACTGACGTTGGTGCTCGTACTATAGTTGTAGTAGCTTTCATTCAACAGGACATAAGTCCCGGTGACAGGAAGCGTCCAACTCGTGCCAACATCGTTGCCAGTGAACGATGAAACCTTGCGGCCATAAGGGTCTACCAACGTCCACATTGAACGGCTGCTGCTATCACTCCAGTTCAGCACCAGCGTTTCGTTTTTCGTTCCGTCAAAACGAAAACCCAAGGTGGAGTTCCCTGGAGAACGCACCACCGTATCTTGCTGCCCCAGCGCAAGATACGGAAATTCCGTCGCATCCAGCAAACGGAAAGCATACGCGCCGTTTTCAATGGTCAAGGCATAATCGCCCGCCGGAAGGTCCAGAACTGGATAATTGTAGTTAGCATCGCTGTAATCCAGATACCGTCGATTCACCTCCACGCCACGTGGCCCGGACAACGACCATCGCGTCAAATAACTAGTGCTATCGAGCAACTGATCCATGACCAGCATGCTGTCTGTCGCCAGCGTGAAATTCCAGACCTTCTTTTCTGTACCCGATGTTTCGCCTGATACAACCACCCCCAAATTCAGGGGATCGCCTTCGGGCAATGGCACAGGCGCCTCATTGCCTGCCGCGTTGAGTTGCACATTGAACGTAATCGTCTCCACAGCATCTGGATGGCCTTCGACAAGCAGGGTGTAAACGCCGCCCGTCACCAGGGTTGCCGCCTCCTGGTTGGTCGCCAGACTGTTCGCGCCGAGCACATCACGCCCAAAACGATCAATCAAACGCCAGGTCGCGTTACCGCCAGTCACCTCATTTGACTGGAACGCCACCTTGTCGCCCGCCGCGACCTCGAAACGCCAGGCTTGCGTCGAGTTTCCCGGAGCCAAGACGCCGGACAAGGCGGTATCCAGGGCAAGTATCGGCGCCGTCGCCAGATCGATGAGACGAAAGGCATAATCCCCCGTCGTAACACCGCTTCCCTGCACAGCGAGTCGATATTGACCAGGCGGCAACAAACCCAACACACTCAAAATGCTCGCGTCGCTTTGATCAAAACGGCGCTTCGTGATTTCAACACCGCGCGGCCCCATCAACGACCATGTCAAATCGGAACGATTGGTTTGCGCGTCAAACGCCAATTGCGTCGCTGCCGCCAATTCAAAACTGTAGATCACAGACTGCCCAAGCGCTTCGACACATCCCGTCACCCTGTCGCCAACCGCCAACGTCGCGGCAACATCGGTCATCTTGCTGACGGCAAACGAATAGTCGAGTGTTGCGCCAATCGCGTTGCTTGCCGATCCCTCCAGCACCAGCCAATATTCGCCACTGACATCAACCAAAAAGGGATCACGCGGCGTCAGCAACGCACTACTGTCAATCTGGACACCATAGCGATCCAGAAGACGCCAGGTGAGCGCGCCTCCCGTCAGGGAACGCCCGTCGATTCGAAACCTGTCGCCTTCCGTCAAATCCAGCCGATACAGCGTGGTTCCCCTTGAGGCGCCCAGTGTCGCCGTTGTGAGCGCCCCCGTCTCCAGTGTTTGCGCGGACGCTCTGGTCAACAGCCGGAACGGCCAGGCTCCTGTAGCGTCAAGCGCATGCGGGTCTATCGTCAGTTCATAATCCCCCGCCGCCAGCAACAACCACCCCAAACTGCCGCCACCATAACTTGACGCCCCGCTATCGGCAGACATCCGGGAGACCTTGAGACCATCCGGACCATTGAGCGACCAATAAAAATTCGTATCCCCCAACCGCTCGAACAGCACAGGCGTTGCCTCCGTCAGTTGAAAGCGAAATTTCGCCACCTGCCCAACCTGCGCAATCGTCGCGCTCGTGACTTCATCCAACGTCAGGGACTTCGTGCTGTCGACCACCGGACTTAACGTAAAGCGGTAATTGACCGGCGATGTATTGTACAAATAACCATCCACAACCAGCAGATATTCGCCAGAACGTTGCACCGAGAAGGTATCCCGTGTTGAACTCAGGGCAAAATCATTGCCCTCCGTTCGCCCATAGGGATCAATCAGGTGCCAACGAGCACTGGAAGCGTAGTATCCCCCACTGACTCCTCCCGGTTTGAAATAGAACTGCTCACCCGCCGTTGCCGCAAAACGATAAACCGCTGCTGACCCACCCGCCTCCAGCGTACCCTGTACCTCCTCGCCGGGGATCAAATCCACCGCCGCGTTGGCATCGATCACGCGCATGGAATATTCACCCACGGCATCGTCTTTTCCATCCACTGTGACGCGGTAATTTCCCTCCGTCAATTCAAAGACGGAGGAAATACTTCCATTACTGTAGAAACTGCTGCTGCTGATCTGCCCCGAAGGCCCTTCCAGCGTCCAGTTCAGGTCACTACGGTTCGTAAGACTGTCAAACACCACACGGCGCGTTTCCTCCACGACGAATTCAAACTGATCCTTCTCCCCCGGCGCGGAAATCTCGCCTTCCACCATCATCGCCGTCGGGTTAACCTCACCGGACAACAACAGCCGGGGTTCGATCGGCTCGAAATGGATATTCGACCGCGCTTTCGCGTTCCGCCGCTTCTTTGTCCCTGGAAATTTACGCATGACCATTCCTTTTCTACATGTACTTCACACAGACGTTATTTGCCCGACACAGCGGGAGACTTCGCCGCTGGCCCCTTCACCGCCGCCGTTCCCTCCGGAAACCGCGCCTTGCACATGACGCCCGCCGGTATCTGCAATTTCGGATTGGGCAGTTCCAGCATCACGACAAAGGCGCCGCTTGCCGCGTCCACCAATCGATCCACCGACCGCACCCTTGCGACATAGCGCCCATTTGCCGGAATCTCCGGCAGGATTTCCACTGTCATTTGCGGCGCGACCTTGCCGAACAAACTCTTGGGCAACACCATCCGTAAACGCAAAGGGTCCAACTGCGCGAGCCGCAGGATCACGCCCTTGCCCGCCCCCGGCTCCACGACTTCTCCCGGATGGGCCAGTTGCTCCACCACCACGCCATCAAACGGACTGCGGAGCACCCGCAAACCAAGCTGACCGCTCTGTTGCCGATGCTCCAGTCTGGCGATCTGGCGATTCTCCGTCGCCACCTTCAGCTCGGCCTGCGCCAATCGCAACTCCGCCTCGGCATCATCCCTTTCCTGCGCCGACATGAGCTTCTCGCGCGCCATTGCCTGCCTGCGATCAAATTTCTTCTGCGAGAACCGAACCTTGTTCTCCGCCATATTGATCGGCCCTGTCTGTACCGACCTGAACCGCGCCAGTTCCGTCGCCGCCGTTTCCGCCCGCGATTCCAGCCGGGCCAGCACCTGCCCCTTCTTCACCCGATCCGCGCGCCCAACCAGCACCTGCTCCAGCAACCCCGTCACCGGACTTCCCAAATCCACCTTCTGGTTGGGCTCAATCAGGCAATCCGACACAAACCCCGCCGCCAGCAACGGCTGCGCCAGAAACACGCCAAACAACACCCCGACCACATTTTCCGACAGTTTCATCCTTATCCTCCAGGACAGGAGCACATGCCCCCGTCCTCCCCTTGCCATTGTCAAATAATGACGGATCGTAACATATATATACCGCGCTCGACACCCGGGATTGTCCGGCATCACAAGGATGGCGCGAGGGACCTGTTTCACTGACCGGAAAATCGCCATCCACCGGTCACGGGACTTGCTAGAATGCCCGTCCGATCCGGATCAACAGACCCATGCGCCCCAACCTGAAACCCTATGCCTGGCTTTCCATTGCCGCCGCCATCGTCACCATCCTGCTCAAGACATGGGCATGGCAGGCGACGGGATCCGTGGGGCTGCTCTCGGACGCGCTGGAATCCCTGGTCAACCTTGCCGGAGCGGTCATGGCGCTCTGGATGCTGCACGTGGCCCAACGGCCAGCGGATGCCGGACATGCCCATGGTCATGGCAAGGCGGAATATTTCGCGAGCGGGTTCGAGGGATTTCTCATCAACCTGGCCTCCATCGGCATCGGCATCACAGCGATCGGACGCCTCCTGCATCCGCGTCCGCTGGAAGCGCTGGGCCTGGGCGCGGCTGTTTCCATCGTCGCCGCGCTTGTCAATCTTGGCGTCGCCCGCGTACTCCTGGATGCCGGACGCCGCCACAATTCCATTACCCTGGAAGCGGACGCCCGCCATCTCATGACCGATGTGTTCACCTCCGGCGGCATTGTCGCCGGTCTCGCCGTCACGCATGTCACCGGCTGGCCCTGGCTGGATCCGCTCCTTGCCCTGTGCCTTGCCATTCACATCCTGAAAACCGGCTGCGAACTTTTCTGGCGTTCCGTTTCCGGTCTCATGGATGCCTCCCTGCCCCCCGAACAGCAGCAGGCCATCGCCGCCGCGCTGGAACCCTACCACGCAAAAGGCATTGCCTTCCACGCGCTCCTGACCCGCCAGGCCGGCGCGCGGGCTTTCGTTTCCGTACACGTCCTCGTTCCCGGCGACTGGAGTGTGCGACAAGGCCACGACGAGGTCGAACATATCGAAGCCGACATCCGCCGCCGCATTCCGCACGCCCATGTGCTGACCCATCTGGAACCCATCGAGGACCCATCCAGCTTCCGGGACGCGGACCTGCCTCCATGAGGGTTCGCGCCGCCGGGATTCCCGCCGTGTTCCTCCCCGGTTGGGGACTGGGCAAGGCGCCTCTCGCGCGCATCCTGTCCGAAGACACGGCGATGTCCTGTCGCTGGCAGGTGTGGGACCTGCCGGGCGGCGCGGACACGCCCACGCACTTCACGGAAGCGCGTGACGCCCTCCTCGCCCGCCTGCCGCCAGTCGTTCACCTGGGCGGCTGGTCGCTGGGCGCGTTGCTCGCGCTCGCCATCGCCCGCCACGCGCCGGAACGCGTGCAAAGCCTCGCGCTGGTCAGCGCCACGCCCAGTTTCCTGCAACGTCCGGAATGGCCCTGGGGGATTTCCCCGGCGGAATTGCGCGCCTTTTCCCGCAACCTGCGACGTGCCAGCGGGGTTCCGCAACTGCGCAATCGTCTTATCGCGCAATTTGTCAGCCGGTTCTGCGCGGGCGATACAAAAGCGGAAACCACATCCCGTTTCCTGCTGGAAACCGCCGACCCGCCGCCGCCCGCCGCGCTGATGGCAGGACTTGGCTGGCTTGCCGAAGCCGACCTGCGCGACGGTCTCGCGCGCGTCGCCTGTCCCGTTACCTTGATCCACGGCGAAAACGATCCCCTGATGCCTCTTGCCGCCGGAGCGTGGCTGGCCACCCACCTGCCCCACGCACGCCTGATCGCGTTGCCCGGCAAGGCGCACGCGCCATTTTGCGATTCCGCGCCCACTCCCGGATGCACGCGTTTTCTGCGAGAATGCGCCTCACCATGAACCTGCTCCCCGCCAAGGCGCGGCTGCGCCAATCCTTCGAAAAAGCCGCGCCCGGTTACGACAATGCCGCCAAGGTGCAACGCTGGGTTGCGACCCGGCTTGTCGCCGGCCTGCCCGCGACACTAGCCCCGGCGGTCATCCTGGATGCCGGATGCGGCACGGGATTCGCCCAGGAAATGCTGGCCCTGCGCTTTCCCGCCGCGCGCCGCATCGCTGTGGATTTTTCCGCCGCCATGCTCTCCCGCATCGCGCGGCCGGAATTTGCCCTGGCCGGGGACGTGGAGCGCCTGCCGCTCCGGGATGCTGTCGCCGGCCTCTACTGGAGCAACTTCACCGCGCAATGGTGCGCGCTGGACATCCTCCTGAAGGAAGCCCACCGGGTGCTCTGGCCAAATGGCGCACTGGCGCTTTCCACTCCGGGCGCGGGCACTTTCCGCGAACTCGCGGAATCCTTCGCCAGCATCGATCACTACAGCCACACCCTGCCCTTCACAACTACCGGAACACTGCAAGTCGCGGCACTGCGCGCGGGATTCGAAAATCCGCTCCTGCATGCCGAGCCCTGCGTGCTGCATTACAAGGACCTGAAAAGCCTGATGCGGGCGATCAAATCGGTCGGCGCGAATCAAATCGCCCCCGGCCAGCGCCACCCCGGCCTCATGGGGAAAACCGCCTGGGAAAAACTGGAAGCCGCCTACGAAACCCTCCGTACCCCGCAGGGGCTCCCGCTCACCTACGAAGTCATCCTCTGCTACGCGCGCAAGCCATCCTGACATGGCAAACCGCAAGGCGGCATGGCCCCCGCCTTTCGTCCCCCGCCCGGCACGCGTCACACCACATCACACCACGATATTCACGAGTTTCCCCGGCACCACGACCACTTTCTTCGCGGGTTTGCCCGCCATGAATTTTTGCGCGACCCCGGTCGCCAGTGCGGCGGTCTCGATGGCGGCCCTGCCGGCGTCGGCGGAAATCGTGAAACTGCCGCGCAATCTACCACCGACCTGCAGCATGAATTCGATCGTATCCTGCGCGAGCGCCGCCGCGTCCGCTTCCGGGAAGGAGGCGCGGGCGGCGTCCGCGCCGGGTTTCAGTTCGGCGTAGAGCGCCTGCCCGATATGCGGCGTGATGGGGAAAAGAAGGAGCGTGACGGTCTCCAGGATTTCCTGCGCCAGGACACGGCCCGCGGGAGCGTCCAAATCCGTCCTGTCATAAACGTTCAGGAGTTCCATCACGGCGGCGACGGCGGTGTTGAATTGCCGGCGACGACCATAGTCGTCGCCCACCCTGGCGATGGTCTGGTGCAGCTTGCGGCGCAGATCCTTCAGGGAGGCGGGCAACGTTTCGGGCAGCGCGCCTTCCGGCAAGCCTTTCCCGACATGTTCGAAGACGGTTCTCCACAAGCGGCGCAGGAAACGGCTGGCGCCTTCCACGCCCGCATCCGACCATTCCAGCGACTGATCCGGCGGCGCGGCGAACATCATGAACAGCCGGACAGTGTCGGCGCCGTAGCGCTCGATCAGCGTCTTCGGCTCGATGCCGTTGTTCCTGGACTTGGACATCTTTTCCATGCCGCCGATCATGACCGGCCCGCCGTCGGCTTTCAGGACCGCGCCGGCGGGACGTCCGCGCGCGTCGGTCCTGACTTCCACATCCGCCGGATTGATCCACTCCTTCCTGCCGTCCCCGTCCTCGCGATAAAACGTCGGCGCGACGACCATGCCCTGCGTGAGCAGGTTCCCGAAAGGCTCGTCCAGCGCGATCCCCACCCCGTCCACCTCGCCAGTGTCACGAAGGAGCTTCGTGAAGAAACGGGCGTAGAGCAGGTGCAGGATGGCATGCTCGATACCGCCGATGTACTGGTCGACACCGTTCTGGCACCAGTAGTTCACCCGCGCGTCGAACATGGCCCTGTCGTTGTCCGGGCAAGCGTAGCGCAGGAAGTACCAGGAAGATTCCACGAAGGTATCCATGGTGTCCGTCTCGCGCCGGGCGGGCTTGCCGCACCGCGGGCAGGCGCAGGCGTGGAACTCCGGCATTCTGGCAAGCGGCGAACCGGCGCCGGTGATTACCACGTTTTCGGGCAGGACGACAGGCAAATCCTCGTCGGGCACGGGCACATCGCCGCAGGTTTCGCAATGCACGATGGGAATCGGGCACCCCCAGTAGCGCTGGCGGGAAATGCCCCAGTCCCGGAGCCGGAACTGGATCTGCCTCTCGCCCAGCGCCCGCGCGGCGAGGTCGGCGGCGATGGCTTCGACGGCGCCCTCGCGATCAAGTCCGTCGTACTTGCCGGAATGGATGCAGACGCCGCGATCCTTGTCGGCGTACCACGCCTGCCAGCTTTCGAGACTGAAAGACGCTCCCTTGACCGCGATCACCTGCCGGATCGGCAGGCCGTATTTTTGCGCGAAGGCGAAGTCGCGTTCGTCATGCGCCGGGACAGCCATCACCGCGCCTTCGCCATAGCTCATGAGCACGTAATTGCCAACCCAGACCGGCACAGGCTCATTGGTGAGTGGATGGCGCACGGAAAATCCGGTGGGCATGCCTTTCTTTTCCATCGTCGCAAGATCCGCTTCGGCAACGCCCCCCTGTTTGCATTCCTCGATGAAGGCCGCAAGTCCGGGATTGTTCCGGGCCGCCGCCGCCGCGAGCGGATGCTCGGCGGCAACGGCAACAAAAGTGACGCCCATGAGGGTATCGGCGCGGGTCGTAAACACCCAGAGCTTTCCGGATTTGCCGTCGAGTTCGTAGGGAAAAGCAAGGCGAACGCCGATACTTTTCCCGATCCAGTTCCTTTGCATCAACCGCACCTGCTCCGGCCAGCCAGCGAGGGTATCGAGGCCGGCGAGCAATTCCTCGGCGTAGGCGGTGATCCGCATGTAATACATGGGGATTTCGCGCTTTTCCACCAGCGCGCCGGAGCGCCAGCCGCGCCCGTCGACCACCTGCTCGTTCGCCAGCACCGTCTGGTCGACCGGGTCCCAGTTCACCGTGCCGAGTTTCTTGTAGATCAGACCTTTCCTGAAGAGCCGCGTAAAAAGCCACTGTTCCCATCGGTAATATTCCGGCGCGCAAGTGGCGAATTCCCGCGCCCAGTCGATGGAAAAACCCAGGGACTGCAACTGCTTCTTCATGTAGGCGATGTTCCTGGCCGTCCAATCCGCCGGAGCAACGCCGTTCGCCAGCGCGGCGTTTTCCGCCGGCATGCCGAACGCATCCCACCCCATCGGCTGGAGCACATTGAAGCCTTTCATGCGGTGATAGCGCGAAAGCACATCGCCGATGGTGTAGTTGCGCACATGCCCCATGTGCAGTTTCCCGGAAGGATAGGGAAACATGGAAAGACAATAATATTTGGGCTTTCCCCCGGCATCCTCGATGGCGCGATCGGCGGAGGTTTCCCGCCAGTGTTCCTGGGCGGCGCGTTCGATTTCGGCGGGAGCGTATTTTTCCTGCATGATGGTCTTGTTTCGGGAAAACGCGTTAAGGGGGAGGGATTATACGATCCCACGCGCAATAATGGCTCCGGTTCGGATGCCGGGGCAGCAACCGGTCCCGCGCCTCGTCGATGCCGTTCCGCCAGGGGGCGAAACGATCCCGGCCACGCGCCTCCCGGGCGGCCACGAAAGTTTCCATGCAAGGCGCATCAAGCGCGGCGTGCGGCGTCATTTGCCGATTTTTGCGTTGGCAATGGGGCCACGGTATCCACAAAGAATGACTCCCGGACTCGAACAGAATAGAATCCGTTTCCCGAACTTGACAGGATGGAGAAAGAGAATGAAACGCAAGACTGGGTATTTCTGTATGCTTTTCTGTGTCGCGGGCCTGTTGGTGTCCTGTTCCAGCGTGGGCACCCGCCATGATTCCGGGAAAACGAGCGCAGCGGAATCCGTCCCGGGGTGTACGCCGAGCCAGGTCGCACCCGCCAGCCTGCCCTTCCCAACCCGCAAGAACAGCATCGGCATGGAATTTGTCGAAATTCCGGCGGGAACTTTCCTGATGGGGTCGCATAAAACGGAAAAATCACGTCATGATGAAATCCCCAAGCATTGCGTGACGATCAGCCGTCCCTTTTCCCTGGGGAAATACGAAGTCACGCAGGAACAGTGGGCGGCGGTGATGGGCGACAATCCCAGCGTGTACAAGAATCCGGGGCATCCGGTGGAAAACGTGTCATGGGAAGAAGTCCAGGCCTTCATCGAGCGCCTGAACAAAAAAGAGAATACGCATAAATACCGGCTGCCGACAGAAGCGGAATGGGAATACGCCGCACGCGCCGGAACCACCACGCTTTTTTCCTTTGGCGAAAAAAGAGAGGCCACGCACCATGTCTGCCTGTGGCATCTCAATCAGGTCTACGGAACCTGTCCCGTCGGTGAGAAAAAACCGAATCCGTGGGGTTTATACGATGTGCACGGCAATATCTGGGAATGGGTGGAGGACTGGTACGATCCCAGATACTACGAGACAAGCCCAAGAAATGATCCGCGCGGCCCCGCCACAGGCACGCTTCGCGTGTTGCGCGGCGGCGGTTGGCACAGCATGTTGAGCCCCATCCGCTCCGCCAATCGCGGCAATCGCCCGCCCGCCTACCGGGATGCCCGCTCTGGATTCCGGCTTGCGTTTACCATCCAATGATCGAACGCCCCCGGTGATTTTCCCCGATCGTCCCATGCGCCAGATGACATAAATCCGCGCGATCATGCGTGCCGATCGTCCGGCGGAGGTAGCCAGGTGGCGACCCTCCGCCATTTTTATGCGCGCATGTTTCTCGCATTTGCCTGAACGCTTTTGGAACGGTGTTCTCCGTGTTGCACACAAAGTCCGGATAAATGAATGTATGATCGTCGCTCCCCAAAAGAGAACCCCGGACGATAATGACAAAAACCGCCGTGGAAGCCGGATTTCGGAAGATTCCCCTTGAATCTCTCGTTCCCTCGCCGTTCAATGTGCGCAACATCCGGACAAAGGCGCGGATTGCAGAAGTGGCGCAAAGCCTTGCCGCCGATGGGCAGCGGGAGGCGATTACCGTCTATCCGGGAAGGGATGCGGACGCGGAGAAATACCTGATTGTCTCGGGCGTGACGCGCTATCTCGCGGCAAAGTCCCTTGGGTGGGAGACGCTGACGGCGCAAGTGGACGCGAATCTCGACCCCGGAAACGCGCTGGCGCTGGTGCGGGCGAGCCGGACGCACAACGATACGGTGCGGGAAACGGACCTGGATCATGCCTGCATGGCGCGGAAGCTTCGGGAAGCGGGGTACGGGCAGGAGGGAATTGTGGCGGCACTGGGCAGACCAAAGCGATATGTGGACCGACTGCAGGTATTCTTTGGCCTGCCCCCATCCATTCTGGAATTGGGCAAGATGTGGCCGGAAAAGTTCTCCGCGCGTTTGGCGGAATTCATGAGGAAAGCGGTGGAAACGATTGGGAGCGCAAAGGCGCAATTCCTTCTGGAGCGGACCTTCGCGGAGAATCTTTCGCTGCGCGAACTGGAACGCCTGATCCGTGCCGAGGAGAGACGCCAGCGGCGCGACGCGCAGGAAATTACACACGCGCTGGAGATTTGTGTGGAGGGAAAGAAGGTGGGCGCGTTGGGGGTTTGGGAGACGCCGGAGAAACAGTGCGAACTCCGTTTCTCCGTACTCCTGGACAAGGCGGCAGGCGCGTGGATGCGCGAGCGGTTGACGGAATTGTGCGAGCGTTTCATGGAAGAAGCGGGCGCGGGAAACGATGATGACAATGGAGCGAATAATGGAAGTCATAAAAATTAAGTCATTGATTTCAAAGGAATGCCGCGCGGCAAAATTTGACGATACGAAGCCGTCTGGAGGTGGATGCATGGTTGATGCTTCATTGCTTGTCCGCTTGGTGTTCGACAAGAAGGACGCAAAATTTTCAACCAGAAGATTGAGCATGGTTTTGTCAGGAGGTGCAGGAAAATGACATCAGGCTCGTTTTTTACCCCGTTTATCCTTGCCTTATTCGGGTTTTTTTTCCTTGCTTTTTTTGCCAAGATCACGCTGGCTCCGCTCTGTGTACAAAAGATAATTTTAATTGGCATGATTGTAGTTCTCCCATTGACGGGAATATACAGGCAAATTCTGCACGACATTGTGCAGCCCCCGGAGGAGAAATCGACGCTGCAGGTATACGAAGGAAAGGTTTATTTCAGTTCCACGCAAGGGAAAGGGAAATACAAAAGACTGGGTACGCCTTGGCAGATCATTGATGGAAAGGGGAAGTCGCACACGCTCTTTTGCGCCATGTCAGGATCACTTAACATGAGCGGCTGCATGGCAATTGAAAAAAAAGATTTTGAGCGTTACAGCGGCAAGCAGGCCATTGTTTATTATTCTGAAAAATTTGGCATCATGGAGGCAAGCATTGCGGGAGAGAAGATATATGATTATGATGAACAAAAAAAATGGTTCACTCGCCCTCCTGGTTCATTTGATAAGGCTTTCATATGGGTATCTGTAATCTTTTTTGCAGCATTCATCAAAGAATGCTTAAAAAATCTCGATCTCCTGATAGATTATTTTTCCAACCCGCTGC
>JAISME010000155.1 GCA_031276915.1 Zoogloeaceae bacterium
CAGCAGGCAGCAGGCAGCAGGCAGCAGGCAGCAGGCAGCAGGCAGCAGGCAGCAGGCAGCAGGCGAATATGAAAATCTTCTCCGTTATCCAAAGATAACGGAGAAGATTTTCCGGCGTCTGGATAGCGCCGGGTTTTTCCTCTCTTCTCTTCCAGCCTTTTCTTCCCCTTCCGGTTTCCTCTCTTTTCTTCGTTTCACCGTCCCGGTTGCGGGCGCATTTCTCCTTGTTCTTGCAATCACGCTCCAACCCGTCATTGCGAAGGCCGCATGCCCGGTCCTGCGGACAACAACCCTGCGGACGGCAATTTTTCCCGCAACCTTCCAAACCCTCGTCATTGCGAGGGCCGCAGGCCCGTGGCAATCCAGACGGACTTGCAGACTGTTCCAGCGTTTCGGAAAACTGAATCGCCGTGTGGATTGCCACGTCGCTTCGCTCTTCGCAATGACGCGGCAAGGGGATGTCCACACCGCAAATTACCGCCCGCAGGGCAATCGCCGTCCGCAGGACTCGCAGGACAGTAGCAGGAGCATCTTGCTCCCGTTCAGACACGGGGGAGCAGGATGCTCCTCCCACTTTGCCGTTTCCCCCACGGGGAAAAACAAATCCGCGAATGACAAATTGTTGCCCGCAGGGTTGCCGTCCGCAAGGTTGCTGTCCGCAGGACCTCGTTTTTCCTTCCGAGGTTTCTTTTCCTTCCGGGTTTTCCGGTTTCCTTGTTTTTCTTCGTTTCATTACCCCGGTCACGAGCGCGTGTCCTTTCATGCGTCCGCGACCTTTTTTGTTCTTCCTTCTTTTTCTTTCCAAAGGAGCAGCATCATGAAACACATCGCACACACCCTTCAACGCGGCTTCACGCTCATCGAGCTGATGATCGTTGTCGCCATCATCGGTATCCTCGCCGCTATCGCGTTGCCTGCCTATCAGCAGTACACCATCCGCGCCTATGTCGCCGAAGGATTGAGTCTCGCGGAAGGCGCCAAGATCATGGTCACCGAACACTGGTCAAACAATAGCGCACTGCCCACCGTCCCCTATCCCGGCACCGGCAAGGCGCCCAAGAACAGCTATTCCGGCTACGAGTTCAAACCAACGGCCAACGTGAAAGCAATTGCAATCAACGGAATAAGTGCAGGGAATGGGTGGAATGATGATGGCGCAATCCGCATCCAGTATGGTGGCAGGAACAAGGCGTTGAACGACCTGAACCTCGTTGTCGTACTGGCCCCCGGGTTCGGCAAAATAACCGAAAATGGCTTTCCACAATTCAAGCTGGAAAACAGTGAGGGGAAGAACACAGGTTCCATCGTCTGGGGTTGCGTCTTGAGCTTACAAAACACAAAGACTTTCAAAGAGATCGCCAAGTATCTACCTTCCCGTTGTCGTTACAAGGGAAATGCGAAATGAAACCAGATTGCGTTTTGCGGCTCTCGCGCCGATGCTTCGGCAATTTCAGCCAGACGCGCAGTGGGAAACCAGCGACAGGCGCTCCTGCCTGTCGCTCGAAACAAACCTGAACCTGGAAGAAGGGATTTCCTTCCCCCTTCAGATCGCCTGCCAGAAGCGTGGCCTGGCTCCCGGAATACCCTGGCCCAACAGGCAATCGGGGAAGTTTCTCTTCGATCCGGAAACGGACGGAAAATGGAATGCAGGACCACGCACACGCTTTGCCGGACTCGCGCGCGATGGCTCGAAATGACGCCGCGCGCCTCAAGGAACGCATTGTCCGCTGCGCCGCGAAAGGTTATTGGCCAGCCGCACGAAATCGTGGACCGACAGGGCCTCGGCGCGGCGCGTGGGCGCGATGCCGAGCCGCTCCAGTTCGGATTCGGCAATCAGGGGTTTCAGCGTGTTGCGCAGCATCTTGCGACGTTGTCCGAACGCCGCGGCGACCACGCGCGCCAGATCGTCCGGGTTCGCCGCCGCCAGTTCCGCCGCAGGCCGGGGGATCAACCGCGCGACAGCGGAATCCACCCTGGGCGGCGGATCGAAACATTCCGGCGGGACACCGAAAAGTTTTTCGATGTGGAAACGGTATTGCAGCATCACCGAAAGCCGTCCGTAGGCCGCGCATTCCGGTTCTGCCGTCATGCGTTCCACCACTTCCTTTTGCAGCATGAAATGCATGTCCGCAATGGCATCGGCAAAACGCGCCAGATGGAAAAGCAGTGGCGTGGAAATGTTGTAGGGCAAATTGCCCGCCACCCTGAATGGGCCACGCGCCGCCAGTTGTCCGAAATCGAAGACAAGCGCGTCCCCCGCATGGATCGTCAACCGTTCCGGACCGTGACGCGCCTTCAGGCGGGCGATCAGGTCGCGGTCGATCTCCACCGCGTGCAGATGATCGAGGCGCTGGAGCAGCAGATCGGTCAAGGCGCCCAGCCCCGGCCCGATCTCGACCAGCGTATCCCCGGTCCCGGGAGCAATGGCATCAACAATGGCGTGGCAAACAGCCGCGTCAACCAGGAAATTCTGGCCAAAACGCTTGCGCGGGAAATGGCCATTCGCGGGCGCGGCATATTTTCTGGAGGTCATTCCGGCGCCTCGATCATGGCGCGCACAATCCATTCATCCCCCACCCCAGGCTGTGTCAACATGGTTCGAAGGGCGGGAAAATCACCCTGGTTTTGACTGTGCGATTCATTTGAACCGATCAGCGACAGGTTTTCGCGCCTGTTACCGATTTCTTGCCGGCGTAGAGGTTTTGGCGGGCAAACCTTACCGTTCCATTGTCTTTTTCGTGTCATGCTGCCTTGCCATCCGCGTCGCCTCGCGCACGGCCGCGAGGAGACTGCCGGGGTCGGCCTTGCCGGTTCCGGCAAGATCAAGGGCCGTGCCGTGATCGACGGAGGTTCGGATGATCGGCAGTCCCAGCGTGACGTTGATGCCTTTCCCGAATGTCGCGTACTTCAGGGGGGCAAGGCCCTGGTCATGATACATGGCGAGCACGGCATCCCCTGTTTTCAGGACTGGCGGCGTGAAGAGCGTATCCGCGGGCAAGGGACCAATGAGCGCCAGGCCCTCACGACGCAACTTCTCCAGTGTCGGAGTGATGACCTCAATTTCCTCGCGGCCCATGTGACCGCTTTCTCCAGCATGCGGATTCAGTCCCGCGACCAGGATGCGCGGCGCGTCGAACCCGTATTTCCGCCGCAAATCCCGATGCAGGACATGAAGCGCGCCAGCAAGCCGTTTCGGCGTAATGGCGGCGGCAACCTCCCTGAGCGGCAGGTGTGTGGTCGCCAGCGCGACGCGCAAACGCCGGTCTGGATGCGCGCTGGCCGTCACGCCCGTCAGCATCATGACCACATCGGACGCGCCGGTGCGCGTGGCCAGGTATTCGGTGTGACCGGAGAAATGCCCCTGGCCCGGAAGTGTCGCGTCGTTGATGACGCCCTTGTGGATCGGCCCTGTGACCATTGCCGCGAATTCATGCGTTTGGCAACCTTCGATCGCCCGGTCCAGCAAGGCCAGCACGTAGCCACTGTTGGCCGGATCGAGTCGACCGGGCCGGGAAGGCGTGGCGAGGGGAACATGCAATACGTCCAGAACGCGCGGTGCATCGGAATGCGCCACACCGGGAACGTAATCGCGCACCTCGACAGGCAATCCCAATTGGCTGGCGCGGTCGCGCAGCAAACGCCTGTCGGCGAGGATCACTGGGCGTGCTTCCCGGAACCTGCCTGCCAGGGCCAGGCAAAGTTCCGGCCCGATGCCCGCCGGTTCGCCGGAGGTAACGGCAACGACGGGCCGCTGGCCGCGGAATCTCATTCCTCTTCCAGCCGGTATTCGACGTAGGTCCTGTCGCGCAATTGCCGGAGCCAGTTCTGGTAAGCCTCGTCCATCTTGCGTTCGCGGATGGCGCGGCGGGCGGCGAGGCGCAGTTTTTCCTGGCTCAGATCCTGCGCGCGTCGTTCTTCCACCAGGATCAGGTGAAAGCCGGACGGTGTCCGCACCACCTCGCTGATCTCGCCCTCGCCCAGGGCATCCATGGCGCGTTCGAACTCGGGCGCGGTATCGCCTGGATTGAGCCAGCCCAGATCGCCACCGCTGGCGGCGAAATCATCCTGGGAGAACAGGCGGGCAAGCTCGGCGAATGATTCACCGTGCCGCAGGCGTTCGCGCACATCCTCCAGACGCCGCCGCGCCTCGGATTCGGAAACGATTTCGTTGCTCCGGATCAGGATATGCCGGGCGTGTGTCTGTTGCACGCTGCCATCGACCGCCAGCGCGCCGCCACGCTTGTCGAGTAGTTGCACGATATGGAATCCGTTCGCGGAATCCAGAAGCCGCGTTTCTCCAGGCTGCATCTCGCCAACCGCGTTCTCGAATACCGTGGGCAGGTTTCGCAGGGGACGCCAGCCCAGGTTGCCGCCTTGCAGCGCGTCCGGTCCGTCGGAATAGGCGGCGGCGAGTTCCGCGAAACTCTCGCCCCGCCGGGCGCGTTCCAGCACCGCCTCGGCCTTCGTCTGCAGCGTTTTCCGCTGCGCTGGCGACGCGGATTCCGGCGCGCGCAGGAGGATATGCGCAACGTGGTAAACCACCTCTCCATCCGCCCCGCTCTGGGCAATGAAATTGTCGATTTCCGCTTCCGAAATCGTGAGGCGGCTGTCGACTTCACGGTCGCGCAAGCGGGAAATGACCATATTTTCGCGGATTTCCTCGCGGAACCGCGCATAGGGAATTCCATCCTTTTGCAGGGTTGCCTGGAATTGTTCGCGGGTTATCCTGTTGTGGGCCGCCATGCGGTCCAGTGTCTGTTCGAGCTGCGCGTCGCTCACTGTGATGCCCGTGTCACGCGCCTCCTGGAGCTGCGACCGGTCCATGATCATGCGTTCCAGCATCTGCCGGGCCAGCACTTCGCGCTCCGGCAGGGGGATGCCCTGGTGACGCAATTGCGCAACGGCCGTTTGCAGGCGCTCGTTCAGTTCGGAAAGGGTGATGGCCTCGTTGCCGACCACGGCCACGATGCGGTCAATTTCCGCGACCTCGCGGGCAAGCGCGCGATGGAAGACACCCGCCCCCAGAAAAAGCAGGCTCGTCAGGACAAGAACGGAAAAGCGTGGGGCAATGGAATGGATGTGGCGGGGATTCGACATGGGATTATTTATCGGTCAAAAGACTGCCGGACGGCAATTCGTTGATTTTGCGATAGCCAGGAATACTGCGGCGCAGCATCTGGATGGGGTTGGAGCCAATCTGGCCGAAATCGTTGAACTCAAGCTGGAAGAAGGTGCTGGTGTTGGGATCGCCCGCCGTCGTCTCCAGACGCTGCGCCACGAGGCGGACAACCCAGCAGCCGGCGTTGTACTCCACCCCGGCGATGCCTTCCACCAGCCGGGAATTGTCGAACGCGTAATTGTAGCGCCCGACCACGTGCCAGCGACCGGAAAGGTTCCACTGCCCGGCGATGTCGATCTGTTCCAGGGCATCCCGGTAGCGAAAGGTTGATTCGACGTCCCGGTTGTAACGATAGGCAACGGAAACCACCCGTCCGTGCGCGGGCTGGTAGCGCCCGCCCAGAGAGAAACGGTTCGTGGTGGCGTTGTTGAAATCGTATTCCATCGCCATGTCCACGTAGGTATGCCGCGTCACCTGTCCCGAGAGTCCGGCCAGGAATTCGGAATAGCGGTCCTCATGCAGTTCCTCGCCGGGCAGGCCGATCTTGAGACTG
The DNA here is from genome assembly GCA_031276915.1 of Zoogloeaceae bacterium. Lineage (GTDB taxonomy): Bacteria > Pseudomonadota > Gammaproteobacteria > Burkholderiales > Rhodocyclaceae > Azovibrio. The sequence continues at coordinate 5,673 of JAISME010000155.1, forward strand.
GTGAAATAATAGCGCTGCCCCACCATGAAACGCGCGCGCTCGGCCCCGGTTTTCGGGTCGATGAGGCGCGAGGTGAGCGCCGCCGTGAGCTGGTTGGCGTTGTTTACGCGATCATGGCCGCTGAAGCGGTTCTCGCTGAAAATCTGCGCGAAGTTGAAGTCCGCGAGTCCGGTATCGAACAGCGGAAAACGGCTCTGGTCCTTGTGCGGAATGCCGAGGTAGTAAAGCCGCGGTTCCAGCGTCTGCGTCCAGGATTGGCCGGCGAGCCGGAAATCGCGCTCGAAGGTCATGCCCATGTCCAGACTGAAGACAGGCAGGTTGCGGGTCAGCGAATCCGGCAGGCCCGGTTCACGCCGCGAGAGCCTGTAGGTGGTGCTGTGCAGGCCGATCTTGGGACGGATGTAATACCCGGACCGGATGTGATGGAACGTGAGCTGCGGATAGAACACGATACGCTGTCCCTGCTCCCATTCCGGATGCGTGAAGCGGGTATATTGCCCCATGACCTGGAAATCCAGTCCCTTCCATTCCGGCACGCGCGCATTGAAATTCAGGCGGGGCGCGAGAAAGTAGGGATGGTCGATCCGCGTTTCGCCCCCGGGGTTCAGGGTCTGGTAGCGCAGGGTCTGGAGACTGGCGTTCCACCAGTTCCGGCTGTAGTAAAGATCGAACTGGCGCGGCAGGTGCCGCTGCGCGGTCTCGACCACGCGCGACGAGAGGTCGGTGAAATAGTCGTCGTCCGAGACCCCGTTCCAGCTCACGTAGGCCGAAAACCCCTTGCCCAGGATCTGCTGGCGTCGCAGGCTATAAGCATAGCGGCGATCGCCGAACTGCTTGTCGCGCGGCATCAGTTCCAGTTGATATTCCCCGTCCGAATGCCAGTCCGTATGACGGACTTCCGCGCCGAGCTGCATGCCGCGCTTGGTCATGGCGCGCGGGGAGATTGTGGCGTCGTAACTGGGCGCGATGTTCCAGTAATAGGGGATGGAAAGATCGAAGCCCGTTCGCGTGGAAGATGAAAAGGTCGGGGCCAGGAAGCCGGACTTGCGCTGGTTGTTGAGCGGAAAGGAAAGATAGGGCGCGTAGAGAATGGGGGTGTCCATGAAATACACGGTGGCGTCTTTCGCCGTGCCCTGGTTCAGATCATAGTCCAGTGTGATTTCCCGGCTTTTGGCGAACCAGTCCATGTCTTCCGGCTTGCAGGTGGAATAGCTTCCCTCGTCGACGCGGTAATGGTTTTCCCCCTCGAAATGGATACGCCTTGCCGCGCCATAAGCAACGCTCTGGCGCGGCGGGAGGGCAGGCAAGGGTTCCATCAGGCTGGGCGTCGGGGTTTTGTCCGATTCGGAAACAGCGAGGGTGCGCGTGATCCTGTAGATCGCGTCATCGAAATACCCGAGTTGCGCCGCCATCTTGAGGCGCATGTAGGTTCCCTTCACTTCGGCGTCCGGCTGCGTCAGGATCACGTGGCCTTCGGCCTCGATCTCGTCTTCCAGGGGAAAATAGGTGAGCAGGTCGGAATAAAGGGTCGCATCCGCCTGGCGCGCTTCCACGTTGCCTTCGGCGCGGGTTGAGCGGTCCGTCTGGCCGATGATGCGGTCGGCCTGCAATCGTGTGGGAGCACGCGTTTTCCCCGGTGTGTCCGGCGCGGCATGGGCCGCGCCATGCCCGCCGGCAAACAGGCAGGCCATCAAAAGGGCAACGGGGCGCGGGGAAAATCGGGTCATTGATGCAAAAGCGACAAATGCGCGACGGGAAAAGGCAAGAAGGACAAGCCCGGGTTAGAATCGCGGCATTTTACCTCAAGCCTGTCTGTTCACATGTCCCGCGACCAACAAATGCGCGCCTGGATCACGGAGCGCCTGGCGCCGCTCCATCCCGACGAAATACCCGGGGCCACCATCCGGATAGCGCCCATCACGGGCGACGCGAGCTCCCGCCGCTATTTCCGCCTGACTCTGCCGGACCAGGGCACCCGCGTCCTGATGGACGCGCCGCCCGACACGGAAGACTGCCGACCTTTCGTCCGGGTCGCCGAACTCATGCGGGAAGCGGGCGTTTACGTCCCGCAAGTGGAAATCGCCGATTTCGAGCGCGGTTTCCTGTTGCTTGCCGACCTGGGTCGGGTTACCTACCTTGACGCACTGCGAGGCACGCCGGAACAAGCCGACGCCCTGATGCGCCCGGCGCTGGATACGCTTGTGCGCTGGCAGGCCGCCTCGCGTCCCGGCGTGCTGCCGCTCTACGACACAGCCTTGCTGCGCCGGGAAATGGACCTTTTCCCCGAGTGGTATGTGGGCCATCACCTGGAAATAACGCTTTCGGACAAACAGCGGGACACCCTGGAGAAAGTTTGCGCGACGCTCACCGCCTCGGCACTGGCGCAGCCACAGGTGTTCGTGCATCGGGATTTTATGCCTCGCAACCTGATGGTCGCGGAGAGCGATGCCGCGCCCGCTCCTGGCGTGCTCGATTTCCAGGACGCTGTCTATGGCCCCATCGCTTACGATGTGGTTTCCCTGTTCCGGGACGCTTTCATCTCGTGGGAGGAGGAACAGGAACTCGACTGGGTAATCCGTTACTGGGAAAAGGCGCGCGCGGCGGGATTGCCCGTCCATGCCGATTTCGCCGATTTCTGGCGTGCCTACGAGTGGATGGGATTGCAACGACATCTGAAGGTGCTTGGTATCTTCTGTCGCCTGAAATACCGCGATGGCAAGGAAAATTACATTACCGACCTGCCCCGTTTCCTGGACTACGCCCGCAAAACCGCCCAACGTTACCGCGAATTCGCGCCGCTTGCCGCCCTGCTGGACGTATTGGAGGAATCCGCACCGCTCGGGACTCCCGCGAACGTGAAGGCCAGACACTGACCCGGAATCCCGCGCCGGGTTTCGTGAGGGGGGTTCAAGCGTCATTGTCAGGCAGTCGATCGCCAAAACCGATTCCTGGCATTGCCCGCATGGCGATTCCTTCCGCGCCCTTCCCGGAGAATGTGTTGCGCGTTTGCAACAGTGTACCCCGATTGCGGCTTTCGTATGTTGTCCCGAGGTTGCGCTCCATCGCCTTGCCGCCGAGAATGGCGCGGCAGGACACAGGTGTCCCGGATATTTGGGTTTTCCTGTCTATATTATTATTCATTCGAGGAGCAAGCCTTATGAAGCAAAAACTCATTCCCCTGGCAATTGCCTGCCTGGCTTCTGGCGCGGCTTTCGCGCAAACCAACGTGCAAATCTATGGTACGGTGGATGTCGGTTTCGCCCGTCGCGGTGACAATGTTGCCGACAATGTTGGCAAGCAGAACGCCTTCAATTCCGGGCAGTCCGGCACTTCCCTGGTCGGTTTCAAGGGCGTGGAAGACTTGGGCAATGGCCTGAAGGCGCTTTTCGTCCTGGAAGCCGGCTTTGCCGCTGATACGGGAAGCCATGTTGATGGTGACAAACTCTTCAACGAGCAGGCTTTCCTCGGCCTCACCGGCAACTGGGGTACCGCCATCGCTGGTCGCCTGGTTGCTCCTCGCCATGGTTTCCTCTCCGCCATTGATCCTTTCGGCGCGGGCACCGTTGGTCAGTATCGCAACGTGTACAACGATGTCGAGTTCCACCGCGACGCAATTGATCTTGTGAATGATAAAGCGGGTCTTACCGGTGACGATCGGTATAGCGCTCTCAAACTTGCCGATGTGGATCGCGTCGATAACGCCATCGCCTACGTGTCGCCCTCGTTCTCCGGTTTCAACGTGACGGTGGCTTACGCAACCCAAGCGATTGGCCAGGAAGGCAACGGCATCAGTTATGGCGCCAGCACCGACAATGACGGCGATGCCAAGGTTTTCACCATCCTGCCGCGTTACACCAATGGCCCGCTGGATGTGGGCGCGGTTTACCAACGCATCAAGGTAAAGGAAGTTCTTCCTGGC
>JAISME010000157.1 GCA_031276915.1 Zoogloeaceae bacterium
GCATCCCGTCCGCACATATTGCATGCGCGCAACACAGCAGATGTTCCAGTCGATGCTTCCGAAAACGACAGGGTGGAGAACATGATGAATCGCTTGTCCGACTTGTCAGGAAAAGAAACCGGAAAGATATGAGCAACTTCCGTGCCAGCCAAATCCCGTACTCCCAATCCCCACCTGTACGCTCGCATCCACGCCATTTTCCTCCCCAACAGCACAACCACACTCCCTCCACAAAGTGACAAATTGCGCGCATCAAGTGACAAAAAATGTCACAGAACAAGAAGGCAACTCCTGCCCTGCTTGCAATGTTTTGCACCGCAAGACAGGGCAAAACGCGTCGCTTCGTCTTTCAGAAACGCGCGCGGAACCGCACGGGGTGCGGGGAACTCGAACCTTGCCGGCACAGCCTCAATACGTCATGCAAACGGTATAGCGCGTGCCTTCCTCGTATGTTGTTGACGCGCTGTGATGGCCGTCCGCCTGCGTGACGCCGTTTTCCTGCCGGACACCTTGCAGCGTACCGGTGTTCGGTTTGCCGTCGTCCATGCTGATGTCCAGTTGCAGGGCGAGCTTGCCGTCGATGGTGTCGGAACAGGCGTAGAAGCTGCCACCGCTCATGCTGGTGATCGGGCGTTCGCCGCTGACGCCGAAACGCCCACCCTCCGAATTTGCCGGCAGGGCGGCGGCGGTCGCGCTGGAAAAATCCGTGGAGCCGGTCATCAGATTGGCGCGGCGCAGATGTTCCCACAGCAGCACGGACTCATTCGCGGCGGTGGGCGTTTCGGCATCCCAGCGACCGGCGATGACGCCATTGCCATTTCCCTGGTGCCCGGCTTCCAGGCTCCAGCGCGCCACCGCGCCATTGTCGTCACCGGGCAGTCTGCGGTACTTGTCCTGGTAACCGTACAGCATTACCTGCGCATGGCGAAAATCGTTGCCGAGGCTTTTTACCTTGGCGCTGCTGATCAGTTCCTGGCCTTTCAGGACGCCGCCAAGCAGCAATCCGATGATGACCAGCACGATGGCGATTTCGACAAGGGTAAAACCACGCCTGTTTCGTTTCATCGAAAACAGACTCCGGTGGGAAACCTTCCCCTTCGGGGGGATCATCTGGCCTGGGAGGGGTGTAACCCCTTTCATGCTGTTTTGCCCGGTCACGGGCGTGGATTGAAACATTGCGATACCTCCTTTACTTTTCCAGAGTCAAAGCGCCCTGCCGGCAGCGATCAGGCGGCTGAACAGCAGGGGACGCGCGAGCCAGTGCAATTGATCGTCGAACCCGGGTTGCGGCGGATCGGCCTGGTAAAGACCGCCAGTTGTCTCGAAGCTGGCGTTTTGCCCATCCGGGCGTGCGTTGGGTCCCGTGCTGAAAAAGAGGGCGACCGGCGGTTCCTCCGAAGAAGCCGTCAGGGATTCCCCCCTGTTGTTGACGATCCCGAGCGCGTCGCCAAACGTCGTCACCAGACGGATCGGTGTCGCGCTGGCAAAGTGCGTGTCGACCCGGTAACGCCAGCGTTGTCCCCAGGGGTCATGCTCCGCAAGCCCCAGTGTCTTGAATGGCAGGAATCCTTCCTGCGTGGCGCCGGCGCAACTCGCTTCCGCCTCGCCATAGCCGCTCGTCGCCGGATTGGCTGCCATGTCGGGACAGGGCAGGCGGCCATGGACGGCTGCGTAGCCCAGCAACGCCTCGCGGATTTCCCGCAGGGCGGCTTCCGCTGCCCTGAATCGCTGGATGTCGTGCTGGGCGGAAAGCGGCAGCAGCATGCCGCCAAGCAAAAGCCCGAGGATGACCATGACCACGGCCAGCTCCACCAGGCTGAATCCGGTGACGCGCGGGGAAAATTCAGGGCGCGCCACAGTCATTTACCAGCGTAAACCCGTCGGCATTCGCCTCCAGGCAGACGATCCGGTCGTTGCCGGTCACTTCGAGTCGCCTGCCGCCGTTTTGCACGGTCAGGGCGTTTTCCCCCTCCAGATACCGCGTGGCGTTCATGCGGTCGATGTTCGTATCGCGTTCCTGCCCCGCCTGCGGCGCGCCGGCGAAAATCACGGCGGCGGCGTAGGTGCGGCCCTCCACCTCGATGCAGGCTTCCGGCGTGGTGGAGCAATCCGCCGCGGGCGCTTCTGCCGGAGCGAATCCCGGCGCGACCAGGTAGAAAAGATGGTCTTTCCACTTGTCGAACCACCCGTCCTTGCCGTTTGCCGTATTGCCGCCATCCACCGCCGCCAGTTCCGGACAGTTGTCGCTCCTGAGGAGACGGCAGGCGGTATTGCCCGACGCGCAGGTGGGCAGCGTGCCGAGTGTGCTGGCAAGGCGCGCCTGCGAGCGGGTGACGAGAAAGGGGGGACGGCCCGCCAGCAGATCCTGCCTGTCCGCGAAAGCGTCGTTCTGGAAGGTCAGCGGCGGATTTTCCGCGAGCGCCAGCGGCGCGGCCCAGGGCAATCGACGCCACGCGTTGCGCGCGCCGAAGCGGGCCAGGCAGGCGGCCACGCGCTGCGCGAGTGCGGCCCGCCCGGGAAAGCCGGTTTCGCCGAAATGCGCGTCAAACAGGTCTTCCAGCGGTTGCCGCTGTGCGACGCGCGCAAACACTTCCGCGCGATGAATCCACAGCAGGCGATCGTTGAATTCCGCGCTTTCCCGGCCCGCGGCAAGCCTTGTCACGCCTTCCGGATCGGTGTTGGGCACGGCGTTGTTGACTCCTCCAAGCATGTCCAGGAAGTGTCGGGCGTCGTAGTTCCAGCGGCATTCCCCGCCCGCGTCGGCGCGCTCCTGTCCCGACAGGGGCGGACCGGGCGCGAACAACACGGCAACGGGACGTTCCGCCGCCGCGCCGATGATCCGGTCCTGTTCGTCAACAATCTCGAACTGGCCGGGAATGTCCGGATTCAGGAGCCGCGCCTTCGGGTTGGCCTTGTAATGGCCGGAAACGGCATACCACAGGCATTCCCCGTACCCATCCCGAGGCGGCGGGACACCAAGGCTGCGCCAGGGGAAATGACCGACCACGGTCACGCCCTCGGCGCCGCACACGCCGCTTTCTGTCCCTTCCAGCCCCAGTGGACTCCCCATGTCCGGACAGGGCAGATGACCGGGCACGAACACCGCGCGTCCCGCTTTCAGGTGCAATTCCGGATAAGCCGCCGCATAGCCGAGCAGCGCTTCTTTCGCTTCCGCCAGCGCGCGGTCGGTCGCCGCGTTGCGGGTCGCCGCTCCGTTGAAACGCGTGATGTCAACCACGAGCCACGTCAATCCTCCCAGGGTCAGCAGCATGACCAGTCCCAGCAGGACCGCGCCGGAAACGGAACGGGGCGTGAAACCGCGCATGATCCTAGTCCTGCCTGTTCTGGCGCGGGGAGGCGGGCGCGACCCGTCCGCCCCGCAACAGATCCCACGCTGCTTCCGGCGGCGCGATGGTGACGGGCGCGCCGTCTACCCACCATGCCGTCGCCCCGTTTCCCCGCCGCACCCAGCCCTGGTAACGGCGCGGTTCCCGCGCGGGCAGTGGCGTTTCCACCTGTGCTTCGGCGTGCGCCTGCGTTTTCAGCGCTTCCCGCCGCGCCCGTTCCGCCGGAGTCAGGAAGAGGCGCCCCACGCTGGATTGCGTCATGTCTTCCGCGCCCGCGCAGGCGCAAACCAGCAGGGAAAGGAGGAAGGCGGCGCGTTTCATGGCATCTGCTCCGCGCCGTCGTCCGCCGAAGGGACTGCACCCGTCACCCATTCCAGCGCGCAGCGCGCCAAAAGGTTCTGGCCGGAACCAGTATCCTCCCGGCGTTCCGCGTTCCACCACATCGAGCACTCCCGGACCAGCACAAGCGCCGGGCTCGCGGCCCGCAATTCCCGCAGCAGGGCGGGCAGTTCCAGCTCGTGGCTGCATTCCAGTTCCAGTGTCCCGGCGCGATGGCGCAGCCATTTTCCCGCCTCCTCCCCGTCTGCGTCCGGCGCGTGGGCGCGCCACTGCGCATGCAGGACGGGAATGCCCTCCCGCGCCTGCAGGCGCCGCAACAGGGCTGTCCATGCCAGGCGCGGCGCGTATTTCGGCGGCTCGAAAAATCCGTCCGTCCGCAACGCGCGCCAACGCTTTTCCAGTTGCCGCCGCACGACCGCTGTCTTTCGCGCCTGCGCCCGTTCGGCCTCAAGCGCGCGCAATTGCCCGAACATGCGCGTCTCGGCCTGTCGCGCCACCGAAACGCGCCACCATCCCGCGCAGGCGGCGACAACGCCCAGAACGACCAGCACCCCGCAGGCGATGGCGGCGCGCGCCAGCCCGCGCTTCACGGCCTTTCCTTCATGGATTCCACGCGCGATTCCACGCGCGCCAGCCGCAGGCGGAATGGAATGCCGGAATCGCCAGATTCCGGCGCGGGAATCTCGGCGGCATGGTCAGCGCCGTCGCCGGACGGGGAAATCGTCACCGCGCCGGTTGCCGGCGGTACGGCGTCCGTTTCCTCTTCCGGCATCTCGACCCGCCAGCCCGGCGGGTTCCAGCCGCGCAGCCAGTGTTCAAACGCTTCCAGCGCGGCGACATTGGCCAGGCGCCCTTCCACAATCACCGTCTGCCGCCCCGCGGCGCATTGCCAGACGAGCTTTTCCAGCCGCATTTCCGGCTGCGCTTCCAGCGCCTGGCTGGGCAGCGCCAGCTCCAGGCATTCTTGCCCGGCTTCCTGGCGCAGGGCATCGTAACGGGCGAAAAACGCCTGCAAATCCGCGGGTTCCGACCCGCTGGCGGACATCGGTGGCGAGGAAATGTCCATCGTCCCGAACGCGGCGATCTGTCGCCGCAATCCGGAAAGGCGCTGTTCCAGCGCCCGCGCCGACCGCCATTCGCGCGCGCCGGACCAGAGGCCCGCTCCGAAAATCACAAGACCGCACGCCGTCAACGCCCAGGGCAGCCAGCGCACGTTCGACAGGGTACGGATGAATCCGGCGCGGCGCGCCGGTACCGACGCGAATTGCGTCCTGGGTGAGTGGCCGGCAAGCCAGCCGCGCAACACCGTTTCCACTTCCGCCAGATCGGAGAAAGGCGCGGAAAGTGGCGGCGCGGAAAGCCGCGCGCCTTCCGGATCGCCATCTTCCAGCCGCCAGGATCCCGCGAACGAACAGACGACGAGTGGCGTGTTCCGCGCCAGCAAACGCTGTCCGGCCAGATAACGGCGCATCTGTTCCGCTTCCTCGATCAACCAGTCCATTTCCCGGGAAGAAGCGGCGATCAGGCGGGAAAACACGACCTTTCCGTGCCGAAGGAAGGTTTCCCGCACCGTGCCGGCATGCCGGGTCAGGAGCAGGAGCGCCTCCGGTGTTTCTCCGTTCGCGCGGCACGCCTCGCCCAGCAGCATGGCGAAACTGTAAAGTCCGCGCAGGGACGCGCCCTCCAGGCGCAGCGTCTCCACGAGTTTTTCCAGCAGGGGCGCGTGCAGGGCGGCGAACAACACCTGCTCCTCCGGACGCTCGCCTGTCGCCACGACGCCCAGTGTACACGCCAGGACATGGGGCGTTTCCCCGAAATACCGCGTCAACTGCCGCTGGAGGACTGCCCGCCGGTCTCGTCCGGAAAGCCTGGGCAGGGATTCCACCCGGAAACTCTCGTCCGCCAGATTGCAGATCACCTCGAACACCGCGCCGGGGTGCTCCCGGAGCCACGCGGCAAACGCGGACAGGCCGGCGGTGTCGCCCGCGAAGGCAATCGGTGGGGCATCCGGGCTCCGGCGGGGGAAAAGGCGCATTTCCCGGTCGTCCAGAAACAGCAGGTAACGTTTGCCGGATGCCATGTTCAGACCTTGAACTGCCGGATCATGTCGTAGATCGGGCCGATGACCGACAGCGCGATCCAGGCCATGACCGCGCCAAGCGCCAGTGTCAGCACCGGTTCGGCCAGCGCCTCGATGCGGGCGACGGTCGCCCGGGCGTCCTGGCTGTAGAACGCGCCGACATTCTTCAACGCCGCGTCGAGCGCGCCGGTGGTCTCGCCAACCCGCACCATGCGTGTCACCAGCGGCGGGAAAAAGCCCGTATCGGCAAACGCGCCCGCCATGCTGCGTCCATCGCGGATCATCGTCTCGATCGTCATCAGCGCCCGCTCCACCACCAGGTTGCCGGCAACGTGGCGCGCGATGCCGATCGCTTCCAGCACCGGAATGCCGGCTGCGTACAAAAGGGCGAGGGTGTCGACAAGCCGGGCCAGGATGATTTTCCTGCGAACACCACCGACGACGGGCAGCCGCAGCTTCCAGTCATCCAGCAGGAAACGAACGCGCGCGCTGACGCGCCACGCGAGCGCGCCCGCGCCCGTCGACAGGCAGCCGACGATGAGCAGCACATGCCAGTACGCCGCCAGAAACCCGGACAGCCCGAACAGGGCGCGGGCGTGCCAGGGGAGCGTTTGTCCCATGTTGCGCGCGAAAACCTGCAATTGCGGCACGAGATACAGCAGCAAGAAGCCGGTGGCCGCCAGCATGACAACCGCCGCCACCATCGGATAGGCGAGAATCCTTTGCAAGGCGCGGATCAATTCATCTTCCCATTTCAGCGCCGTCTCCAGCTTTTCGAGCGCGCCCGCCAGGTCCCCCGTGGACTCTCCGGCGCGCGTCATGCTGACGAATACCGGACCGAAGCAGGCCGGATGCATGGCCAGCGCCTCGGAAAAGCGCGCGCCGCCTTCGAGGCTTTGCGCGAGACTTGCCGCGACCGCTTTCATGCGCGGGTGCTCCAGCGTGCCGGCAAGGTCGGCAAGCGCGGTCAGGAGCGGCACGCCCGCATGCAGCAACTGTCGCAACTGGAAGCAGAACCAGAGACGCTCCTGGCGCGGCGGACGCGGTGCGGTGAACCGGATGGCGCGCGCCGGCTTGCCGCGCACCAGGAAAAGCGCCATGCGCTCCAGGCGCGCTTCCAGTTCGGCAAGATCCACTGCGTCCAGATACCCGCGCACCCGGCGTCCGGCGGCGTCTATGGCGGAGTAGGCGTAGCGCATGATGTTCCGGCAGGCGGCAGGCGATCGCTCAAATCCACGACTCGCAGCAATTCCTCCAGTGTGGTCTCCCCGGCCAGCACACGGTCGACGCCATCCTCGGCCATCGCGCGGAAACCCTGTCGACGGGCATGGCGCAGGAGTTCGCGGCGCGGCGCGTGGTCCGCGATCAGATCGTCCAGCTCGCGGTCGACGAAAAGCAGCTCCATGATCGCAAAACGCCCCCGGTAGCCGAGAAAACGGCAGGCCGCGCAGCCCTTCGCGCGGAAGACGCGCGCCGTTTCCCCTTCCGCGAGACCAAGAAGGCGGGCGGCGGACACGTCGGTTTCCGCCGGTATCCTGCAATGCGGACACAGACGTCGCACCAGGCGCTGCGCGATGACGCCCGCCACGTTGCCGGAGAGAATCTCCGGTGTGACGCCAACATCCAGAAGCCGGGGAATTGCCCCGAGGGCGGAAGCCGTATGCAGGGTCGCGAATACCCGATGCCCGGTCATGGCGGCGCGGAACGCCATTTCCGCCGTGGGCGCGTCACGGATTTCGCCGACCAGGATCACATCCGGGTCCTGTCGCATCATCGACCGGACGCCGTTGGCAAAATCCAGCTTCACGGCCTCGTTGACCGAGGTCTGGCGCACGAGCGGCATTGGATATTCCACCGGGTCTTCCAGCGTCATGATGTGGATATGCTCGGAGTTGATGCGGTTCAGGACCGAATAGAGCGTCGTCGTCTTGCCGCTGCCCGTGGGGCCGGTCACCAGCACGATGCCGTCGGGTCGCAGCAGCATGCGCTCCAGCGCCTGCAGGTGCGCCTGCGCCAATCCCAGTTTTTCCAGCGGCACGATGCCTTTTTGCCGGTCCAGCACCCGCAGGACAATATTCTCGCCGTACAGGGTCGGCTGGCTGGCAACGCGGAAATCCACGGGGCGTCCGGAAATGGACAGCGTCACGCGGCCATCCTGCGGCGCGCGCGTCTCGGCGATGTTCATGCCGCTCATCACCTTGAGGCGCACGGCCATCGCCGGCCAGCAGGCGTGATGCAGGGCGCGGATCTGGCGCAGGATGCCATCCTGGCGGTATCGAATGCGCAGGAAACTTTTTTCCGGCTCGAAATGGATGTCGGACGCTTCCTGCTTCACGGCGTCCGTGAGCAAGGCGTCGATCAGGCGCACGACAGGCTGGCTGTATTCGCCGCCGCGCGCGTCCGGTTTTCTCCCATCTACGGCCCCGGTTTCCAGCTCCTTCAGGATACCGTCGATGGAAAGCTCGTAACCGTAGTACCGGTCGATGGCCTCATCGATTTCCGATTCCCCGGCCAGGAAGATTTCCAGCCGGGTTTCCAGCCCCACCTGGGCGCGAATCCTGTCCAATCCCGCGAGGTCGTGCGCGTCGGCTGCCGCCAGCGTCAACACTTGCCGTTCGGCGTCATGGGCAAGCGGCAGGACGCGATGCCGCTTCGCCAGATGGCGCGGCACGCGCGCCAGGGCGGCGGCATCCGCGACCGTCTGCGCCAGGTCGATGCTCGCCGTCCCTTGGTTTTCCGAAAGCGCTTCCTTCAGGGCCGCCTCGGAAACAAAGCCCAGATCGACCAGGAGCCTGCCAATCCGCGTCCCGGATTTCTCCTGTTCGAGCAGCGCGATCCGCAACTGATCCGCGGACAGCACGCCCTGCGCCACCAGCAGTTCCCCCAGCCGGGTGTCCCTGCGCCCGGCATTTTGCGTCAGCGTGTCTTCCATAATGCTTTCGCCATGTCCGCGTTACCGTTCCTGGCTGGGAAAGGCCGGATCGAAAGGCTCGGACCCGGACGGCGGCGCAAGGAAATCCGGGCCGGGCAGGAAAGCGCGCAGGGCCGCGTAATCGCCGCGCAGGGCCGGTTCCCGGATGATGACCGGACGCAGGAACACGACCAGTTCCGATTTCCTGGTCATGTTGTTGCGAACGGTGAAAAGCTCGCCCGCGATGGGAATTTGCCCCAAAAGCGGTATCCTGCCGCGTGCGTAATCGATGCGATCCTCCATAAGCCCGCCCAGGACGGTGATTTCTCCGTTCGCCACCCGCAGCACCGATTCGATTTCGCGGGTGCGAATCTGGGGAATTTCGTTGGAAACGGTGCTGGGGATGTCCGGATTGGGGTCCTTCACCATGCCGGAAATGCTGGAAATCGTGGGCCGCACATTGAGGATCACGCTGTCGTCGTTGCTGATCTGCGGCGTTACCGTCATCACGAGCCCGACGGAGACCGTCTGTGGTGTCGAGGTATAGGCCACGACCGGATTGCTGTTGGAGTTGCCCGGCGTCACTTCGGCCTTGATGCTGAAATACACCACGTTTTCCACAATCTTCAGGAGCGCCGTCTGATTGTTCAGCACGGAAAGACGCGGACTGGACAATACCTTTGTCGTCCCGAACGATTGCAGGAGCTTGAGCGTCAGGGAAAGCGGATTGGCGTGACGGGTGAAATCGAGCACGAACGGCGTGGCCAGGGCATGCGCCGAATTGGCGAGCGCGGGCGGCGTTACCCCCAGTTCCTTGTTGCCCTCTGCCCAGACACGGCTCCATTCGATGCCTTGCTGGTAGTTGTCGTCCAGCTCGACCTCCACGATGGTGGCCTCGATCATCACCTGCCGCCGGGAAGCCTGTTCCACCCGCCGGATGAACTCCCGGACGCGCGCGTGCTGGAGATGGGTGGCGCGCACCGTCACCACCCCGCTCTCGGGATGCACGATCACCGGATTGACGCCCTCCGGCAAGCTTTCCCCCGTTTCCAGCAGCAAATCCCGGATGTTCTTGCCCAGGGAGGTCCAGAACTGGTTTTCGGTCGCGTTTTCCACGCGGGTGCTGGAAACGTTGCCGCTGTCGAGCGACGAGGCAACGGCGTCGGAACCGCCGCTTGCCGCGCTCGTCGCGATCTGGGTGCTGGTCGCTACCGTGCCGCTCACATGCCGGGAGAGATTGACATAATCCACTTTGTAATGGCGCAGGTACGGCATGTCGGGCAGCGCGAAAAGATTGTCGCCGTCACGCTCGAAACGGATCGCCGCCTGCCGGGCGATCCGGGCGAAAAGACGCGGCAGGGACTGGTTGACGGCATTGAGCGTAATCTCGCCGCGCACCTCCTGGTGCAGGTCGAGGTTGAGCTTTGCTTCCTGCGCCAGAACGAACAGCAGATCCCGCACCGGAATGTCGCGCACCGAAACGTCGTAGGTTTCCTCCGCTGGACCGGGACGCTCCACGGCAGGCGTTTCCCCGGGCGACGGCGGCGCAAACGGAACGGACGCAGCGGACGGCATGGCGGCGACGGCATCTGTCCGCGCCGGATCGGTATGCAGATGCGCAGACAACGGCGTCACCGGCGCCGGCGCGCCACACGCCGTCAGCATCACAAGCCCGCATACCACCAGAATTCCGCGCAACGCCATGTTTCTCCCCTGGAATGTCGATGCCACGCTACCGGACAATCATGTCGAAAAGCCCCGCCGGAAATGAAAGGCATGAAAACCAGGGCATCGCATGACAGCGCCTCTCCAAAACCGGCAAGGGAAAATGGCGAACGGCAACGGACGACCGCATTATACATACACTGCATAAAATTCGCCGAACACATAAAAATCCTTATTGGCATATCCGGCATGACAGGGTTGGCCTGGAATGAAAATCCGGATCCGAAACCCGGAATTCCCGCTCGCAAGGCCGGGGTAGGCGCGACAAGACCGGCGCATTCATGACGACAGGATTGACGCCGGGAGAAAGCGTTTCATGTGGAAGCGCTGGTCGTTCATTTGTAACAATTCTTGTCTATGGAAAGTTTGCACTTACATACAAACATGAATGTATCTATACTGACCCCTTTTCCGCCATCCCCACCACATGGAGAATTCCAATCATGTTCCGGCACGACAAGACATTTCCGCAGGCCAATTCGCCGCGACGGTGTTGCTCCTTTTCCCTGGCGGTTGTCGCCGTTTTGCTGTTTACCGGTTGCGACCGGAAGGAAGAGGCGCCTCCGGCGGCGGCGCCCTTGCCAGTGACCGTGCTGGCCGTGCAACAGCGGAACATTCCCTACACGCTGGAAATCATGGCGCAGACCGAAGGGGCGAAGGAGGCCGAAGTGCGTGCGCGCGTCGGCGGCATTCTGGAAAAACAGTTCTACCGGGAAGGTGAATGGGTGAAGGCGGGCCAGCCGCTTTTCCAGGTTGACCGGGAGCCCTATCTCATTGCGCTTGTCGAAGCCAAGGCGCGCGCAGGCCAGGCTGCCCACGATCTGGAGCGCATGAAAAAACTGGTGGGGGTAAACGGCGTCAGCCGCAAGGAATATGATGATGCCGTGAGCGCCAACGACATGGCGCAGGCGGCCTTGCGGCAGGCGCAGTTGAATCTTTCCTGGACCGTCGTTGCCGCGCCGGTCTCCGGCATCTCGGGCCGCGCGGACAAATCCGTCGGCAACCTGATTAGCGTCGGCGCGGACAGCCTGTTGACCACTGTGTACCAGAACGATCCGATCTGGGTACGCTTTTCCTTGGCGGAGAGCGAGATCGCCAAACTGCCCGGCGGCAAGCTCACGCCCAGCACAGTGACCGGTGTGGAACTCATCCTCCCCGACGGCTCAACCTATGCGCAGAAAGGCAAGCTGAATTTCCTCGCCTCCGCCATCGACACCACCCTGGGCACGCGGCAGTTGCGGGCGGAATTCCCGAACCGGGAAAACGAACTCCTGCCCGGTCAGTTCGTGCGGGTGCGGCTCTTCGCGGGCGAGCGGCAGGGGGTTTACCTTGTGCCGCAGACTGCCGTGTTGCAGACCGTGCAGGGCGACATGCTGATGATTGCCGACGCCGAGAACAAGGTTGCGCCGCGTCCCGTGCAGTTGGGCGACTGGTTCGGCAAGGACTGGATCATCCTCTCTGGTCTCCAGCCGGGCGATCGGGTGATTCTTGACAACCTCCTGAAACTGCGTCCCGGCGCGCCTGTTGCGCCGCAAGCCCCGCAAACGCAAACTCCGCAACAAGCAGCCCCACAATCCACGCCCGATGCGCCCGCGCCCGACGCGCCTGCGGCGGCGCAATAAGGGGCGCGTGTCATGGCGAAAAAATCCTATTTCTT
>JAISME010000161.1 GCA_031276915.1 Zoogloeaceae bacterium
AGAGGCTATGCCATGCAGCGACATCCTTTGCCCCATCGCCTGAAAGTGGGCGCCTTGTGCCTTGCGCTGGGCAACCTGGGCTTGGCGCAGGCGCAGGAGAATGATAGCGCCACCCTTGATGCGGTCGTGGTCACCGCCCAGAAGCGGACGGAAGTGGCGCAGGAAGTCCCGCTCACGATCAACGCGATCGATGGGGATTCCCTGTCCGATTCCGGCGCGGGGCGCACGGCGGGCGAGATTACGCGCTTCATTCCGAATGCGTCCGCCGCGACACTGGACAACCACGGTTTCCCGCGCTGGTTCATTCGCGGCATCGGAACGGGCGAGCCATCGCTCAATAATGTCACGCCCATTGGCATCTATACGGATGACGTTTACCTGGGGTCGGCCTTTCTCACCGGCGCGCCGCTCTTCGACATCGAACGGGTGGAAGTGTTGCCCGGCCCGCAGGGGACGCTGTGGGGCAAGAACAGTCCGGGCGGTGCGGTACACATCGTGACGCGCAAGCCGGTGTTCAAGCAGGAAGGCTGGCTCAAGGCCGATCTGGGCGACTACAAGGCCCGGACGGTGCAGGGCGCGATCAACCAGGTGCTCAAGGAGGATACGCTGGCGTTGCGCGCCTCGTTTTCGTCGGAACGGCGCGACCAGTTTACGCGCAACATCACCAAGGGACGCGCGTCCGGATTGGATGACAGTGTTCTTCGCCTCCAGCTCGGGGTTGCGGTTTCGCCCGATCTCGACGCTCTTTTCAATCTGCATTACCGCAAGTTCACGCAGGAGGACAGCAACAGTTACATCAACTATGGCGCGCCCGGCTCCACCGACAGCTATGGCAATCCCTATCCTGTGTATCCCCAGCGCGTCTATTCCTTCAAC
Organism: Zoogloeaceae bacterium; assembly: GCA_031276915.1. Taxonomy (GTDB): domain Bacteria; phylum Pseudomonadota; class Gammaproteobacteria; order Burkholderiales; family Rhodocyclaceae; genus Azovibrio. The sequence continues at coordinate 877 of JAISME010000161.1, forward strand.
GCTCCGAACGACACCCTGCGCGAACAGGCGGGCGGCCATCTGACGTTCAACTGGTCGCCGGGGGAAGGGGGATACACCCTGACCTCCATCACCGCCTTTGAGCGCGCAAAGGAGCATACGACGAGCGACGGCGATGGCGTGCGGCAGGAAATCAGCCGCAGCTATGCCAACAACACGATCAAGCAGGTTTCACAGGAAGTGCGTCTGGCCTCGCCCCGCGAGGATCGCTGGAACTGGATCGCGGGCGTACACCTGTACAAACAGGATATCGATTCGTTTTCCGCGGGGGCGTCGCTGGATATTCCAGGCTTGTATCCGGGGACGAAGCCAAGCTATAACGAAGCGATCTGGACGCACAAAACCAAGAGTTTTGCCGTGTTCGGCAGCACGACCTACTCGTTTACGGATCGTTTCCGGTTGACGGGCGGATTGCGCTGGACGCGGGAGCGCAAGACGCTCGACAGTACGCGAACCCGCGCGACGAACCCCGTGCATTTCGACAATACCAATCACTGGTGGTCATCCGGCGCAAATGACGCGGCGCTCGCTGCCTATGTCGCAACCGGCGGCGACGAGACGTGGACCGCCATCAGCGGCGACATTACGCCGGAATACCGCATCAGCGACAATTTGCGCACCTATCTGCGCTTTGCGCGCGGGTTTCGCGGCGGCGGCTTCATTGCCTCGCCGCCCAGCCAGGCTGGCGAAGGCTCTTTCAATCCAGAGTATCTCAACGCCTACGAGTGGGGCGTGAAATCCGAGTGGCTGGACGGGCGCGCCACCCTGAACGCCAGTCTGTTCTACTACGATTACAAGGACATCCAGATCAATGTGTATCGATGGGACGCGGCGCTCGGCACAGCGGTTTCGCGCATGCAGAACGCGGGCAGCGCCGAGGTGTACGGCGCTGAATTCCAGGGATCGCTCGCGGCCACGAACCGCTTGAGGCTGCGTGGTTCCATTGGCTTGCTGCGGACGCGCTACAAGGAATACAGCACAACCACCGACGATTATTCCGGCAACGAATTCGCGCGTTCTCCGCATGTGACAGCCGTGCTGGGATTCGATTACCGGATTCCGTTGGGGGAACAGAACGCGCTGATATTGGGCGGCGACATCAACACGCGCAGCAAATTCATTTTCAGCGCGACCGATCCCAGGAATCCGGCCCAGCAACAATCCGGCTATACCCTCATCAACCTGCGCGCGGCATACCAGATCGACGCGAAGACCCGGCTCACGGCCTATGTCGACAATCTGACCGACAGGGATTATTCAACGGCGGTCGGGCCGACAAGCCCCGCTTCGGTTGGCCGTTTCCTCGGCGCGCCGCGCACCTGGGGCGTTGCCCTGATCCATCAATGGTAATTGTTGCCAACAGGAAATGAACATCCTTTCACGATGAAACATCTTCTCCTCAGTGATTGTGGCGACAGATGCTGAATCTGCCGCCATTTTTTTGTGCGCTTGACATTCCGGCGGTCACGCCACGTGCCGACTGATCCGGCAAGCGTTGTTTCACATGTCGCAACCGGGCCTTGGCCCATATTCAGCAAACCCGGCCAAACACTGTTGCCAGATCAGCGAATCCTTTTCTGTAAATCCGGGGCGTGATGATAAAAAATCATTTATATCAGTGAGTTATGAAGATCGTGGCTTTGGCACGCAGTTTGCTGTCGCAGGTATACCCCTTCCCCAACCAATATGCACGCCAATACAAGATCGAGAGGCTATGCCATGCAGCGACATCCTTTGCCCCATCGCCTGAAAGTGGGCGCCTTGTGC
>JAISME010000164.1 GCA_031276915.1 Zoogloeaceae bacterium
GCGCGCACAAGGAAGACCCGACAACCGTCTTTTCCACTTTCCGTTCCTGTCCTGTCATGTTCCGCTTCATCATGGCAATCTACACGCAAGACATGTGCCAGAAACACTCGAATCCCTTAACCCCTTGATTACCCTTCCTTATCCATTCTCTCCCCTCTACCCCAACAACACAGGAAGTGACAATATTCGTCACCAATGAACCAAAAAATGTCACTTCGCCTCTCCCCAAGAAAACAAAAACCACACAGCGGCAATCCCCCGAAATGACACGGGAACAATACCCTCCATTCTCCTTCTCCGCTCGCCGCTTTCCAGTGCAAGCCTCCCCGAAAATCAGGAAATCCCTGGACAGTACCGTCATAAGGTTTCTGTCCATAGGGTGATGTGGAGGATTTGCGTGGCTGCCACGGAAGAAGCCTGATTCCTGGCATGGCGCGTTGCGATGCCACGCCGACGCTTCAGATGCATAACGCATTCTCCACCAAGTTACCGATTCAGATGTTTGTCATAGGGACGCCACACTTTCCGCTTCTTCTCCGGCGGGATGACCACCTGCATTCCCGCTCCTTCCGTCTTCTCGACAATTTCGTTCGTGTCGTAACCGCGATCCGCCAACAGGCATTGTGCATCGATCCCTTCGATCAACCCGCTTGCCTTTGTACAGTCCGGTCGGGCGCCTTCTGCAGCAAGTACCCTGATCGACATGCTACGCGTATCCACAGACATCGGGGGTATCCTCCCTTCGGTATGGCGATTGCCCCCGATAAATCTCCCCGCAAACCGGGGTATGTCGATGGATGTTGCAGTGGAGACGGTATGGGACAAGGAAAAGGAAAAGGCCGGAACCCTTGTCTTTCCCGGGGTTTCCGGCCTTTGTCGGACTGCTTTGGATGTATTGGTGGTGGCCAGTCGCGGAATCGAACCACGGACACGCGGATTTTCAGTCCGCTGCTCTACCAACTGAGCTAACTGGCCAAGCAAGCGCGATATTATAGATGGTGTATCCCCAATGGTCAAAAGCGATGTTTCCGATCCGCCCGGGCCATTCCGTCGAGCCTTGATGTGATGAGGGAATTACAAGTCGCGCTGGTCTTTTGCCGGGCGGCGTTTCGGTGTCGAGAATACCGGGCCTTGCGTCTTCGGCGCATAATTTTCCCGTGTCTGCGCATCCCCGCCGCGTTCCTTGAGGAACGCGACCAGATGCCGCACTTCCGCCGGCGCCAGCTCCAGACATTGGCCGCGCTTCAGGCGCGGAGGGAGCGCGAATGGACCATAGCGGATACGCATCAAACGACTGACCTTGACGCCGACGGCTTCGAAAAGACGACGAACCTCGCGGTTCCTGCCTTCGTGAAGGCTTACCCGGTACCAATGGTTCGCGCCTTGGCCACCCGCGTCTTCCAGAGTGTGGAAACACGCGCTCCCGTCCTCCAGTTGCACGCCGTCGCACAGGCGTTGTTGCGCTTCCAGCGGAAGATCGCCCAGGATGCGCGCCGCATATTCGCGCAGCAGGGAAGAGGAAGGATGCATCAACTGGTTGGCAAGTTTGCCGGAAGTGGTGAAAAGCAAGAGTCCGGAAGTGTTGATGTCCAGCCGTCCAACCGCGACCCAGCGCTCGCCCCGCAGGCGCGGCAATGCGCTGAAAACGCTGGAACGTCCTTCCGGATCGTCACGGGAAACGATTTCTCCTTCCGGTTTGTGGTAGAGAATGACGCGCGGCAGCCGATCGGTGAAATGAAGCGTTACCAGGCGGCCATTCACCTTGACCTTGTCGTCGTGCGCAACGCGCTGCCCAACCTGCGCTGTCCTGCCGTTTACCTGCACGCGTCCGGCGAGAATCCACGTTTCCACTTCCCGCCGCGAAGCAATGCCTGCCTGCGCCAGGATTTTGTGCAGACGTTCACCGGGATCGGCTTCGCTGGCAATCCTTTTTCTCCGCGTTTGCGCGCCCGCGCCCGTTTGTCCCGGCACGCGTTCCGCCGCCGGCCACGCGCGTCGCTGGCGGGTGCCTTGAACATCTTTGCGCGCCGGGCGCGGGGGTTTTTTGGGAAGTGGCTTCATTGCGCGGGGTCCAACCAGCCCGGAGTCTAGCATAGCCAGACCGCGCGCATGAAACCATATTGCCGTTTACCGGTTCCAGTCCATCCGGCGTGTTCGCGCTGGTCAGGTCCGGTTCGGGCGGCCAGCTTCCGCGAATCCCCGGGCAACGGATTTTATTTCCACGGCATGTCCTTTTCTCCGGGGGCGCCGTCCGAAAATGCACGGATTCCCGGATTCTGGTGGTGATGCCTGCCGACTGCGGGATTGTTGTGTTTTACAATCCCGCGAAATCCGGAATTCGCTCGCCATGTCAGAACCCTTGTTGTGTGTCAGGAATCTTTCTCTCGCCATCCGGCGCGAACGGGGCGCGCTTGCGATTCCAGCGGTATCTGGTCTGGATTTCGCGCTGGATGCGGGCGAAACACTCGCGCTGGTGGGGGAATCCGGCTGTGGCAAATCCCTGACCGCGCTTGCCCTGATGCGTCTGTTGCCGTCCGCCATTCACATTGCCGACGGCGAGGTGTTTTTCCAGGGGCGCGACCTCCTGCGCCTGCCGGAATCCGTCATGCGGACACAGCGTGGGCGGGGCATGTCCATGGTTTTTCAGGAGCCGGCGACCAGCTTGAACGCCGTGTTGACCGTGGAACAGCAGATCGGCGAGGCGCTCGCCCTGCGCGGACTCAGGGGCAAGGCCGCGCGGGAAAGGGCCGAAGGGCTCCTGCGGCAGGTGGGCATTGCCGATCCGGCGCGGCGACTGGGCGAATATCCTTTCCAGCTTTCCGGCGGCATGAAGCAGCGGGTGACGATCGCCATCGCGCTTGCCGGCGCGCCGACACTCCTGATTGCCGACGAACCGACCACGGCGCTCGATGTGACCGTGCAATCCCAGATCCTCGATCTGCTCCTGCAACTCCAGGCGGAATGCGGCATGGCCATGCTCCTGATTACCCACGACCTGGGTGTGGTCGCCCGCGTGGCGCATCGGGTGGGCGTCATGTATGCCGGACAACTGGTGGAAATCGCCGACCGCGCGGCGTTTTTTGCCGATCCGCGACATCCCTACAGCCGGGCGCTGTTTGCGGCCCTGCCGGAAATGGCGCATCGGCATCGGCGTCTTTCCGCGCTTGCCGGACAGGTTCCCGCGTTCGAATCCATGCCCGCCGCCTGCCGGTTTGCCGGGCGTTGCGGACAGGCGGAAAGGAAATGCCGGGAAGAGGCGCCGCTTTTGGCGCCGGAGGGAGACGAAGAGAAGGCGGCGCGCGTGCGCTGCCATTTTCCGGGTCCCGTGGGAGAGGCTTTCCCGCCGGATGAAAATTCGCCCAGTACTCGCCTGGCGGAAAAAACGGCGTCTGCGGAGCACGCGCCACAATCGCCGCGGAATGTATCGCCGTCCGCAGGACCGGAACTGTTGCGGGTTGAGTGCCTCAAAGTGCATTTTCCGATCCACGAGGGAATCCTGAAACGGGTACGGGGCGCGGTGCGGGCCGTGGATGGCGTGCGCCTGGATCTGGCGCCGGGACGCACGCTTGCGCTGGTGGGGGAATCCGGTTGTGGCAAGACCACGGTGGGCAGGGCGTTGATGCGCCTTGTTCCCATGACGCATGGCGCGCTTTTCTGGCAGGGCGAGCGTGTGCTTCTCAACGACAGGGTTCGTCAGCGGCAATTGCGCCGGCAGATGCAGATGGTGTTTCAGGACCCGTTCGCCTCCCTGAATCCGCGCATGCCGGTGGGGGAAATCCTGCTGGAAGGCATGGTGGCGTTGGGGATCGTGGCGTCCATGCAGGCAGGCAGGCCCGCGCTGGAAAGATTGCTGGATCAGGTCGGTCTCAAACCGGAAACGCTTGATCGCTATCCACACGAGTTTTCCGGCGGCCAGCGGCAGCGCATCGCCATTGCCCGGGCGCTTGCCGTGTCACCGCGTGTGTTGATCTGCGACGAACCCACATCCGCGCTGGATGTCTCGGTGCAGGCGCAAATCCTCAATCTGCTCAAGGACCTGCAAGTCGGGCTGGATGTTGCCTACCTGTTCATCACGCACAATTTCGCGGTGGTGGAATACCTGGCGCACGAGGTGGCGGTGATGTATCTGGGGCGCGTGGTGGAACAGGGCGACGCGCAAGTCGTGTTGTCCGCTCCATCGCATCCCTATACGCAGGCGCTGCTTTCCGCCGTGCCGCGCATCGAGGGCGGACGGGAAATCATTCGTCTGCGAGGCGAAACCCCGTCGCCGGTCAATCCGCCCGCGGGCTGTCATTTCCATCCGCGCTGCCCGCGGGTCCGCCCGGAATGCCGGGAAAGCTACCCGGAGGAAAGGGTCTTGCCAGATGGCCGGCGGGTGGCGTGCCATGTCGTGGATATTGCTCCGGCGCAGGCGCATACAGCAACAGGGTGGGGCGGAGTCAACACGGACGCGCGCTGACATCGCTGTTGTTTCCCCCGTATTTCCCGTTATCGACGCGATTCGTGAAGCGGACAGGCGGAAAACGCCACGGCGACAACACGCGTCTTTGTCGGCATGGCCGTCGCGGCAGGGGAACTCTTGATCCACGGTCGGGATTCCGGATTGGAGTTCATTCCACGATGGTGGAAAAAAATCCCCCGGGGATTCATTGCCGGGGGGAAATCTTGCGAACAGTCCACGGTGTTGTGCACTGCCGGAACGCCCGGAGTTGCTTCTTGCGGAGCGGTGGATTCCGGGCTGTCTGCGGGTTGTGCGCCTGTCACATGGCGCACTGGACTTGATCTTCAGTCCTTCATACCAGGGTGTTTGTAACGGCATGGGCTGGGTAGATACTTGCTCATTTTGCCGAAGGATGGGCCACTGTCCTTATTCATGGAGGGAGTGTACGGCCTGCACCCCCAGACAATGGAACCACCGCCTGCACCCTTTTGTATCTTGCCAGCGTTATCAGACAGTGATGTTTCGGGAATACCAGTAACAACGCTGATCTTGCCATACCCTGGGTACAGCCCAAGTGCAATATTCAGCTTGTCCAGCACCTTGTTCTTGCCGCCGTAATAGATGCGGATGGTAGCTGCATCGTGAAAACTCGCTCCGGCGATCCTGATCTCTTTCACATTGCGTGTTGGCTTGAATTGGTAGCTGTAGCTGCCTTTGGGCGACGGGCCGGAGCCGGGATAATCCACCGGAGCGATCTTGCCATTGTTGATCCAGTAGTCAACAAACGCTGCTTTTGCGCCGCCCGCGAGTTGCAGCCCTTCGGCGACATAGGCGCGGATGGTGTATGCCTGATAGGCGGGCAGGGCGATGGCGGCAAGGATGCCGATGATGGCGACGACGATCATCAGTTCGATGAGCGTGAAGCCGCGCTGGAAGGTGTGTGCAAGATGTTTCATGGTTGTGCTCCTTTGGAAAGAAAAAAGGGAAGAACAAAAAAGGCCGCGAACGCATGCCAGGGCATACGCCCGCGACCGGGGTGGTGAAAAGAAGAAAAGCGAAGAAAGCGGAAGGGAAAGGAAAACCGGAAAACCCGGGAGGAAAAAACGAAGCGTCTCCAACGCCCCATCATTGCGAGGTCCTGCGGACAGCAATTGTCCTGCGGGCAGCAATTTGTCGTCTGCGGGACCGGAATTGTTTTGGGGAAATTCGCTGTCCGCAGGACCGATGCGGCAATCCACGCTGCGATTCAGTTTTCCGAAACGTTGGAACAGGCCGAGAGGCCGTCTGGATTGCCACGGGCCTGCGGCCCTCGCAATGACGAAGGGTTGGAGGGATGTGGGAAAAATTGCTGTCTGCAGGACTGGGCCTGTGGTCCTCGCAATGAC
>JAISME010000032.1 GCA_031276915.1 Zoogloeaceae bacterium
GTTTGCTGTTTGCTGTTTGCTGTTTGCTGTTTGCTGTTTGCTGTTTGCTGTTTGCTGTTTGCTGTTTGCTGTTTGCTGTTTGCTAATTATTATGTCTGCATATTCCGGTTTGTCAAGTCTTTTTACACTTTTCCCCGCATTCCGTCCGCACATATTGCATGCGCGCAACACAGCAGATGTTTCAGTCGATGCTTCCGAAAACGGCAGGGTAGAAAACATGATGAATCGCTTGTCCGACTTGTCAGGAAAAGAAACCGGAAAGATACGAGCAACTTCCGTGCCTGCCAACCCCCGCACCCCAAATCCCCGCCTGTACGCTCGCATCCACGCCATTTTTCTCCCCAACAGCACAACCACACTCCCTCCACAAAGTGACAAATTGCGCGCGTCAAGTGACAAAAATTGTCACAGAGCGAAGAACTTCCTCCCGTCCTCGGTCCGCCCCGCGTGTCCGCGCGATTGCCCTTCGTGTCAGTCGTCCAATCTCCCGGTTGCCGCGCTTTTTTCGTCGTGGCGCTGCCTTTTCCCGGTTGTTGCACGCAGCATGTATTTCGCCATGAAAATGCCGAGTTCATACAGCAGGCTCATGGGAATGGCGAGCATGAATTGGGAAAACACATCGGGTGGCGTGAGCACCGCGCCCAGGATAAAGGCGCCGACAATGACATAGGGACGCGCCGCTTTCAGTTTTTCGATGTCGACAATGCCTGCCCTGACGAGCAGGATGACCACGACCGGAATCTCGAAGGCCGCGCCGAAGGCAAGAAAGGTCGTCATCACGAAGGTGACGTATTTGTCGATGTCCGGCATTCGGGCGACGCCTTCTGGCGCGATCTTGCTCATGAAGGCGAAAACCATCGGGAAAACCAGAAAATAGGCAAACGCCATGCCGATGAAAAAAAGGCAGACGCTCATCGCCAGCAGCGGCAGCGCCAGTCGTTTTTCGTGGCTGTAGAGGCCTGGCGCGACAAACGCCCAGACCTGGTAGAGCACGTAGGGCAAGGCGATCAGGAAGGCCAGGATCATCGTCACCTTCAGGGGAACAAGAACGACGCCAACCATGTCGGTCGTAATCATTCTTTCCCCCTGCGGCAGGGATGCCAGCAGGGGCTGCGCCACGAAGGAATAGAGTTCCCTGTACCAGGGCAACAGGGCGCACAGCACGACGAGCACGGCGACCGCGGCGCGGATCAGCCGCGCGCGCAACTCCACCAGATGGGAAACCAGGGATTCTTCCGGTTCAAGTTCAGGGGTTGGATCGGTCATGCGGCGTTACGGCGGATTCAGGCGACCGGCGTGGTCTGGTCGAATGGCGGCGTTGTCGTCTTGTCCGCCGCCAACATTCCGGACGCGGAAGCGCCCTGGGTTTCCGCCTGATTCACGGAAGGGACAGGTGCGGGGATTTCCATGGTGGTTGTTTCCTCGTGCGCGGGTTCCTGTTTCCCGGTCTCCGTGAACACTTCCTGGACAGCGGCGATTTCCTGGCGCACGGAATCCTGCAGTTCCCGCGCGGAAGCGCTGACTTCCGCTTGCAGGGTCTTGAATTCCCGCAGATCGATTTCCCGGTCGATTTCCGCTTTTACTTCGCCGGCATATTGACGCAGGCGTCCCATCAGCGCGCCAGCGGTACGCGCGACTCTGGGCAAGCGTTCTGGTCCCAGCACCAGCAAGCTGACGAGACCGATGACAACCAGTTCGAAAAAACCGATGTCAAACATACTGCCGCGCGGCGGATGTCACCGCGTTTCCGAAGTCTCGCCGCTGTCGGCGTCGATGGTCTCGCCCCGGCGCGTTTCCCTGGCTTCGACCTGTTGTGGCGACGGCGCGGGGTCGCCCCCCTCTTTCAGGCCATCCTTGAACCCCTTGATCGCGCCGCCCAGATCCTGTCCGATGTTGCGCAGTTTTCTTGTGCCGAAAACGAGCACGACCACGACCAGAACGATCAACAATTGCCAAATGCTGGGCATCATGATGCCAAATCTCCTTCAAATGGGACGTTCACTCCCGTTCAACCATCGGGCCGACCGGTCCTGGCCCGCCCAGAATGTGCAGGTGCAGGTGTGGCACTTCCTGTCCACCGATCCTGCCCGTATTGATGATGCCACGAAACCCGTCCGTGCTGCCGTTTTCCACCGCGATGTCGTGCGCGACGGCAAGGAGCCGTCCCAGCATCGGTTCATCTTCCGGCCCGACATGCGCAAGCGAAGCGACATGTTTCTTGGGAATGACCAATATGTGCGTGGGACGCAAGGGATGAATATCGCGGAAGGCATAGACAAGTTCGTCCTCGTAAACCTTGCCGGACGGAATTTCGCCCCGAACGATTTTACAGAACAGGCAGTCGATCATGGAGCGATCCTCCTCCTGGTTGAACGTTCATCAACAACACGCTTGCCGACCGTTCCGGCCAGCCCCGCGCGCACTTTTTCCGACAGGTCCCCGATCATGCGCCCGTGCGGCGCAACAGAGCGCGTGCGCCTGCCGATTCTTCCTTCCCGGGCGTGTCACCGGCCCGTGGGGGAACGCGCTCTTGCCGTCGGGATGCTTTTTCCGCGATTCCGGATATGCCCTCGCGGCGCTCCAGTTCGCGTCGTACATCGGCGATGGAAAGATCGTGGAAGGATAACAGCAACAGAATATGAAAGATCGCGTCCGCCGTTTCATGGATGACGGCTTCGCGCGCGCCGTCCTTGCTTGCCATGATGAGTTCGGCGGTTTCCTCGCCGATTTTTTTCAGGATGGCGTCCGGTCCGGCGCGCAAGAGCCTTGCCGCGTAGGAGACCTCCGGATCGGCTGTTTTCCGTTCGGCAAACGTTTCCGCGAGGCGTTCGAGGATGTCGGGGGCATTCATCGGTAAATATCCTTCGGGTCTTTCAACACGGGGTCGACGGCTTGCCAGCGCGCTCCCCGCAAACCGAAATGGAAACAGCTTTCCCGCCCGGTATGGCAGGCTATGCCGCCTTCCTGTTCGACCAGGAGCAAGAGCGCGTCGCCGTCGCAATCGGCGCGAATGTCGCGCACTTTTTGCACATGTCCGGAATCCTCGCCTTTTTTCCAGCGCCGCTTGCGGGAACGTGACCAGTAAACCGCCTCGCCACTGCGCATGGTTTCCTCAAGCGCCGCGCGGTCCATGAAGGCGAACATCAGAACCCTGCCGCTTTTTGCGTCCTGGGCGATGACGGGAACCAGTCCATCCCGGTTCCAGGCGAGGGCGTCAAGCCAGGGAGCTTCGGTATCGAGATCGCGTGCCATGATGCGGCAAGTCAAGTCTACAGGCGAACTTCGATTCCGCGCGCTGCCATGTACTCCTTGGCTTCGCGCACGGTGTGTTCGCCGAAATGGAAAATGGAGGCGGCCAGCACCGCGTCGGCATGCCCCACGCTGATGCCGTCCGCCAGATGGGCCAGCGTACCGACACCACCGGAAGCGATGACGGGGATGCCGACCGCGTCCGCCACGGCGCGGGTGAGCGCGAGGTCGAATCCGTTCCTGGCGCCGTCCCGATCCATGCTGGTCAAGAGAATCTCGCCAGCGCCCAGGGCTTCCACTTTTCGCGCCCATGCGATGGCGTCCAGTCCCGTATTGTTGCGACCGCCATGGGTAAACACCTGCCAGCACCCCGGCCCGGTCTCCTTGGCGTCGATCGCCACCACGACACATTGGGAGCCGACCTTGCCGGCGGCTTCGGCAACCAGATCCGGATCGTTCACGGCGGCGGTGTTGATCGATACCTTGTCCGCTCCGGCGTTCAGGAGTCGCCGCACATCCTCCACCCTGCGAATGCCCCCGCCGACGGTCAGCGGAATGAAAACTTCCCGCGCGCAAGCCTCGACGACGTGCAGGATGATGTCGCGCTGGTCAGACGAGGCGGTGATGTCGAGAAAGGCAACCTCGTCAGCCCCTTGCGCGTCATAGCGGCGGGCGACCTCCACCGGGTCTCCTGCGTCGCGCAGGTCAACGAAGCGCGTCCCTTTCACCACCCGTCCGGCGGTCACGTCAAGGCAGGGGATAACACGCTTGGCCAGCGTCACGCCCCGGCTCCACGGAATGGGAAAATGTCGGCACGCATGGGAAAAGACAGTCAGGACGGTTCGGGAAAGCCGCATGATACATCAATCCTGTCGAAGGCACGGCGTCGGATCCTGACACCGCTTGTCCGGGAACAGGGACGGCATGGACAAGGATGCGTGACGATTCGCGTGCGCGGCCAGGGTGGGCCGTGTCCTTGCCGGGCACACCAAAAAAAAAGAGCGCCAGAGGCGCTCGAAAGGAGAGGTGCCAGAAACTCAACAGTCAATAGTGATAGGCGGTTTCGCCATGCGCGGTGATGTCCAGGCCTTCGCGCTCCTGGTCTTCCGGGACGCGCAGGCCAACGAACAGGTCCACCAGCTTGTAGGCGATCAGCGAAACGACGCCGGACCAGACGATGGTCACCAGAACACTCTTCACCTGGGTGGCGACCTGACCCGCAATGGTCATGCTCGCGGGGTCGTCGAGCAGTGTGTTGCCAAGGCCGCCCAGACTGGGCGCGGCAAACACGCCGGTCAAAACGGCGCCAAGGATACCGCCGATTCCATGCACGCCGAATACGTCGAAGGCGTCATCCACGTTGAGGAGCTTCTTGAGTCCGTTGACTCCCCACAGGCAGACCACGCCCGCGAGCAGACCCAGTACGATCGCGCCCATCGGTCCGATGAAGCCGGCGGCGGGGGTGATGGCGACAAGCCCGGCAACCGCGCCGGATGCCGCGCCCAGCATGGAAGGCTTGCCCTTGACCACGGCTTCGGCCGCGATCCACGACAATACCGCCGCGCCAGTCGCAAGGATGGTATTCACGAAGGCAAGACCCGCGATGCCGTCCGCGGCGGCGGCGGAGCCGGCGTTGAACCCGAACCAGCCAACCCACAGCAGGGTCGCGCCAACCATCGTGAGCGTCAGCGAATGCGGCGTGAAGGCTTCACGCCCAAATCCCAAGCGTTTGCCGAGCAGGTATGCGCCCACCAGACCGGCGATCCCGGCATTGATGTGCACCACCGTGCCGCCGGCGAAATCCATCGCCTTGTCCGCGCCCAGGAAGCCATTGCCCCAGACGATATGCGCCATCGGCACATAGCTGAAGGTAAACCACAGGATGGAGAAAAGGACCACTGCCAGGAAACGAATCCGTTCGGCATAGGCGCCGACGATCAGCGCCGTGGTGATCGCCGCGAAGGTGGACTGGAACGCGACCCAGACATATTCCGGCATGGAGCCGTTCAGGCTGTCGGGCGTGATGCCCTGCAGGAAAAGCTTGTCCAGGTTGCCGATGACCTGGCCGTCTCCGGAAAACGCCAGGCTGTAGCCATACACGCACCATAAGATGGTTGTCAGGGAGAAAATCACGAAGACATGCATGAGCACGGACAGCATGTTCTTGGTGCGCGCCAGACCGCCATAGAAGAGCGCCAGGCCGGGAATGGTCATCAGGATGACCAGCATGGTCGAGGCAAGCATCCAGGCGGTATTGCCGGTATCGAGCTTTGCCTCCTCTTCTTCCGCCGCGGCGTCGGTGGAAACAGTTTCCTCGGTAACCAGAATGGTTTCTTCGGAAGGATCGGCGGCAACCGGGGCTTCGACGGAAGTGGAAGCCGCGGGTGCGGCATCCTGTGCCCAAACCGGCGCGCCCAGGGTTGCGGCGCCCAGGAAGGCGAAAATCGTCAAAAGTTTCTTGATCATGATTAGGGGCCTTTCGTTAATGGATGGGATTCAGAGCGCTTCTTCGCCGGTTTCACCCGTGCGGATGCGGACGACCTGCTCCAGGTCGACGACAAAAATCTTGCCGTCGCCAATCTTGCCGGTGCTGGCGGATTTTTCGATGGTTTCGATGACCAGATCCAGGAGACCATCCTGAATCGCGGCCTCGATCTTGACTTTGGGCAGAAAATCGACAACGTACTCGGCGCCGCGATAGAGTTCGGTGTGCCCCTTCTGCCGGCCAAAGCCCTTGACTTCCGTCACGGTGATGCCCTGCACACCGATGGCGGACAGGGCTTCGCGGACTTCGTCAAGTTTGAAGGGCTTGATGATGGCGGTAACGAATTTCATGGTGTGTCCTCACTAGAATGTCGGATCATTGCCATAATCTGGCGTAAACGGTTCGTGACCGAACCTTGCAGAAAGGGAAAGCAGTCTTCATGCCAGGGTTTTAATATTATTTATAATCAACAGGATAATCCATACTCTGGCAATGCGCGCATCCAGGGTTGCACCACAACAGTGCATTCCTGTCTCTTGGGCACCATCCTGGATGACCAGTTGTCCGGTACGCGACCGCGTGGCCGGAAATGTCAGGGCGCGTTTGAATCGCGTTCCGAATCAATGCCGGATTCCTGTGCGCCGGTCTCGAATTGCAGGGGCACGAGATGCGTCGTCGCGCCGGATTCCACCACGAAATCAGCCTGCCAGCGCATCCGGCCCGTGGTGCAGACGGGCAGCATGGCGCGCCCGGTGAATTCGCCGCGCGCGCCTTTTTCGAGACGGGCCTGGTTGAATCCCATGTTCATATCCACACCGGAAAAGCGCAACTGGACGCGGTCCGCGTTCTTGTTTTTCAGGACGACGCGCACGAAAAACGGCTTCACAAGCGGAATCGGACGCGGGGAAACATCGATGGCAATTTCACCGCCATCCGGCAAGGGATGTACACAGGTCTGCCGGTTCAGGTCGCAATGCCGGGCTGACGGCGGCGGGGCAGCGCTGTCTGGCGCGCGCGCATGGCGGGAGAACACATAACCGCCCGCCAGCAAAACCGCCAGCGCCAACGGCAGGATGAAACGGCGCTTTCGCGGTTCGGGCGTCGGGATCGGGTCTGTCTGCATGCGAAGGGACTTCCTGGACGAACACTGGTTTCATGATTCAACCCCATGATACCCGATACGACAGGACAGACCCGGTAATGGAATTCGGTCCATGGGACGATACGGCGGATGCCCCGGCGCTCACGGAAAAGCCGGATTCCTGGCATGGCGAGGCACAATGCCTCGCCGACGATCCCGCCTGCGGCAAAAACGCCGATCTGACCACTACTGCGCGTTGCCCTTGTAGCGGCACCGGGAGGGCAGGTACTTGGAGACTTTTGCGAAATTGGTAGGCGTTCCGTCGTAACCCTCGTGGTGCAGGGTGCATCCCCATGTGATGGAGCCGCCCGCTGCCAGTGGCTTGGAGGGCCATCCGTGGACCGGATCGAACGGCCCGGTTCCCGGAACCAGGTGAAGAGCAATCCCCAACTTATCCAGTTCCTTGTTCTGACCGCCAAAAAAGATACCAATGGCGCCATCGCCGTCGCTGCCTGGTTTGGCTGTGCCATCCAGTTTTAGCCTAGATATCCTTATCCTCTTGATGTTTTTCGTTGGTTTGAACTCGTATCTGTAGCTGTCTGGAGGCGCCTTGCCGGTGCCGGGATAAGGGGCAATCATGGTGACACCTTTCTTTGCCCCGTTCATGTACATGTCCATCATGGCGGCCTTGGCGCCGCCCGCCACCGTCAGCCCTTCGGCGATGTAGGCGCGGACGGTGTATTGCTGGTAGGCGGGAAGCGCGATGGCGGCAAGGATGCCGATGATGGCGACGACGATCATCAGTTCGATGAGCGTGAAGCCGCGCTGGAAGGTGTGTGCGATGTGTTTCATGGTGATGCTCCTTTGGAAAGAAAAAGAAGGAAGAACAAAAAAAGCCGCGAACGCATGCCAAGACACGCGCCCGCGACCGGGGTGGTGAAACGAGGAAAAGCAAGGAAACCGAAAAACCCGGAAGGAAAAAGGAAACCGGAAGGGGAAGGAAAGGCTGGAGAGGAAGAGAGAAAGAATCCGGCGTTATCCAGACGCCGAAAAATCTTCTCCGTTATCTGTGGATAACGGAGAAGATTTTCATGTTCGTTTGCTGTTTGCTGTTTGCTGTTTGCTGTTTGCTGTTTGCTGTTTGCTGTTTGCTGTTTGCTGTTTGCT
>JAISME010000003.1 GCA_031276915.1 Zoogloeaceae bacterium
ACATCAACATGCGCCTGATCCTCTGGGTGATGGGCGGCATTCTGGTTTCCTATTTGTCCGACATGGTTTCGCCGGAGGGGCTGGCGGGCAAATTTTGCGTTGGTCGTTGCCTTTGCTGATCCCGATATGCGGGAATATGACGCTGTGCCGCACTGGGTCGCGCAAACCGTCATAGAAGACGCCCTGAACGGCTTCGCCTATTTACCGCAACGCGACATGGAAGTCGTCCGGCACTGGCTGCACCAGCCCTATGCGGTTTAAAGGCGCGTGGCCGGCAGGCTGGATCGTTGCCGGGCCAGGGTTGTGTCCTCCAGGGTTTTCCGCGCAATTGTCGGGTTCACGACACGCGCGAAAACCACTGAGTCCAATTAAAACAATGGGTTATAGCATGGCGCGGGATTTGCTCGGTAATTCCTGCCCCTTTTGCGACAACCCGGAGTGCTTCCATGAAAACCAGCGAAATCCAGGCGCTGTTCGACGAGCCTGCCTGTAGCCACAACCACAAGGAAAAATCAGGCTGCGCCCGGCCCAAACCAGGGGCGACGGCGGGCGGATGCGCCTTCGACGGCGCGCAGATCGCCCTGCTGCCGATCGCCGATGTGGCGCACATCGTGCACGGGCCGATCGCCTGCGCGGGCAACTCCTGGGACAACCGCGGAGCGCGCTCCTCCGGCCCGGCCCTGTACCGCATCGGGATGACTACTGACCTGTCGGAAACCGACGTCATCATGGGGCGTTCGGAAAAACGGCTTTTCCACGCAATCCGGCAAGCGATTGAAAGCTACGCTCCCGCCGCCGTGTTTGTATATGCCACTTGCGTGACGGCGTTGATTGGCGACGATCTGGAAGCCGCCTGCAAGGCGGCTTCCGAACGCTGGGGTGTGCCGGTGATTCCAGTGGACGCGGCGGGGTTCTATGGCACCAAGAACCTGGGCAACCGTCTGGCGGGTGAGGCCATGTTCAGGTACGTGATCGGCACCGCGGAACCGGAACCGGCAAGACCGCACCCGGCGGGCATTCCCACGTTTGATGTGAATCTGATCGGCGAGTACAACATCGCCGGCGAATTCTGGCGGGTCGCGCCACTTTTCGACGAGCTGGGCCTGCGCATTCTCGGCACGCTTTCGGGAGACGCGCGTTTCCGGGAAGTGCAGACCATGCATCGCGCGAAAGCAACGATGGTGGTGTGCGCCAAGGCGCTTCTGAATGTCGCCCGCAAATTGCGGGAAACCCATGGTATTCCCTTCTTCGAGGGAAGTTTCTATGGCGTGCAGGATACTTCCAGCGCCCTGCGTGATTTTGCGCGCGTCATCGGCGACCCCGGCCTGGTTGTCCGCACGGAGGCGCTGATCGCGCGCGAGGAAAAAAAAGCAAATGCCATGCTGGAACCCTGGCGAGAACGCCTGCGTGGCAAAAGGGCGCTCCTTTATACCGGCGGGGTGAAATCCTGGTCCATCGTTTCCGCCTTGCAGGATCTGGGCATGACCGTGGTGGCGACAGGCACCAAGAAATCCACCGAGGAAGACAAGGCGCGCATCCGTGAACTGATGGGGCCGGACGCCAGAATGATCGACGACGGCAGCCCCAGGGCGCTCCTTGACGCCTATCACGAATACCACGCCGACATCCTGATCGCGGGCGGGAGAAACCTCTACACCGCCCTGAAAGCGCGCATTCCGTTCCTGGACATCAATCAGGAGCGCGAATTCGGCTACGCCGGCTACGAAGGCATGGCGGAACTCGCAAGGCAACTGGCCCTGAGTATCGAGAGTCCGGTCTGGCAAGCCGTGCGCGCTCCGGCGCCGTGGGAATCGGACGGCAGTGTGGTCAGTCTGCCCAAGTCGCCAGTAGCGATTTGAAATGGAATACCGACTTTCCCACTGGGCGGCGGGAACACGCAATTCGGGGGAAATTCTGGCCGTAGGTCATCAAGGCGCAAAGCTTCTTCGGCCCGCCATTCGACCGGCGACTCCTTGCCTTCGCGTCGATCAGTTGGGTTGCAGCGCCGCGACGCCGCGGGTCATGGAATCCAGGAAGCGATCGAAAAGATAGGCCATGTCATGCGGACCGGGACTGGCCTCGGGGTGGCCCTGGAAAGAAAAGGCTGGCACATCGGTACGGGCGATGCCTTGCAGGGAGCCGTCAAAAAGGGAAATGTGCGTCGCTCGCAGGTTGGCGGGCAGGGAGTCGGGCGCGACCGCGAAGCCGTGGTTCTGACTGGTAATCAGCACCTGCCCGGAATCCAGGTCCTTCACCGGATGATTGGCGCCGTGATGGCCGAATTTCATCTTCAGGGTCCGCGCGCCGGAAGCCAGCGCCAGCAACTGGTGCCCGAGGCAAATGCCAAAGAGCGGCACGCCGCCGAACATGAATTTGCGGATGGCGTCGATGGCGTAGCCGCAAGGCTCTGGATCGCCGGGACCGTTGGAGAGGAAAATTCCGTCCGGTTTCATCGCCAGCACATCCCCGGCGGGTGTCTGGGCCGGAACCACGGTCAGGCGACAGCCACGCGCGGCAAGCATGCGCAGAATGTTGCGCTTCACGCCGAAATCATAAGCCACCACGTGAAAGCGCGGTCTGGCGGCAGGCAGGAACCCTTCTTCCAGACTCCATACGCCTTCCTCCCACTCGTAAACCTCTCGCGTGCTCACCACCCGGGCCAGGTCCATGCCGGCAAGACCGGGAAACGCCTGCGCCATCACCTGTGCCTTGGCAATGTCCGCTCCGCCCGCGACGATCGCGCCGGCCTGCGCGCCCTCGTCGCGCAGGATGCGGGTCAACCGGCGGGTATCGATACCTGCAATAGCGACGATCCCGTGCTTCTTCAGGTAATCCGCCAGGCTCTCGCTGGCGCGCCAACTGGATGTTCTGGGAGGCAGGTCCCGAATGACCAGTCCGGCGACATGATTGGCGGTGGATTCAAAATCCCCGGCATTGCATCCCGTATTGCCGATGTGCGGACTGGTCAAGGTGACAATCTGGCGGGCATAGGACGGGTCAGTCAGGATTTCCTGATACCCGGTCATGGCCGTGTTGAACACGACCTCGCCGCTGGCAATCCCCAGGTTTCCGATCGAAACTCCCCTGAACACGGTTCCACTGGCAAGAACCAGTAAAGCGGGCGGATTATCCGGCATGAACGACACAAGAAACTCCAGAAATCAATCGGTGGAAGACACCCGGGAATCTCCGAAAAGCCGGACGGATGCCGCGCATTGATGTAGAAACAAACTCTTTCCATTCTACTCGAGCGCGGCGCCGCCTGACAAACACGGACGGATTCCACGGGCAGGGGGGGATCCGTTCCAGCCAGGTTGCGTCAGATTGACGCGATCTGGCGTGCCAGATCGCGCGCCGGCGGCAGCATGGCGGTCACCTGGTTTCGATGCCCGGCTTTTCCGCGCGTTGCTCCTGCGCCGTGGCGATAAACAGCAGGATTGCACCCGCGGTGATGCCTGCGTCGGCGATGTTGAACGCCGGCCAGTGCCAGCCAGAAACGTGAAAATCGAGGAAGTCCACGACTGCTCCATAGGCGATGCGGTCGATGACATTGCCAATCGCTCCACCCATGACGAGCGCCAGCGCGTGGTTTTGCAGCGTTTTCTCCGGATGGCGGCAAAGCATGATGGCGATCCAGACGGAAACGCCAAACCCCAGGAACGTGAAAACCCCTTTCTGCCAGCCGCCGGCATCGGCCAAGAAACTGAACGCAGCGCCAGGATTGTAAAGCAGCGTGAGGTTGAAGAACCCTGACAACGGCAACCGTTCACCAACCGCGAAATGACCACGGATGGCAAGCTTGGCCGCCTGGTCGATCAGGACAAGGCTGGAAGCGAGCAAAAACCAATAACGGGAACGCATGTTCAAAAAAGATTTTCGGGGCATGGAAGCCTGCGGGCAGGTTCCTGGCTTGGAGGACGGCATGGGCGGCGGATTGTCGCACCTATCCAGCAGGGAGGCAATCCAGCGTGTGGCGCGCCTGTGCTGCGCGCCACGTTGTCGCCGCGTGAAGTTGTTGCGCTTCATTGACGAAGCGCAGGCGTTTGCCCTTTCCGCCCACGCCTGGCGAGCAGGGCGCGCGCCCAGGGTTTCCTGTCCTTGTGTCCCGCCCTGTATCCCGTGCGAGGTCCGTGCGCCGGACTTCTGTTCGCCCGGCAAGTCCGCCGGAAGAAGTCAACCGGTGCGTCAAACAGGCGACGATCGCAGGGACACGACCGTATGCCCGATCATTTCGCCCGCCTTCCAGCGCGCGAGCGCTTCCGCCGGGGAGAGCATGTCGGGAACGAGCATGCGTTCGATCTCATGCGCGTTTTTCCCGGAATCTTCCGGACTGACATCGGCGAAAACCTCGGCCAGACGTTCGACACGATAAAAGTGATAGGGGCCGAAGCCGGCTTCCTGCTGCTCGACATGACCGCTGATGATTTCTTCCGGATCCGTCTGGATTTTCCAGCCATAGGTGAAGATTTCGGAACGATACCCCGCAATCCATCCCATTTCGCGGAACACATCGAGTGGAATACGGCCACCGATGAGCGAGAGCACCGCGCCGCCAGGATTCAGGAAATCCCGGGCTTTCAAGAGCGCGATGTAATGGAGCGCCAGGAGATTCCTGCGCAGGAGGGCGGGGATCGGTTCCGGTCGCGGGGGAACATGCCCCGCGCTCTTGCGCGCCGTAGCGACTGTTTCGGTATCGGAAACGGGAATATTGGGGAGATTCTCGTAGATCAGGTCGTAGCGCGGACGTTCGGCGTTTTCCGGCGAAACCAGGGGGGCCAGCAGGTCGCCGAAACCGGCGACAATTTCGATGCTTCCGGGATCTTCGAGGTTCCTGCGTATGTTCTCGACGGCGGCATCCACCACATCTTCATGGACATCGGTAACGCCAATCCGGGTCGCGCCCAGGATTTCAATGGCGGCGAGCGCGTCCAGTCCCACGCCGGTGCCGATGCTGCAAAAGGCGGGTTGCGCGCCCTGCTGTCCGCGAATCAGCTTGAAGGCTGGTGTGGCGACAGTCGCGACCCAATCGCCCAGAATCTCGTCTACGCTGGGCAGGAAGGCGTGTTCGGTTATGCGGATGTCCAGTGTTTCGGTCAATCGTTCCGGCGCGGCGGCAAGGTTCAGGTATTGTGCGGCATTGATTTGCATGATGGAAAAGGGAAAATCAAAAAGCGGGATCCGGGCGCCAGTATAGCCCGCAAGCATGACCCGGACAAATGAAGCGCGGTCCGTGGATCGTGGGTTCCGGGAGTTTTCCGCCATGTGGGGAGCAGGATAGCTTGGTGCTCCCGCCGGACGTGCTGGAATCCACGCCGTGGCCGCTTCAACATCCGTCCGGTTTTTTTCTTTCCCCCGAAAACGGCGCGACCCTGGAAAGCAGCAGCATGCCCGGCACGGCAAGCGCCGTGCAGAACAGGAAAAAGCCGACCCAACCGACGCGCTCCACCAGCCAGCCAGCCGAGGCGTTGATGAATGTGCGCGGCATGGCGGCCAGGCTTGTGAAGAGCGCAAACTGGGTCGCCGTGTAAGCCGGATGTGTGGCGCGGGCGATAAACGCGGTAAAGGCCGCCGTGCCCAATCCCACGCCCAGGTATTCGGCGGAAATCACGAAAGCCAGCGCCAGACGGTTTTCCAGCGTAATGCCACCCGCCGTGAACGGCCCCAGCCATGCAAGCCAGGCGAAACCCAGGATGGTGACGAGCTGTACCACGCCAAAAATCCAAAGGGCGCGGTTGATGCCGATTTTCATCATCCACAGACCACCCGCCATGCCGCCGATCACGGCGGGCCAAAGCCCCGCATGCTTGGCGATCAGGCCAATGTCGGTCTTGGAAAATCCCATCTTGAGGTAAAACGTGGTGGAAAGCGCGGTCGCCAGCGAATCGCCCAGCTTGTAGAGGAAAATGAAGGCGAGGATGAGCAGGGCGTTCCGCCATCCCTGGCGGCCCATGAATTCCCGGAACGGTTCGATGCAGGCTTCCTCGAACGTCCGGGGACGCCCGACAACCCCGGGTTCCCTGACCGCGAGCGCCATCAGCATACCGGGAATCATGAAAAGCGCCGTGATCCAGAAAACCGTGCTCCAGGGCAGATGGTCCGCCAGGATCAGGGAAAGCGAACCGGGCACCAGCCCCGCGATCCGATAGGCGTTGACATGTACCGCATTGCCGATGCCCAGTTCCGCGTCCGTCAGAATCTCGCGGCGAAAGGCGTCCAGCGCGATGTCCTGCGTCGCGGCGAACAGGGCGAGAAACGTTGCGAGGATGAAAACCGCGCCGGTCTGTTCTTTCGGATCGAGGCCGCCCAGAATGCCGATCAGGCACAGCAGGCCGGCCTGGGCGCCGAGCATCCAGCCCCTGCGGCGGCCCAGGGGCGGCGCGTAACGATCGAGCAGTGGCGACCAGAGAAATTTCCAGGTAAACGGAAATTGGATCAGGGCGAAGGAACCAATGGTCGCCAGATCGAGACCGCGCGTCGTCAGCCATGCGGGAATCAGGTTGATAAGCAGATAAAGCGGCAGCCCGGACGAAAATCCCGTGAAAACGCAGATCAGCATCTTGCGGGTCAGGAGCGGTCGGAGCCAGTCGAAAAGGGCGCGCATGCGGTAATCCATGGGAGGAGGCCCGGATTATAAAGGCTTGCTATAATCATCGTCTTCCTTCCGCCGTGATCCCATGTCCATTTTCATTCTCGGCATCAACCACCGCTCCGCCCCCCTGGAAATCCGCGAGCAAGTGGCCTTCGACGTCGAGACCCTGCCCAGGGCGCTGACGGCCTTGGCGGAAATTCCCGGCGTGCGTGAGTGCGCCATTCTTTCCACCTGCAATCGCACCGAAATCTATTGCGCGGCGGACAACGCCGCCAC
The DNA here is from genome assembly GCA_031276915.1 of Zoogloeaceae bacterium. GTDB lineage: Bacteria > Pseudomonadota > Gammaproteobacteria > Burkholderiales > Rhodocyclaceae > Azovibrio. Next base: position 6,866 of record JAISME010000003.1, read on the forward strand.
CGCTGTCGACTGGCTCGCCGCTCGCCGCGCACTAGCGGCGGAAATGTTGAAGTCCCATCTTTACATTCTTTCCAACCGTGACGCGATCCAGCACGCATTCCGCGTCGCTTGCGGCCTGGATTCGATGGTGCTGGGCGAGCCGCAGATTCTGGGGCAGATGAAGGACGCCGCGCGGCGAGCGGAAACGGCCGGCACGATGGGGTCACATCTTGGCAAGCTTTTCCAGCACGCCTTTGCCGTCGCCAAGGAGGTGCGCACCCGTACCGAAATCGGCTCCAGCACCATTTCAATGGCCGCTGCCGCTGTGCGGCTCGCCGAGCGCATTTTCGAACGCATCGAGTGCCAGAGCGTGCTTTTCATTGGCGCGGGCGAAATGATCGAGCTCTGCGCGGCGCATTTTTGCGCGCGCAATCCGAAGCGCGTGACTGTGGCGAATCGCACGGTAGAGCGTGGTCGCGCCCTGGCGGAACGTTTCAACGCGCGGGCGATTCGCCTGGACGAACTGGCGGAAACCCTGGCCATGCACGACATCATTGTTTCCTGCACCGCCTCCCCCTTGCCTCTCATCGGTCTGGGACTGATCGAACGCGCCGTCAAGGCGCGGCGGCATCGTCCCATGTTCATGGTCGATCTCGCCGTGCCGCGCGACATCGAGCCGGAAGTGGGCGAACTGGACGATGTGTTTCTCTATACCGTCGACGATCTCGCCGAAGTCGTGGAAAGCGGGGTCGAATCCCGGCAGGCCGCCGTGATCCAGGCCGATGCCATCATCAACGCGCAGGTCGCGCGATTCCTGCGCTGGCAGGAATCGCGCGAGGTTGTTCCCCTGATTCGCAGCCTGCGGGATAACGCCGAGCGCACCCGCCGACACGAGCTCGAGCGCGCCCTGAAACGTCTTTCCTCCGGCGAGGATCCCGCCAGTGTCCTGGAACAGTTTTCAACGCGCCTCGCCAACAAGTTCCTGCACGCGCCCACTCAGGCCCTGCAACTTGCCGACGCCCGGCAACGCGCGGAACTCCAGCAGGCCGTCGCGCGGCTTTTCCGCCTGCACCCGGAGGACGCGGATTGACGCGACGCGTGCTCTCGCGCCTTGCGTAAACTCCTGTGAAGTCACTTCAAGTTTTTCCTTTATCTTCATAATTTTCCGGGATTTCAAAAATCCGGCGCAAACTGCTACACTGATTCACAGTGTTTTCCACTCTCCAGCATTTGTCATGAAAAAAACATTTCTGGCGTTTGTCATCGCTCTCATGACGATTCTCCATGCCGTGCCGGATGATGTGCGGGCCAAACCGCAGTCCGGCGCGAAAAAAACAACCGTCGGCAAGAAACAGGCGAGCAAGAAGCAAGGCAACGGCAAAACCGCCCGGAAAACGGGAAAAAACAAGTTCCAGGCCCGAAAGGCCGGGAATCCGCGACTGGTCGCGCGTCCCCCGCGCGCGCGGGGGGTCATCGCGATCGAGGAGGATGCGTTCTGGGATGGCGATCCCCGCACACTGGGTTCCGCCGCCGTGCTGGTGATGGACCAGACGAGCGGGAAAATCCTGCTGGAAAAAAATCCGGACATGATTTCCCCGATCGCCTCCATCTCCAAGCTCATGACCGCGATGGTGGTTCTCGATGCCGGACAGGACATGGAGGAAATCATTTCCCTCGGTGAGGAAGATGTGGATTACCGCAAGGGCACCCATTCGCGCCTCCAGATCGGCACCTCCATGACGCGCGACACGGCCTTGCTGCTCGCCCTGATGTCGTCGGAAAACCGGGCGGCCAACGCGCTGGGCCGCCATTACCCCGGCGGACTTCCCGCCTTCGTGGCGACCATGAACCGCAAGGCCCGTTCCCTGGGCCTGAAATACACCCATTTCGTGGAGCCGACCGGTCTTTCCTCCGACAACGTCTCCACGCCACGCGAGCTTGCCAGACTGGCGGTTGTCGCACATCGCTATCCGAAAATCCGCGCGTATTCCACGATGGCCCAGGCGCATCTGGACACCGGCGGCGCGATGCTGGTCTTCAACAACACCAACACCCTGGTCAAGAACCCGAACTGGCAGATCGGCCTTTCCAAGACCGGCTACATCTCGGAGGCGGGCCGTTGCCTGGTGATGCAGGCCTGGGTGTCCGGCAGGCCCGTGGTCATGGTGCTTCTCGATTCCTCCGGCAAGATGACCCGTGTGGGCGACGCCGTGCGCATCAAACGCTGGATGGAGGACGCCCGCTTGCCGCGTCCCACCGGGGTCTGAGCTGCCGTTTCTTCGAGAATCCCGGAACCATCGAAAGCCGTGGTCGCCGCAACCGTGAATGACAACGGTTTTCTGCCCGCCCCGGACTGGCTTGCGCTAAAATCGTCGCATGCTTTATTCCCTGCTACGTCGTGTCCTGTTTGCCATGGACGCCGAAAGCGCGCACAACTTGGCGCTGGACGGACTCTCCCTGGCGGCATGCCTGCGTCTTTCCAGTCTCCTCGCGCCGCCGCTGGTTTCCGATCCCGTGGAACTCATGGGACTGCGCTTTCCCAACAAGGTGGGATTGGCCGCCGGGCTGGACAAGAACGGCGCGTACATCGACGCCCTGGCCGCACTGGGTTTCGGACATCTCGAAGTTGGCACAGTGACACCGCGGGCGCAGCCCGGCAATCCTCGCCCTCGCCTTTTCCGGTTGCCGCAGGCTCAGGCGATCATCAATCGCATGGGGTTCAACAACGCTGGAGTGGATACGCTCGTCATCAACATTCGCCGCGCGGAATTCCCGAGGAGAGGGGGAATCGTGGGCGTGAACATTGGGAAAAACGCTGATACGCCCATCGAAAAGGCGCACGAGGACTATCTTGTCTGCCTGGAAAAGGTCTATGGCGACGCCAGTTACGTGACGGTCAATGTCTCCAGCCCCAACACCCGCGACCTGCGCGCGTTGCAGGAGGCGGCGGCGCTGGATGGCTTGCTCGCCCGCCTGAAAACGGCGCAAGCGCGTCTTGCGGACCAGCATGGACGTTATGTGCCCCTGCTCCTGAAAATCGCTCCCGACCTGGAAGATGGCCAGATCACCGTGATCGCGGACACTCTGCGGCGGCGCTGTGTGGATGGCGTCATCGCCACCAACACCACGCTTTCCCGCGAGGGCGTCGAACACCTGCCGCATGGCAATGAAACCGGCGGCCTGTCCGGCGCGCCGGAATTCCGCCTCTCGACTGCCGTGCTGGGCAAGCTCACCCATGCCCTGCGAAAGGAAATTCCCGTCATCGGCGTAGGCGGCGTCATGAAACGCGAGGACGCCCGCGCCAAAATCGCCGCCGGCGCAAGTCTTGTGCAAATCTACACCGGCTTTATCTACAAGGGCCCCGACTTGATCCGGGAAGCCGCGCTGGGTATCCGGGATCCCGCGGGAGAATCCTCCCGCCGTATTCCCGATGATTCAATCCGGGGTGTTTAGTTCGCCAACATGCCAGCATGATCCGTCCCCAGTCGAAAGGACCCGGGGTCGGCGCTGCACAAAGGTGCTGGAACTCGGGGCGAAAAACCAGCGGTAGCGCGAAGCCGCTTGCCAACAGGAACAGCCTGGAAGCGCCGAAACTGAAAACCAGCTCCAGGCTTGTGCAAAGTACCGGGGGATTGCCTGATTTCCAGGCCGGTTTCTCGCGCCGGGAGACAGGGGAATGGAAATTGTGTTGTTCCTGCGTTATTGGGGAATTGCCGCTGTGTGGTTTCGTTCTCTTGAGGGGGCACAAGGTGACATTTCCGGTCGCTTGGTGACGAATACTGTCACTTTCCGTGTTGTTGAGAAAAGGAGAGAAAAGGGATAGGGAATCAATGGGCCAAGGGTTTGGGTCATTCTTGCATGTGTCTTGCTCTCATGTGTATCTTGTGTGTATATTGCCACGATGAAGAGCAGAGTTGAGTTTGATCGTGGTGAGCCGTTTCATTGCCAGGCTGGAAGCTTGGCAATGAAACGGCTCACGGCTCACGGCTCACGGCTCACGGCTCACGGCTCACGGCTCACGGCTCACGGCTCAACAAACAACAAACAACAAACAACAAACAACAAACAACAAACAACAAACAACAAACAACAAAAAGTCTTCTCCATTATCTACAGATAACGGAGAAGACTTTTTGTTGTTTGGAAAACGCCGGGTTCTTTTCCCTTTGCTTTTCCTCTTTCTTCCGCTTTCCTGGTTTTTCCGCTTTTCCCCGTTTTGCTGCCGCGGGCGCGTGCCTTGGCATGCGTCTGCGATCTTTTTTGTCCTTCCCTCTTTTTGGCGTCGTGTGGAATGAGAACATGAACAGCGCCGATCTGTCTGGGCAAGCTCGTCAAGGATTCCTCGAACAAAGGTAGAAAATGATGAAATTGTTTCGCATTGGCATATTGGTGCTGGTTCTGGCCTTGCTCATTCCAGTACTTCTGGGTCGCCTGAGTATCTTGAACGAATATGAGGGTCTTGACGACATCGGTGGCGCGCTCCTCAAACCGCGTAGCGCCTATCATGCCGCGTCGAGCAAGGGAGAGAAGGCGATTTCCCGCCTGAAAGAAGATCATCGGGTTTCAATGGGCAAGCACACGGATGATGTCACCCTGGTTGCGGCATCCGATTACCAGGGAGAAGTCATCGTCGTGGCGGGCGAGCGTTCCCAACTTTATATTTTCCGCAAAAGGAAAAACCGCTACCTTCTGGAACAGGTGCTCTGGGATGGCGCGGCGAGTTTTCCCGTATCCCTGGCGATCACTGAAAATGGCCATTATGCCGTAATGATAACCGGAAAGAATGTGGTGGCTGGAGGGAATGAGTACGGGCCGTACCTGTCTTTTGTCATTTGGGATATTGCAAGGGAAGAAAAGGTCCAGGAACTCGAGACGTACGGAACTAACGGCATGCTGGCCACAGCGGGACGCGCCTTGGTGATGCGACGCGGTGATCCGCACATCATCAATGCCGGTTTCTCGATGTCGAGCATAAAGTATACAAATGGGATTTTCGTCACGGCGCCGGAGGGGGTGCTGGTTGCCTATGCGCCCCTGGCGCGCCAGATTCTGGTTAAAAACAGCGCGGCAAGCAATCTGACGCTCTACAAGGTACGCGACGAGGCGAGGGAAAAATGGTGGAAATGGCGGTCGAACAACATCGCGCTTGAAAAGAAATCGGATGCGTTTCGGGCCTGTTCCCCGGAAAACAGGGAATGTTCGCTGGATGTCCAGTTTCCCGCGTTTGAAGTCGCGCCCGACGGAAAATTCTTTGTCATCTGGCGCGGCAGCGGCATGCTCGAAGCCTATTCGCTGCCCGACGGGACATTCATGTCGAGGATCCAGACGATGAACGACATGGACGCCAAGCGGGAACCACACCTGACAATCGTGGATGGAGTTGTCTATCTGGCCAATGGAACAACAAATCCATTCGGAACAAATCCATTCTCCCCGTCGTTTCGTGCCGCTTTCTGGTCATGGCGACCAGGGGATGCGGAATTGCGTTCGCATGATCTGGAATGTGCGGATTACACCCGGTTGCTCAATAACGGCTACATCGCCACATTGGGCTGCCGCGACAAGGGCATGGAGTTGAGATTTGTCGCGCTTGCCGATCATTTCCGCGTACAGGCATTTTCACAACCATTGCGCCTGCAATAACCAGCCGCACGACATTCCGGGAGGGCCGCGGGATTCCGCAATGGATTACCCGGCTCTTCATGGCGGCGGCGCTGATTGCCGTCGCGCTGTTTGCCCTGGCTCCCGCGCCCGGATGGTGTTGGCGACAGGATCGGAAGAAAACCCGCGTCCTTGGGAAAAAGCGCCAACGGGAAGACTCCCGAACTCTTGGCGGCGACCCTTTTCCTGGGCGCATGGCCGCCTTGCTGCACTGCGGAAAATCTTGAAAAACAGGGTGTTTGGCAGTATAGTCGTCGCCTTTTCTTTCGCGTCCGCGGGCCGGTCATCCCGGCTTTTTTGCATGGTGGCGTTTTGGGGTTGTCGAAGATGAATGAGGAATCCGGCATGATGACAGAAGCACTCGGGCAAAAGGGGCTCTACGATCCCGCAAACGAGCGCGATGCTTGCGGCGTGGGCTTCGTGGCGCACATGAAAGGGAGAAAGAGTCACGACATCGTCGAACAGGGCCTGCGCATCCTGCAAAACCTCGACCACCGGGGCGCAGTGGGCGCCGATCCCTTGCAGGGAGACGGCGCCGGTATTCTCATCCAGATTCCCGACCGCTTCTATCGGGAAGAAATGGCCGCGCAGGGTGTGGCCTTGCCCGCGGCGGGCGAGTATGGAGTCGGGATGCTGTTCCTGCCGCGCGAGGCGGCTTCCCGGCAGGCGTGCGAGGCGGAAATCGAGCGGAATGCCGCGGCGGAAGGCCAGGTGATCCTGGGATGGCGCGATGTGCCGGTTGATCGCGCGATGCCCATGTCGCCCGCCGTGCGCGAAACCGAGCCGGTAATCCGGCAAGTGTTCGTGGGGAGAAGCGCCGATGTGCTCACCACCGACGCGCTGGAGCGCAAGCTCTACGTCATCCGTCGCCGCAGCGCCAACGCCATCCGCGCCCTGAACCTGAAGCATGGCAAGTCCTATTATGTGGCATCCTTTTCCGCGCGCACGGTGAATTACAAGGGCCTGTTGCTTGCAAGCCAGGTTGGCGTCTATTACACCGACTTGCGGGACGCGCGCGTGGTGTCGGCGCTGGCCATGGTGCACCAGCGCTTTTCCACCAACACCTTTCCGACCTGGACGCTGGCGCAGCCTTTCCGCATGATCGCTCACAATGGCGAGATCAATACCGTGCGCGGCAACGTAAACTGGTTTACGGCGCGGCAGAAGGCAATTTCCTCGCCCCTGCTGGGGGACGATCTCGGCAAGATCTGGCCATTGCATTATCCGGGCCAGTCTGATTCCGCCGCTTTCGACAACGCCCTGGAACTCTTGGTGATGGGCGGGTATTCCCTGGCGCACGCCATGATGGTGCTGATTCCGGAAGCGTGGGAAAAACACACGGGCATGGATGAGAACCGGCGCGCCTTCTATGAATACCATGCCGCCATGATGGAGCCCTGGGACGGTCCTGCCGCCGTCGCCTTCACCGATGGGCACCAGATCGGCGCGACGCTCGACCGCAACGGTCTGCGCCCGGCCCGTTATCTCGTCACCGACGACGATTTGGTGGTGATGGCGTCCGAAAGTGGCGTCCTGCCGATTCCGGAAGAAAGGATCGTCAAGAAGTGGCGTTTGCAGCCCGGGAAAATGTTCCTGATCGACATGGACAAGGGCCGGATTGTCGACGATCAGGAAATCAAGGACTCCCTGGCGTCTTCCCGTCCGTATCGGGAATGGATTTCCAGGATTCGCATCAAGCTGGACGAGATTCCGGCGAGCGGAACGCAGGCGGAAACGCGCGCGGCATCCCTGCTCGATCGCCAGCAGGCGTTCGGCTACACCCAGGAAGACCTGAAATTCATCCTGGAGCCGATGGCGGAAAAAGGCGAGGAGCCGATCGGCTCCATGGGGAATGACAGCGCCCTGCCAGTGCTTTCCAGCCGGCCCAAGGTGTTCTACAACTATTTCAAGCAGCTTTTCGCGCAAGTGACGAACCCGCCGATCGACCCGATCCGGGAAGAGCTTGTGATGTCGCTGGTTTCGTTCATCGGGCCCAAGCCCAATCTCCTCAATACCACCGACATCAACCCGCCCATTCGCCTGGAAGTTTCCCAGCCTATCCTGTCCGTGGAGGACATGGAAAAAATCCGCCGGATCGGCGCATATACCGGCGAGCGGATGCGCTCCCACGAGATCGACATCTGCTATCCCGTCGCCTGGGGACGGGAGGGGATCGAGGCGCGGCTGGCCTCCCTGGCGGCGGAGGCGAAAGACGCGGTGTTGGGCGGTGCGAACATCCTGATTGTTTCCGATCGCCGGATGAGCCGGGATCTGTTGGCGATTCCGGCGCTGCTGGCGACTTCCGCCATCCATCAGCATCTGGTCGGCGAAGGTCTGCGCACTTCCACCGGCCTTGTGGTGGAAACGGGATCCGCCCGCGAAACGCATCACTTCGCGCTTCTGGGTGGTTTCGGCGCGGAGGCCGTGCATCCCTATCTCGCGCTTGAGACCCTGCGTGATCTGGCGAAGGGCGACGCCGAAAAAGCCGGGAAATCCATCAGGAATTATGTCAAGGCAATTGGCAAGGGGTTGTGCAAGGTCATGTCCAAGATGGGGATTTCCACCTACATGTCCTACACCGGCGCGCAGATCTTCGAGGCTCTCGGGCTGCGGCAGGAATTCGTCGAAAAATATTTCTCCGGCACGCCCAGCAAGATCGAGGGAATCGGTCTCTTCGAAGTGGCGGAAGAGGCGCTACGGCTTCACCAGGCGGCGTTTTCCAGCGACCCCGCGCTCATTGGCATGCTGGACGCGGGCGGCGAGTATGCTTTCCGTATCCGCGGCGAAGCGCACATGTGGACGCCGGACGCCATCGCCAGGCTGCAACACGCGACACGCGCCGGAAAATACGAGACCTACAGGGAATACGCCAGCATCGTCAACGATCAGGCGGAGCGGCACATGACCTTGCGCGGTCTCTTCGCGATCAGGTCCGCGGGCGATCCCGTGCCGCTCGACGAAGTGGAGCCGGCCAGCGAAATCGTGAAGCGATTCGTTACCGGCGCGATGTCCCTGGGCTCCATTTCCACCGAGGCGCACACCACGCTTTCGATCGCCATGAATCGTATCGGCGGCAAGTCGAATACCGGCGAAGGTGGCGAGGACGCGCGGCGTTTCAGGCCATTGAAAGCGGGACAGAAGCTTTCCGAAGTGATTGGCGCTTCCCGCATCGAGCGCGACTATACCTTCAGGGAAGGCGACTCCCTGCGTTCGGCCATCAAGCAGGTGGCTTCCGGTCGCTTCGGCGTGACCGCCGAATATCTGGCGAACGCCGACCAGATTCAGATCAAGATGGCGCAGGGCGCGAAACCCGGCGAGGGCGGCCAGTTGCCCGGTCACAAGGTTTCCGAATACATCGGTTTTCTGCGCCACTCCGTGCCGGGGGTTGGTCTCATTTCCCCGCCGCCGCATCACGACATTTATTCCATCGAGGATTTGGCGCAACTGATTCACGACCTCAAGAACGTGAATTCCGAGGCCAGCATTTCAGTCAAGCTCGTGGCCGAGGTGGGTGTGGGCACCGTGGCGGCGGGCGTGGCCAAGGCCAAGGCCGACCACATCGTGATCTCCGGGCATGACGGTGGCACGGGCGCTTCCCCGCAGGCATCCATCAAGCACGCGGGCAGCGCCTGGGAGCTGGGCCTTGCCGAAACGCAGCAGACGCTGGTGATGAATCGCCTGCGCTCGCGGGTGCGCGTGCAGGTCGACGGCCAGATGAAGACGGGGCGCGATGTGGTGATCGGCGCGCTGCTGGGCGCGGACGAGTTCGGATTCGCTACCGCGCCCCTGGTGGTCGAAGGTTGCATCATGATGCGCAAGTGCCACCTGAACACCTGTCCGGTGGGTGTGGCGACGCAGGACCCGGCGCTGCGCCGGCGCTTTTCCGGCCAGCCCGAACATATCGTCAATTATTTCTTTTTCGTCGCGGAGGAAGCGCGGGAATTGATGGCGCGGATGGGTGTCCGCAGCTTCGACGATCTGATTGGGCGTTCCGATCTGCTGGAAAAGCGCGCGGGCATCGATCACTGGAAAGCCAGGGGTCTCGATTTTTCCCGTATTTTCGCGTTGCCCGAAGCCGCGCCGGAAGTTGGACGCCGGCATACCGACGCGCAGGACCACAACCTGCACAGGGCCCTGGATCTGGAACTGATCCGGCAAGCCGCCCCGGCGCTGGAAAACAGGGAGAAAGTGCGGATCGACCTGCCCATCCGGAATACCAACCGCACATTCGGCGCCATGCTCTCCGGGTGGGTCGCGAAGCGTTGCTGCGCGGCGGGCCTGCCGGACGACACGATCCATGTCGCCCTGACCGGCACCGCGGGACAGAGCTTCGGCGCGTTCCTTGCCAGGGGCATTACCCTGGAGCTTGTCGGCGAAGGGAACGATTACGTGGGCAAGGGACTTTCCGGCGGGCGCATCATCGTGTATCCGCATCCGGATTTCCGGGGGGATGCGGCAGCCAACATCATCGTCGGCAACACAGTCATGTATGGCGCGACCGGTGGCGAAGCCTTCTTTTCCGGCGTTGGCGGCGAACGCTTCTGCGTCCGCAATTCCGGCGCGTCGGCGGTGGTGGAGGGCGTCGGCGATCACGGATGCGAATACATGACGGGTGGTACGGTGGTGGTGCTGGGCGACACGGGCCGCAATTTTGCGGCGGGAATGTCCGGCGGCGTCGCCTACGTGCTAGATGAGGACGGCGCCTTCAGGGAACGCTGCAACCTGGCGCAGGTGGCGCTGGAGCCCGTCCTGCCCGCGCATGCGCAAACCGGACCATTCCACCACGGCGCGGCGGACGAGACGCAATTGAAGGATCTGGTGACACGGCATGCCAGGACGACGGGCAGCGCGCGCGCCAGGGCTGTTCTGGCCGACTGGGAAAAGAGCCGGGCGAAATTCGTCAAGGTTTTTCCGCATGAGTATCGCCGCGCCCTCACCGAACTGGCCGCGGCCAAAGAGAAGGAGGCTGCGTAATCATGGGCAAACCAACGGGATTCCTCGAATTCGAGCGCCTCTCCGAAGGCTATCAGAGCGTCGAGCAGCGCGTGCGGCACTTCAGGGAATTCGTGGCGCCTCTCTCCGACGCGGATGCGGGCACACAGGGCGCGCGCTGCATGGATTGCGGCACGCCGTTCTGTAATAACGGCTGCCCGGTAAACAACATCGTGCCCGACTGGAACGATTTCGTCTTCCGGGGCGCGTGGGAACAGGCGCTTGCCGTCCTGCACTCGACCAACAATTTTCCCGATTTCACCGGGCGCATTTGTCCCGCGCCGTGCGAGGCGGCCTGCACCCTGGGCATCAACGCCGCGCCCGTGGGCATCCGGTCGATCGAGCACGCGATCATCGACAAGGGCTGGGAACGCGGCTGGATCAAGCCGCAGCCCGCCGCTCTCAAGACAGGCAAGAAAGTGGCCGTGGTCGGTTCCGGCCCGGCGGGGCTGGCCGCCGCGCAGCAACTGGCGCGCATCGGCCATGCTGTCACCGTGTTCGAGAAGAACAACCGGATCGGCGGGTTGCTGCGGTATGGCATTCCCGACTTCAAGCTGGAAAAGAAGCGCATTGACGCGCGTGTCGCGCAGATGGAGGCGGAAGGCGTAACGTTTCGCCCCGGTGTTCTGGTCGGCATCGAGACCTTGCCGTCCGGGATTGCCTGCGACGCGAAAGAAACGGTCGACGCCGGAACGCTGAAAAAGGAATTCGACGCCGTGGTGCTGGCGGGCGGGGCTGAAACGCCGCGTGACCTGCCGATACCGGGGCGTGCCTTGCGGGGCGTGCATTTCGCGCTGGAGTTCCTGATTCCGCAAAACCGGGAAGTGGCTGGCGACGGCAGGAATCCCATCAATGCCCGGGGGAAACATGTGATCGTGATTGGCGGCGGCGATACGGGGTCCGATTGCGTTGGCGTCTCCAACCGCCAGGGCGCGGCATCCGTCACGCAACTGGAGCTTATGCCCGAGCCGCCGCTTCAGGAAGACAAGGCACTCGCCTGGCCCTACTGGCCGCACAAGAAGCGCACATCTTCCTCGCACGAGGAAGGCTGCGAACGGCTGTTTTCCGTTGCCACCAGGGCGTTCATCGAGGACAGCGCCGGGCAGGTGAGGGCCGCGCGCATTGTCGATGTCACGTGGAAGGACGGCAAAATGTCCGAGGTCGCGGGCAGCGCGCGCGAATTGCCTGCCGATCTCGTGTTTCTGGCGATGGGATTTACGCATCCCATCGGCGCCCTGCTCGATGCCTTCGGCGTTGAAAAGGATGCGCGTGGCAACGCCAATGCCGTGACGGAGGGTGACAGGGCATATGCCACCGACGTGGAAAAGGTCTTTGTCGCGGGGGATCTGCGGCGCGGGCAATCGCTGGTCGTTTGGGCGATCCGCGAAGGTCGCCAGTGCGCGCGGGCCGTGGATGAATTCCTGATGGGTAGTTCGCTGTTGCCGCGCTGACCTGTTTTCCATGATCCCTGAAAACACCCGCCTGGATTGGTGTGGCGTTTCGTCCGATGACTTTTCGGCCCATCGGCATTTTTGACTCCGGGCTTGGCGGCCTGACCGTGCTGGCGGCCTTGCGAACGCGCTTGCCGCGCGAGGACTTCATCTATTTCGCCGATACGCGTTTTCTGCCCTACGGCAACCGCAGCGAAGCGTTTATCCAGAACCGCAGCCGGAAAATCGCCCGGACACTGGCCGCGAAGGGGGTCAAGGCGATCGTGATTGCCTGCAATACGGCGACAGCGGCAGCGGCCGAAACGGTGCGGGAGGCGGTAACGCAACCCGTCATTGCGCTGGAGCCGGCAGTCAAGCCGGCAGTGGCGCTGACCCGAACAGGCGTGATCGGTGTTTTGGCGACCTCGCGGACGCTTTCCAGCAACCGTTTCCAGCGCCTGGTGCAGAATCATGCCAGCGGAAAGCTGGTGATCTCCCAACCCTGTCCGGGCCTGGCGGACGCCATCGAGATTGAAGGGCCTGAGAGCGTCCGGGTGGAAAGCCTGCTGGATGCCTATGTTCCTCCGCTGGCGACGGCAGGCGCGGATGTCGTGGTGTTGGGCTGCACGCATTACCCCTGGGTGCTGGCGGGAATCGCGGCGCGTCTTCCGGGGAATGCTGTCATCGTGGATACGGGCGAAGCAGTCGCCCGCCAGGTGGAACGGCGGCTGCAAGGCGAAAGACTCCCGGGCGGATACGGGCAATTGCGGATCGCCACGAGCGGCAACCCGCGTCAAGTCCATGAAACCATTGCTCGCCTCTGGGGCGTGTCCCTGCACGTGGAGTCATGGCGACTTTGATCCCGTTGCCGCGCATCCGACGACATTTCGCGGATGGAAAAAGAAAATCATCATTAAGGATATGGATTCCCTGATTTCCAGGCCGGTTGTGCGCGCCAGGTGGCGGCGAAGAGGCCAAGATGCCGGGAGAGCGCGGAGAATGGAGGTTGCGCCGTTCCCGCGTCATTTTGGAGAGTTGCCACTGCGTGGTTTTGTTCTCTTGGGAGGACGCGAAGTGACATTTTTGGGTTCATTGGTGACGAATATTGTCACTTCCCGTGTTGTTGGGGTGTGGGTGGGAGAATGGACAAGGAAGGATAATCAAGGGGTTAAGGGTTTTGAGTGTTTCTGGCACATGTCTTGCGTGTAGATTGCCATGATGAAGCGGAACATGACAGGACAGGAACGGAAAGTGGAAAAGACGGTTGTCGGGTCTTCCTTGTGCGCGCGCGATTGCCAG
>JAISME010000052.1 GCA_031276915.1 Zoogloeaceae bacterium
CCTGCTGCCTGCTGCCTGCTGCCTGCTGCCTGCTGCCTGCTGCCTGCTGCCTGCTGCCTGCTGCCTGCTGCCTGCTGCCTGCTGCCTGCTGCCTGCTGCCTGCGATTATTATGTTTGCATACTCCGGTTTGTCAAGTCTTTTTACACTTTTCCCCGCATCCTGTCCGCACATGTCGCATGCGTACAACACAGCGAGTGTCCTGGTCGATGCTTCCGAAAACGGCAGGGTGGAGAACATGATGTATCGCTTGTCCGACTTGTCAGGAAAAGAAACCGGGAAGATATGAGCAACTTCTGTGCCCACCAACCCCCGCACGTCCAATCCCCGCCTGTACGCTCGCATCCACACCATTTTCCCTCCCGACAACACAACCACATCCCCTCCACAAAGTGACAAATTGCGCGCGTCAAGTGACAAAAATTGTCACAGAACAGGGGGCCAACTCCCGCCCCCAACCACCCACGCGCGTCCGCGCACGAGGCAGGGAATTGGCTTGAAATCGTGCGTATCCCCCAACCGCCCACGCGCGTCCGCGCACGATATGCGTCCGAATTATCGGCGGGACATTGCGGCCCGCCGCGCCGGGAATCCGGCTTCCTTCGCGGTCGCCGGGCAACTCCGCCGCGTCACCCCATGGGCCGGAATCGCATGATGGTATTATCCATGGCATACGAGCACTCCCCTGAACTTTCGGTAGAATTGTCAAACATTCTTCCAATATGGCGCGCCCCGGCGACCAATCCCCTCACACGGAAACCAGCATGAACATGAATTTTTATCGAATCGGCATCGACATTGGCTCAACGACCGTCAAGGTTGTGGCGCTGGACAAGCATGACGTGTTGCTGTTCAAGTCCTACACGCGGCACTTTTCCGAAGTGCGCGAGACGGCGGCGCGCAGTCTGCGGGCACTGGCCGAGAGTGGTGTTCTCCATCCACTCTCCCAGGTTGCCGTGGTGCTCACCGGCTCCGGCGGTGTCAGCGTGGCGGAACTCCTGGGGTACGCCTTCGTGCAGGAAGTCATCGCCTGCGCCAGGGCCATTGAAACCCGCGTGCCACAAACGGATGTCGCGATCGAACTGGGCGGCGAGGATGCGAAGATCACATTCTTCACCAACGGCGTCGAGCAGCGTATGAACGGTTCCTGCGCCGGCGGCACCGGGGCGTTCATCGACCAGATGGCGACTCTTCTGCAGACCGACGCCGTGGGCCTGAATGACATGGCGAGCCGCGCCAGGAATCTCTATCCAATCGCGGCGCGGTGCGGGGTGTTCGCCAAGACCGATGTGCAACCGCTATTGAACGAAGGCGTGGCGCGTGAGGATATCGCGCTCTCCGTGCTCCAAGCGGTCGCCCACCAGACAATCAGCGGACTGGCCTGCGGGCGCAAGATTCGCGGCAACATCGCCTTCCTGGGCGGACCGCTCAATTTCTTGCCGGAACTCAAGAAGCGTTTCATCGAAACCCTGGACATCAAGCCGGAAAACCAGGTGGCAACCGAGGACAGCGAGCTTTTTGTCGCGATCGGCGCGGCCCTGCACGGCGCGCAAGGGGAGGCGCGCGGCTTCGCGGAAGTACTGGAAACCTTCGGAAAACTGGCCTCGATCACGGAGACGGCCTCGAACGCCCTGCGGCCCTTTTTCCTTGACGAAGCGGAAAAACACGACTTTTACACACGACACGCCAAGGCGAAAGCGCGCCGCGCCGATCTCGCCGGGTATCGTGGCGTGGCCTTCCTCGGCATTGACGGCGGTTCGACCACCACCAAGGCGGCGCTGATCGGGGAAAACGGCGAACTGCTCTACACCTATTACAGCAGCAACGAGGGCAATCCCGTCAAGGTGGTGGGCGGCATCCTGGAAGAGGTCTACGCGCAGCTTCCCGAGGGCGCGCGCATTGCGGCCTCTTCCGTGACCGGTTACGGCGAGGCGCTGATCCGCGAGGCGTTCAAGTTCGATCATTCGGAAGTGGAAACCATCGCCCATTACAAGGCGGCGGAATATTTCCTCCCCGGCGTCGACTTCATCCTCGACATCGGCGGCCAGGACATGAAGTGCCTGCGCATCAAGGATGGCGTGATCGACAACATTCTCCTGAACGAAGCCTGTTCCTCGGGCTGCGGCTCCTTCATCGAGACCTTCGCCCAGTCGGTGCAGACACCGGTTGTCGAATTCGCCCGCGCCGCGCTGGAGTCGCGCGCGCCCGCCGATCTCGGCTCGCGCTGCACGGTGTTCATGAATTCCAGCGTCAAGCAGGCGCAGAAGGAAGGCGCATCGGTCGCCGACATTTCGGCGGGGATTTCCTACGCCGTCATCAAGAACGCGCTCATCAAGGTCATCAAGATCAAGAGCCCCGAGGATCTCGGCCAGAAGATCATTGTGCAGGGCGGCACTTTCTACAACGATTCCGTCCTGCGCGCCTTCGAGCTGATCGCCGGACGCGAGGCGGTGCGGCCCGACATCGCGGGTCTCATGGGCGCGTTCGGTTCCGCGCTCATTGCCAGGGAGCGCTGGCGAGGCGAGGAGACAAGCTCGCTCCTGCTGCCGGAAGCCCTGCAGACGTTCTCGGTTCGCCATTCGATGGTGCGGTGCGGCCTCTGCACCAACGCCTGCAACATGACCATGAACCGCTTCTCGGACGGGCGCAAGTTCATTTCCGGCAATCGCTGCGAGCGTGGCCTGGGGAAAGGGAAATCCACAAGCGATCTCCCCGATCTCTACACCTACAAGTACGAACGCGTGTTCGGCTACGAATCCCGGAAGGACGCTCCGCGCGGCATCATCGGCGTGCCGCGGGTGCTCAACATGTACGAGAACTATCCGCTCTGGCATGTCTTCCTTTCGGAACTGGGCTTTGAGGTGCTGCTCTCGCCTCCTTCCTCCAAGGAAATCCTCGAACTGGGGCTGGATACACTGCCCTCCGACACGGTCTGCTATCCGGCCAAGCTCGTGCACGGGCACATCATCGCGCTCGTCAGGCAGGGTATCCGGAAGATTTTCTATCCCTGCATTCCCTATGAGCAGAAGGAATTCGAGGATGCCGACAATCATTTCAATTGCCCGGTGGTCACTTCCTACCCGGAGCTGATCCGCAACAATGTCGATTACCTGAAGGAAAACGATGTTGCGCTGATCCAGCCCTTTCTCTCCCTGGAGGACCGCGACAAGCTCGCCAAGCGGCTGACGCATGTCTTTCCGGAGATCGCGCCATCCGAGGTGCGCCGGGCGCTCGAACGTGGCTGGGAGGAACAGATGCGGGTCAAGGCCGACATCGCCAGGAAGGGGGAGGAAACCATTGCCTTCCTGGCGGAAACCGGCACGCACGGCATCATCCTCGCCGGTCGTCCCTACCACATCGACCCGGAAATCCACCACGGCATTCCGCAGATCGTCACCTCACTCGGTATGGCGGTGCTTACCGAGGATTCGGTCGCGCACCTGGGCGTGCTCGATGCGCCCCTGCGCGTGGTCGACCAATGGACCTACCATGCCCGCCTCTATCGCGCCGCCGCCCTGGCCGCGCACGAAAACCTGCTCGATGTGATCCACCTGAATTCCTTCGGGTGCGGGCTTGATTCCATCGCCGTCGACCAGGTGCAGGAAATCCTCGCCCGGCGCGGCAAGATTTACACCGGCATCAAGATCGACGAGGGCAGCAACCTGGGCGCGGCGCGCATCCGCATCCGTTCATTGAAAGCGGCGCTGGAGGAACGCGGCGTCCGCCCGGTACCGGCGCAGGTCATCCAGATTCATCCGCCCAAGTACAAGCGCATGCCGTTTACCCGGGAGATGCGCGGCGAATACACCATCCTTGCGCCGCAAATGTCGCCGATGCATTTCCAGTTCATGGAATCCGCCTTCCGCGCCAATGGCTACAAGCTCAAGGTGCTGGAAGACATCGGCCCACAAACCATCGACCACGGCCTGCGCTTCGTGAACAATGATGCCTGCTATCCCTCGATCATTGTTGTCGGGCAGCTCGTCGAGGCGCTGAAATCCGGCGAATACGATCCAGCGAAGACCGCGGTGATGATCTCGCAGACAGGTGGCGGTTGTCGCGCCACCAATTACATTGGCTACCTGCGCAAGGCGCTTGCCGACAGCGGCTTTTCCGAGGTGCCCGTAATTTCACTCAACGCCGTTGGAATGGAAAAGAACGAGGGTTTCAAACTCTCCCTGCCGCTTTTGCACCGGTTGATGATGTGCATCGTCTATGGCGATCTTTTGATGCAGGTTTTGTTCCGCACCCGGCCCTACGAAAAACAGCCGGGATCGGCCACCGCGCTTTACGAGAGCTGGGTCGCCCGCTGCAAGGAAGCCGTCTTCGCCGGCGATTTCCGGACCTTCAAGAAGAACGTCCGCGCCATCGTGCGGGATTTCGACACGCTGGAGATCGGCGAACGCGACAGGCCGCCCGTCGGCATCGTCGGGGAAATCCTGGTGAAATTCCATCCGGGCGCCAACAACGACATCGTGCAGGTCATCGAGCGGGAAGGCGGTGAAGCCGTCATGCCCGGCCTCATGGATTTCCTGCTCTATTGCGCCTACGACTACGATTACAACCATCAATACCTCTCGCGCAGCAAGCTGGCCGCCATTGCCGGCAACGCCGCGATCAAGGCGATGGATTTCTACCGGAAGGAAATGCGAAAGGCGCTCTCCGAAAGCGAACGCTTCGTGCCGCCGCCCACCATCGACGCCCTCGCCTTCGGCGCAGCGCCCTTCCTCTCGCGCGGCAACCAGACAGGGGAGGGCTGGTTCCTGACGGCGGAAATGGTCGAACTGATCGAGGTGGGCGTGCACAACATCCTCTGCATGCAGCCTTTCGCCTGCATGCCCAACCACATCACCGGCAAGGGCGTCATCAAGGCATTGAAGGACCATTTCCCGCACGCCAACATCACTGCCATCGATTACGATCCCGGCGCGTCGGAGGTCAACCAGTTAAACCGCATCAAACTGATGCTTTCCGTCGCCTTCAGGAATGCGCGGAACGACACGGTGGACGCAACAACGCGCATCGACGGAGATCACCACCATGGAGATGCCATTCGGGCGTAGGGCGGCAAGGCCCTTTTCGCCCGCAAGGCGCGGACGTTTTCGGCCATCCCGTCCAAAAACACCCTCTCCACACGAGGAGGTGAAGACAGGCGCGCAAACGAAGGGGAAGGCACGCGCCAAACTCCGGATTTGCGACGCGGCGTGATTCCAAAAAAAACCGCCGGATCAACCGGCGGCGACGAATGAATTCCTGGTTTATTTGATCCTGGCCTTGGCCTTCAGTCCTTCGATCATCTTTTCCACCTTTTGCTGGGTGATGTTCTGGGTAAGCTGTGGCTTCAGGTCGTCCAGGGTGGGCGGCGTCAGGTCGCGCGTGTCTTCCAGCAGGATGACGTGATAGCCGAACCGGGTCTGCACGGGGGTCTGGGTGTATTTGCCCTTTTCCAGTTGCGTCAGGGCAGCGCCGAACGGTTCCACGTAGGCGGCCGGGGTATTCCAGCCCAGATCGCCGCCAGTTTCCTTGGAACCGGGGTCCTGGGATTCCTTGGCCAGATCCTCGAATTTCTCGCCTTTCTCCAGGCGGGCGATGAGATTCCTTGCCGTTTCTTCCTTCTCCACCAGAATATGGCGCACCTTGTATTCGGTATTGCCCAGCTTGGCGACAAGCTCGTCGTAGGCTTGTTTCAGTTCGGCGTCGGTGACGGGATTGTTGCGAACGTAATCGCCCACATAGGTGCGAATCAGGATAAGCTGCGAGGCGATTTCGATCTGGCCCTTTACCTCGGCGCGTTTTTCCAGGCCCTTTTTCTTGGCTTCGCTGGCAATCAGGGCGCGACGCAGCATTTCTTCCCGGACAGCGGCGCGCAGTTCGGGACCATCGGCAATGCCACGAGACTTTTGTTCATTGACGAAAGCATCAACGACATATTGGGGAATGGGAAAACCGTTGACGGTGATGAACGGAGCATTGGCGTTCGCCGCCAGGGTTGGCGCGGAAATCAGCGCGGTCGCCAGGAGAGTGGCAATGAATTTGTTCGGTTTCGACATGGAATATCCTCAGGAATGTTGGGCAAGCCCGGAGAGGTCAGAAGGGAAAATCCGGCCGCGCGCGCCGCCGTATGGAAAGCGCATCATATCAGTTTTCAGGCACCGGGAAAATCGCGCAAGGTCAGCGGGAACAACGGGAAACAAGCGACAGGCACTCCTGCCTGTCGCGCAAGATGGACCCGGGAGGAGTTACCCTTCTCTCACTTGTTCGTATTGGGATTAGGATTACGGCACCGGGATGGCACGTATTTTTTGAGAGTTGAAAAAGAGGCTTTGCTCTCATGATTGACCACACAACCCCAGACAATGCTGCCGGCCCCCCCTTCTTACCGCTTCAGGGTCCGCCACCGGAGAAAAGGGCGATGCTTCTTTCGTAGATAACCCAACCGAGGGCCAGCCGGGTTGGGGGTCGCCGTCCCCCTGGATTTTGCCGAATCCCGGCATCAGCATGAGGACAAGACCCAGCTTGTCCAGCGCCTTGTTCTTGCCGCCGTAAAAGATGCGGATGTTCTGAAAGCCGCAGGCGGCGCACCTCCCCTCCATCTGTATCATCTTCACATTGTCTGTCGGCTTGAATTTGTAGCCATAGAGATGATTGGCGTTGGTTTGGGGCGTCAATCCTGGCTCGGTGGGAAGTTCGCCATTGGATGTCCAGTAATCAACCAAGGCGGCCTTGGCACCTGCTGCCATAACAAGTCCCTCGGCGACATAGGCGCGGATGGTGTATGTCTGATAGGCGGGAAGTGCGATGGCGGCAAGGATACCGATGATGGCGACGACGATCATCAATTCGATGAGCGTAAAGCCACGTTGAAGGGTGTGTACAAGATGTTTCATGATGATGCTCCTTTGGAAAGAAAAAGAAG
>JAISME010000042.1 GCA_031276915.1 Zoogloeaceae bacterium
GCGACGATTCCCCAGTCGCCCCACATGTACCAATCCTCGCCGAGCAGCTCGGCCGGATGCTGGGTACGGTCGGAGCCATTGCCGCACCCCAGCGAATCCACCGGACAATATTTATCGCATCCCCAGCAGATCCGCTCCGGGTGTCTTGGATGCAGTGGAAATTTTTTCGCCATGACCGAATCTATTGCTGAATCTATTGCTTCATCCACATCGGTTGCCGTTTCAATATCGCCTCATGAACGGGGCAGCTTTCGTCGTGCGCCCCAGGCAAATAACCGATACTCATCAGGAATTCACCGACGATTTCCCCGCCCGTGAAGCGAAAGGTCTTTTTGAACAGTTTGACCCATTCTTCCCTTGCTCTCGGATGGTGGCGCTCCAGCCATTTTTCAAAAGACCCGAACTCCTCTTGCAGTTTGACAACGGTTTTCGCGTTTTCGATGGCGGCGTCGATTTTCAGGCGATTCCGGACAATGCCCGCGTCCGCCAGAAGCCGCGCTCTCTCGGCCGGCGTATAGGCCGCGATCTTCCGGATGTCGAAACCGTCGTAAGCCTCGCGGAACGAGACTTCCTTCTTCAGGATCGTCTCCCAGCTCAGGCCCGCCTGATTGATCTCCAGAATCAGCCGGCCAAACAATTCCCGGTCATCGTGAATCGGAAAGCCGTAGTGCTCGTCGTGATAATTTTTGTGCAGCGCCCTTTTTTCCCCAGGCGGCATCGTTTCTATGTAGCGGCAATAGGACATCATCGTCGGGAATCCCTGGAGCACGTTCGGCGTCGGCGATTCGGCGCCGGCCTCAGCCGCCGCGTCCCGCCTCCGGTTCACGCGCCAGCCTCACGATTTCCGGCAAGACCAGGGCCGCGCGCTCCGGGACGTAATAACGCACCAGATCGCTCAGGCGCGTCCGCGCCGGGTTGATCTCGACCGTCGGCACGTCCTGGCGCACCGCCCGCATCACCGGCTCCGCGATGTAGGGGAACACGGCGGTCGTGCCGACCACGAAAACCATGTCGAAACCCCGCGCCAGCTCGCCGTACAAGCGTTCGAGCGCATCGCCCGGCAGCATCTCCCCGAACAGCACCACCCGCGGGCGCACGATCTCGCCGCATTCCGCGCAGCGCGGCGGCACGACCGGGTCGCCGGCATCGGCTTCCGCGCCGCAATGCGCGCAATAGCGTTCCTCCAGCGTGCCGTGGATTTCGATCACCTCGGAACTGCCCGCCTTGAGATGCAGGCCGTCGATGTTCTGCGTCAGAACCACCACCTCGCGCGGCCGCTCCAGCGCGGCAATCGCGCGATGCGCCGCGTTCGGCTCGACGCCGTGGCAATTACGCTCGATCTGCGCCAGATATTTCCAGGTGATCTCCGGCCGGAACGCCAGGCATTCGCCGGACAGCGCGTCCTCGATGGCCAGGCCGTCCTCCGTCGTCCCGTCGTTGTACAAACCGCCGACGCCGCGGTAGGTCGGCAAACCGGAATCGGCCGATATCCCCGCCCCGGTGACGAAAAGAACCCGCCGCGCCTGACCAAGTTCGCCAGCAATCTTGTGAACCATCGCCTTCATCGCAAATCCTCCCGGCCGAAAAAAACAGTTAACCACAACGAACGCGATAAACCCAGAAAAAACAGCGATTCTCCGTGGTCGGTGGTCTTGAGGTGTTCCCGATGTGGTAAAAATGTCGTAAAGAATGTTTCCTCTCGCATTTCCCCCCTCCGCCGCCATCAAAACATGATCGACTCGTCCATCGTGGCGCGCCCGTGCTCGCGGGGGAACTGGACGATCGGCAGCGGCAATGCGCGCCGCACGGCGGCCGCTCGCCCACACAGGGAGAAAAGCCCTCCTGGCGGGAAAAACTGCGCGAACTGGAAGGCAGCGCGGTAAACTGCGGCGCGAACTGTTTGAGCG
Source organism: Zoogloeaceae bacterium (assembly GCA_031276915.1). Lineage (GTDB taxonomy): Bacteria > Pseudomonadota > Gammaproteobacteria > Burkholderiales > Rhodocyclaceae > Azovibrio. The sequence goes on from JAISME010000042.1 coordinate 1,908, forward strand.
GCAGGATGAAATTGAAGCGCGGCGCAACAGCCTCATCGGTCAGTTGGAAGCGCGGTTGCAGCAGTGGGCAGAGGAACGGACGTTGCTTACGGTTGAATGGGAGATGAGGTGATGAAGGCAAAACTCGTATTGTTTGTATGAAAACGGTCATGCCATGCATGGAACAACAATGAGGCATGGGTGAGAAGCGTAGTGTACCGCGCATCTGACAGGCTAAAATCGAAGCCTGGTTTAATTGCACGAAGGTTTTCCCAGGAGCAAAAAATGAAATTTGAGTTTGAGAAACTTGGCCTGCTGGATAAGGCGGAAATCGAGATTGCCGACTTGACGGTTATCTGTGGAGAAAACAACACGGGAAAAACCTACTCTACGTATGCCATCTATGGTTTTTTGAGAGTCTGGCGGAAAATTTTGCAGGGCATTATTGCCGCCGAATTTGGAAAAGAGATTCTCTCGCAGGACGGTCATCAATTTGACTTGGAAAAGCATTTTTCTGGGAAGATCAATGACTATTTAACCCGCGTGGCTTCAGAATATAAAGATCTTTTGTCTCGTGTGTTTGCAACACGGAAAAATGCTTTTTCAGAAACCGGGGTTTTTGTTTCTGTGCGCGAGAAACAAGATTTTCTCGGCAAGCCTTATCAGCGCCGGGTACAGGCAAATCCAGCAGGAAAAGTGCTGGCGATCATCAAGAAAGAAGCAAACAGTTCAGTGCTTGAAGTGCTGGCTGCGGATGAGGATTTGCTGCGCGACTCTTTCGGTGGCTTGAGTTATTTTATCGCGGACGCCATTGCGGAAATTGTTTTCAAGCCCCATTTGCCGCGAGCGCATATTGCAAGCGCCGAGCGTACCGGGGCGTCCATTTTCCGCAAGGAACTGGATATTGCACGTACAAGAATGCTGAAAGCATTGTCGGAACTGGATTCCAGGGAACTGAAGAACCCGTTTGCATTATTCGACAAAATCGAATCTGACTATGCCTGGCCGGTAGAGGATAATGTCGAGTTTGTCCGCCAGCTTGAAGAAATCGACAAGCAAGAGAGCGAATTGACAAAGGCCGTGCCGGAAATATTGGCTTCATTCAATAATGTCATTGGCGGCAGCTACAGGGTCATCAGGGATTTTGGTCTCGTTTTCCAGGCCAGAGGCGGTGGAAAGCAACGGTTCACCATGAATGAGGCTTCCAGTTGTGTGCGCGCTTTGCTGGACATTGGTTTTTATCTGCGGTGCAAGGCAAAACCGGGCGATCTTTTTATCATTGACGAGCCGGAACTGAATCTGCACCCCAAAAACCAGCGCATGTTCGCGCGATTGCTGGCGCGTCTGGTCAATGCGGGCGTGAAGGTTTTCATTACAACCCATAGTGATTATCTGGTCAAGGAATTCAACACGCTGATCATGTTGAACCAGAAGACGGAACATACCGAAAAAGTGCGCGCTCATTATGAATACGAGGAGGCCGAGCTATTGAATCCAGATAGTATTCGACTTTACATGACGAAAGAAAAAAAGAAAGGCCGTGGCCGCTTTGTTTTGGCACCCGCAAAAATTCATCATGACTGCGGAATTGAAGTCGAGACTTTCGATGACACAATAGAAAACATTAACAAAATACAAAACGATATTTTGTACGGGGGATCAATTTGATGTCTCCAAAGATGGAAAAATTGAAAGGAATCCTGTCCTGCGTGGAATATAACGGAGCACAAGATACAAATATTATGATCAGGGAATCAGACAGTCGGGCTGTTTTGAGAAAAATAACGCTCACGACTGATGGCGCGAATAGGGATTGGTTTGCTTTCAATCCAGATGAAGGCAGAAAAGTCAAAAATGGAAATAAATTGGCATATCAGGGCATGTCGCCCTTGCTTGCCGAGGACGAACGTCACGGTCATCACTGCGCCTGTGATTGCGTTGTGATATGGCATCATGAAGGAAAATTGACAGTACTTTATATTGATTTGAAGTCGGGCAATCCATCTGGATATGAAAAACAGTTCAGGAGTACCCGTCAATTCGTGCGCTATGCCTTGGGTGTTTTGAAGGAATTCCACAGTGAGCATATGAGTGTTGTGGATGAGCGGTATATCATTTTCCATACTGGGAAACGCAATTCCATGAACAAGCTGCCTACCGTATCCAAGCCAATGGGAAAAACCGCGCCTGATTCCGCTTGCAAGCGCGTGGTTGTCAATGCGGACACCTTGTATCTCAAGGAGTTTTTGGCGTCATGAATAAACAAAACCCGAACTCATCTGGATTGGGACAGAACGTGCCGCAACCTCATTGGGGACTCCGGCATCCATTGAAGTAAATGAATAAACCGATTTTACTCAGCAGTCGGTAATTTAGAAACATCAGGATCGAATCGTCGTCATTGCGAGGGCCGTCAGGCTCGTGGCAATCCAGAGGACAGAAGACGGAGGACAGAGGACGGTCGGTTACCGGCGCTACGCGCCGCAATGACTGTTTTCGGTCATCTGTCATCTGTCCTCTGGATCGCCACGTCGCTGCGCTCCTCGCAATGACGGAGTTTCCCCCACCTTGCCGTGGCGAATACCTTTGTTGTTGAACGGCCGCGACAATGAACCCAACGCCCGCGACAACGCGCCCAACCTCCAAACCTCCGTCTTTGCGAGGGCCGGCAGGCCCGTGGCAATCCAGACGGACGTGGAGGACGCCTTGTCGTTTCAGGAAATCCGACCGCCGCCTGGATTGCCGCGTCGCTGCGCTCCTCGCAATGACGGAGTTTCCCCCGCCTTGCCGTGGCGAATACCTTTGTTGTCGAACAGCCGCGACAATGAACCCAACGCCCGCGACAACGCGCCCAACCCCCAAACCTCCGTCATTGCGAGGGCCGAAGGCAGTCCAGAGGACAGAGGACAGAGGACAGAGGACAGAGGACAGAGGACAGAGGACAGAGGACAGAGGACAGAGGACAGAGGACAGAAGACAGAAGACAGAAGACAGAAGACAGAGGACAGAAGACAGAAGACAGAAGACAGAGGACAGAGGACAGAGGACAGAGGACAGAAAATTCAGTCATTTTTTTCGTATCACGATGGTTTGGCGGCAACCTGGTATGAAAACCTGCCCATCGAATCCTTGCTTTCCTGCGTGAATGACTACTAGTAGTAAGTCATGCTTAAAAGACACGACTCGATGGGCAAGCTTTCAGCGAAAAATCACGTCAACGATTGTGTCAAATCAATGTGACTGACTACTAGCGTGGAACTCTTGCCCTGTTCGGCGCTTCGCCCGGACTCTGGCGTAATGGAGGCGCGGCAACCGTTTTCCGTGCCGTTTCCGGTGATACCGGAGCTTTTCGCACTTCCCGGGCGCCGACCCATTTGATGGTCTCCGACCGGACGTCTTCCACGAGCATCTTGAACAGGTACGTCTCCTTCTTGTCTTTACGCTCTTCGTCGAAAGGGCGGGGTGCGAAGGGGAGTAAAACCGTCCTGATGGCATAGGCTGGCGCACGTCCCTGTACGTCCTGTTCCTCTGATCGCGCTTCAAGAAGACGCAGCAGCCTTTCCCTTTTTTGCGCATTGGATTCAAACAGTCCGATTGTTTTGGGTGGAGACATCGGGAGGGGTATCCCGACCGGCGCCGCCCCATCCGCTTCATGGGATGGCAAGGATACATCCGGTTCCGACGATGACGGCGGCAGGGGAGAAACGCGATCCCCCGTGTTTGTGCCCGGAACGGACTGGCGCGCATCGGGAAAGGGAAGCTCGTCGTCAAGAACCCGCAGCGCGCCGTGCGAACGCAAGGCGGTACGAATGGCGTTGGTCACGAGCCGGGAATCCACGAATTCCTCCGTTTGGTTGTCGGTCTCGACAATGATGGCCAAGGGTTTCACTCCGGCAGCCCAACGGGAAGGATACGGCATGTTTTTACCGCTCAGGACGGTCGGCATCATGGCATGCGTCATGGCGCCGGCCACCAGTTGCAATTCCGATGTCAGGCCGCCATCCGCGATACTGACCTCGCCCATTTCATTCACGTAAAAGGCAGGCTCTTCCCTTGTCGCGCAGCCGCACAGGAGGCAAAGCATCACGCAAAACGCGGTCATCGAACGGAGAAGCATCATCCCTGGACTCTTGTCATCGATCGTCGTTCGACCATCGCTCCAGAAGGTCGAACGGAATTTCCTGCGCAACTTCGGAAAACTTGCGTCCGATCATGCGTTCGGCTTGTCGCAGCAAGACGGAAACGGGACTGCTCGGTTCGTACTGTTCAAACCATTCCCGAACGCCGCGAATGGTGTGCAATGCGTTTTCACGCGCCATTTCGGGCGAAACGGCAAAAGATGGCGCGGGCGGCAAGTCCGCGGGAAGAAATGCCGGAGCGGGCATCGCTTCGTCCACGGGGACTTGGGCATCGCGGTCTTCCGGCGCCGCGTCCTGAACCGGCAAGGGCGTGGTTACGCTTGAAGCCGGTTTCCCCCGCTGGAAATGGAACGGCTCCGAGCCTTCGCGGTAAAAATAGCCGAGCAGACGGAAAAAGACGCCAAGATCGGGCGCATGCTCCCCCATGTTGGCAAGCAGCCCCTCGTGCAAATGCCGCGCAAGCCGCGCGGATTCGATCAGGGCAAGCACGTTGGCATCTTCGGAACGTACCAGATCGTTCAGTTGGCGGCATACCGAATCCGGCGCAAGCGCGTCACTGAGCCGCGGGACCGCGAACGAACGTTCCACGTCGCGGATTTGCAGGCGCATCACGGAACTTTTGGCAAGCACCGTCTCGCGCAAGTCCCCCAACACCCCTTCGGGGTCGACCAGCGCCAAGAGGGCGTTGGCGCGCACCGTCGGGTCGCGCTCGCCGTCGATTACGAGTTGCGGATGAATGTGGTCCGGATACCGTTCGAGCCATCCAAGCAGAATTTCCAGCACCTCGCGCAATCCGCACGCCTGAAACAGATGAATGCGGCAACGCAGGAGCAGCAGCAGGATGGCGATGTCGCGCGAACGCAGCAGTATCTGGCGGCATTCGCGTTCGATTTCTCCCCAGTTGGGTTCCTCCGGCGTCTTGACGAAATCGCCGTATTGCGCGCTTCCCTTGGGGATCATCCGGGCTTGCAAGGCGACATATTCCGGGTCGTATTCCAGATTCGGGCCGCAAGGCTCCGCTTCGGAGAGCGCCGCCAGGTATTTTTGCGGGTCGATTACGTTCTTGCCTTTTTTCATCGTAAAACCAACTCCGGTTTGAAACCCCGCCCGTAAGAAAGGCGCGAAGGCCGAAACCCTTTCTTACGACCGGGGTTTCGACCGCGGCCATTGGGAAGGGATGCCAACCCATTCCCAAATGGAGTCAGACCGTCAGTCCTGAAGGGCTGTTGTTAATTTCTTGCTGCGTATTTCCTTGTTGGAGTCCGGATCCGGTTCGTTTTTTTGCTTTCCGGACGGTTTGGTATTTTACAGACCCCTGCGCTAGAATGCCTCGACTTTTTTCTCTGCCCACAAATGCCATGAACGACAATCTATGCCTGAGTCTTCTGCGGCGGCAAGGAGGCGAGGATCGTACCGTCCTGGTACTCGCGGCAAGTGGCATTCCGTCCATGACGGAGGAAGACGCGATCATCCTGGGGGACCCTCTTTCCGAGGACGAGCGGGATGTCCTGCGGCAGGCGGAAATTTCCTTTCAAAAGGACGAGGCGGCCGATTCCGTTTGCTGGAAAGCGCGCTGCCTCGGGGGAATCTGGGTGTGCGCCATCAATGACACACGCCTTGCGCGCGGCGAGGCGCGGCCCGTCAAACAGGGGGATCGCATCGATATCGGACTGTTGCGGTTCAAGGTCGTTTCCCACGATGAAATTTCTCTTCCGCGAGCGGCACACGGCGCGCCCGCGGAAGAAGAAGCGAAATCCCTCGATCTGGCCGAGCTTGCGCACATGCCGAAGTGGAACGTGGCGAGCGAGGGGGACAACCCGTTCGATATTGTCGGCGTGCATGTCCCGTATCTCGACGAGGCGCGGCCCGTACCGGATTTGCCGGGCCATTCCGGCATGGGGGCGCCGGAAGATGACGTCCTTGGCCATCTTGCCGACGAATACGCTCAGGTCATTCTGAATCCGGATCATCTGTATCGGCAGCACGGGGGAGAAAACGCGCCCGAATCGGAGCATCCGCTCCTTTCCCGGGAGGATGTATTACCTTGCGATCAGGAATGGGAAAAACATCAGTCCCTGGAGGATTTCGTATCGGGCAAGCTGACCATCCAGGACATCCTCGATCACCTTGGGATCGACGATTTCCAGCAACTGGAAGTAAGCGATCCCTCTGACGACGATGTACTGATGCTTTTTGCGCAAGGCATGGCGCAGGGGCTAAAGCGGAGCGAACGCATTCCCGAGAGAACGCGCCGCGATCACCTCCGGGTCGGCGCGGACAGCCATTACCAACAGGAAGAGAGACGCGGCGGTTCCGGCGACCCCCAAACCGCATCCCGATCCATATACTGAACGCGCTTTTCATCCCCATGGATCCAGAGTACATGAGGCGTGATGATTCATCCATGGAACCCATGATTTCCAGGGTATCGGGGCGATGTCAACCATTCTTGCCAAGGATCGCCGTCCCAGCCACTGACCGCGGAACAACATGAACACACTCGATCGCGCCAACGTCCTGAAAGATCGAAATGCCACGTTGAATGCATGGTTGCGGCACGGTTCGCTGCAAGAGGCCATGGAGCGCGTCAAGGGAAATGTACGTTCCCGGCCGGGGGACATCCACGAACGCTGGTTGCTTTTTCAGATGGCGTGTTTCATGGGCGATTGGGGCGGGGCGCTCAAACAATTGCAGGTTTGCGTGCGCATCGATCCCGAACGCGAACAAACGGCGCAGGTGATACGCGGCCTGATTCGTGGCGAGGCGCTGCGCACGAAAGTTCTGGCGGGGGAAAATTCGCCCGGCAGCGTGATCGACCCGCTGCCCGAATGGGTTGCCGCCCTGCTGGAAGCCTTGCGCGCCGCGGCCCAGGGAGACATCGGACTGGCGGACGCGACAAGAACGTGGGCTTTGTCGGAAGTTCCGGATTCCCCAGGGGAAATCGACGGCGCGCCGTTTGCGTGGATATCGGATTCCGACACCCGGCTTGGCCCGGTGTGCGAACTGATGGTGGCCGGAAGATACCGCTGGTGTCCGTTTTGCGAGTTGTCCAGCCTGCGCCTGCATGCCCCGCAAGGTCTCCTGGACTTACTGTGGGCCAAGGTGGACTGCGCCTTGCGCGACGGAACCAAGTTGCAAGCCTATATTCCGGTACGCTATCCCGGTTCCGGGAACGGCACGGACGCGATTCGTCTCGCTCGTGAAACCGCGTGGCGGGAACAGGGAACGACCGGCGTCTTCGGCCTGGGCCAAAAGACCTGGATGACAGATGGCGGAGATCACGGTTTGCTCAATCTCAGGGAAATCACGTTTTTTGCTTGAAAGGCCGCCCATGCGACGCACACACGCTCATGCGCAAGGAAGCGAGGAAAAAGCCGCGCCGACGCCGCTTCGGCCCTATGTGCATCTGATGCCGACCCTGTTCGACCGCTTGCGCGACGACAATCCCCGGCGTCGGACCGAGTTCGCGGAGGAGATTTCGGTATCCTCGAAGGAATTGCTGCAAATCATCCAGCGGGATTTGAATTATCTGTTGAACACGGTCAATGTCGGCGATCTATTCAGGGACGGCGGTTTCCCGGAAGCAGGCGCGTCCGCGCTGAACTACGGCATCGAGTCCCTGGCGGGCGGTTATCTCCTGGAAAAAAAATGGCGCCACGTCGAGCGCGCCATCCACAAGGCCATCCTCACGTTCGAACCCCGCCTGATGCCGGAATCCCTGAGCGTCGTTTCCCTGTCCGGCAACGGCTCGTCGCGCTACAACACCCTGCAATTCGAGATCAAGGGACTGGTGCGCACCGACCCGTACCCCATCGAGTTTCTGGTGCAAAGCTCCGTGGATCTGGAGACGAATCATTTTGCGCTCTCCGTCGCATGACCCGAAAACCGGTATTTCCAAGGTAGTCATCAGGCAAGGATTTGATGCCGGGACGATCGTTTCGGGAGTCGGTTGGCCGGGGAGGCGCATTGGTATTGGTGTTGGGAGGACCGCCGGCCCGATCGCGCGATACCAAGTTGCGCCCGATAGGCAGTCAATACTCAAGTCTGGCGTGTCACGATGGTTTCATGGCTATCGCATACGCGGATGTTTGATCTCAGGTTGCAGCCAAACCATCGTGATACGCCAAAAAAATGACCGAAATCCTGATACGTCAGACTTGCGTATCAACGGCCTATTGAGCACAACTTGGTATCAAAGGAGGGGTGGAGAGCGAGCGTTTCGCCGCAAACGTGCCCCTGCGCGGTCTTACGCAAGGGCCTCCCGTGTCCTTTCCGGCATCGGCATCCGCCGCCGGATTCAAGACCTTGATCCCGTGGCGTGCATGCGCCCATCCCGCGGCCTGCCTGTCGATTGGCGTTGTCCGGAAGCTTCGCTATACTCCGGGCTGGCGACGGGACGGTGTTCCATTTCCGCGAATCACATGCAAAATCACATGCAAACAGAATGATTTTTCAGCCATGAGCCAGCCTATCATCGAAGGCAGCGTGTGGATATCCCACGAACTCCTTGCCGCCTGGGCGCGCCGTTGCCTGGAGGCGCTCGGCATGACCCCGGACGACGCCGGACAACTGGCGGACAGCCTGTTGCAGACCAGCCTGTGGGGAATCGATTCGCATGGCATCGCCCGCCTGCCGCATTACATGGAGCGCCTCGGGCGCGGTTCGATCAAGGCCAGGCCGGCCATCGAGGTGAAAGAGACCGGCCCGGCGACCGCCCAGGTGCACGGCGGCCAAGGGCATGGGATCGTCGTCGCGCACCGGGCCGCCGCCGTCGCCGGTGCGTTGGCGCGCCGCTCCGGCGTCGGCGCCGTTGGCGTCTCCGATTCCTCCCATTGTGGCGCCATGGCGCTATATGCGCGTCCCGCGGCGCGCGCCGGACTGATTGCCATGGCATTTACGCACGCCGACGCGATCGCCGCTCCGCATGGCGGCAAGCGCGCGTTTTTCGGCACCAATCCGGTGGCCATCGCCATCCCGCGCGCCGGCCATGAACCGGTCTGCCTGGACATGGCGACGACCTCGATTCCCTTCAACCGGGTAATCAACGCCCGCCGCGAGGGACATCCATTGCCGCCGGGCGTGGCCTACGACGCCGGGGGGAATCCCACGACCGACGCGCGCGATGCGCGCGCCCTAATGCCGTTGGGCGGCGCCGAATACGGGTACAAAGGCTACGGTCTCGCGCTGATGATCGACCTCTTGTGCGGCCCCTTGAACGCCAATCCCTGGGGGCCGACGATATCCAACATGTTCACGGCGCTCGACGAACCTCGCCGCCTCGGCGCGTTTTTCCTGATGCTCGACCCGTCGCGCTTTGCCGGAGGCGAAACGCTCGCGGCGGCGGTCGAAGCCATCGCCCGCGCCCTGTCCGGCGAACCGGGCTCGCCGCGGATGCCTGGCGATCCGGAACTGCGCGAAGAGGCCGCGCGCCGCGCGCAAGGCATCCCCGTGGAACCCGGCCTGGCCGCGCAGATGCGCGACTGGACCAGGCGCCTTGGCGTCGACGGCCTGCCGGCGGCGCTGGACGCTTGATCCCGAGTGACGCTGAAAGCGGAGGAAAAGGAGATGCTGGAATCGTTGCCGCGCAAGGGGAAAAGC